>NZ_CP014222.1:2205863-2520986 GCF_000969645.2 Janthinobacterium sp. B9-8
TCGGGGTGCAGCTTTCTTTGCTCGCCAGTAATCAGGCTGACCGCCACACCCGCGTCTGTTAAACGACGGTAATTTTCTAAAGCCAACAAACGCAGCGGGGCCAGATATACGCCAGACTTGGCTTTCATCAAATGCTGCATGGCCGCGTGGGTTTTACCCGAATTGGTCGGGCCAAGAATGGCAATAAAGTGCCGTGGCATGGCTTGCGCTACGGTAAATGATTCGGGATACAGCGATAAATTCACTGCATTATGGGTTTTGTCTGCCTGGCGCGTGGCCGCCTTGCCGCCTTTCAGCGCATCGATCCGATCCAGTGCCAGTTGGCAACGGAAACGCGCCAGCTCGTATTTAGCCTGAAACGCCGTCAGCGTTGCGGTGGGGTCGAGATCAAAATCGCGGGCAATCGCCAGCACTTGTTCGGCACAGTGCGCAAGCTGCGCTTCTAACTTGGCGCGGGCCTCGTCATTCCAGCGCGCTTTAAGCATGGCAAAACGTGCGGCAGTATCGAGCTTGCGCCACTTGCTGCTTTTTCCCAAAAAGCCTTCATCAGGAACCAGATGATAAGCAATCTGCCGCCCAGCCAGCTCGATTACCCCCTGCACCGAAACAGCGTAACAGCCATCAGTCGTCACCAAGGTAGCGTGATAGCTTTGTAGATAATCGTTAATTAAGGAAAGGTCCGGGGAGTCGATCAGGGATTCAGTCATGGCTTCGCTATGGTCATATAAAAGGTGGCTAAGAGCCTTGACCGCAGTATACAGCAGCAAAGACGGCGGCTCTGTATGAGCCGCCGTCAGTTTCACATCCAATCTAGCGCCTTAAATCAAGGCGCTACTTACTTGGCCTGATTACGTGTCATATACAAACTAGCAATCACGCTACCGCCAATTAAGCCCGCAACCACCGTTAATGAAACGGCAATAGGCATATGGAACCAAGGCATGATCAGCATTTTGGTACCGATAAAGGCCAGCACCAAGGCCAAACCATATTGCAATAAGTGAAAGCGATCGGCCATATCCGCCAATAGGAAATACAAAGCTCGCAAACCCATAATCGCGAATATATTAGAAGTAAAGACAATAAATGGATCGGTTGTAATTGCAAAAATAGCCGGAATAGAATCAACCGCAAATACCACATCCGAGATTTCAACCAAGATCAGCACCAAAAATAGCGGCGTGAAATAGCGAATGCCATCTTTCTTCACTACAAACTTTTCGCCATGATGGTCATCAGAAACACGCAGATATTTACGCGCAATCTTAAGCACTGGGTTCTTAGTCATATCCGGCTCTTCTTCTGCCACAAACAACATCCGAACACCTGTTACCAGCAAGAATGCGCCAAACAGATAAAGCACCCAGCTAAATTCTTGCACAACCCATGCGCCAGCCAAAATCATCACTGCCCGCATCAGCAATGCGCCCAGCACGCCATAAACCAAGACGCGGCGCTGAAATTCAGCAGGTACATTAAAGGCTGTAAAGATCAGCAAGAAGACAAAGACATTATCAACAGAGAGCGATTTCTCGATCAAATAGCCAGTAAAGAATTCTAAAGCCTTGCGATCAGCAATCTCTGCCCCTACCGTGCCATTTAAATACCACCACATGCCGGCATTAAACAGCAGCGCTAAGCTCACCCAAACCAAAGACCAGCTTAAAGCTTCTTTTACGCTGACTTTATGTACCTTGCTGCCGCCAAAAACAAATAAATCAAGGGCAAGCATCACCAGCACAAAACCTATAAAGGCGGCCCACATCCACGGCTCACCTATTGAGATGGCTGCATTCACATTGATACTCCTCTTTAAAATACATTATCAAAAAGGCCGGAAGGCCCTTACTCAAACCACACCTAACTGCAATTTAATACCCACGTTTAAGCAGGCTAATACGCTCACCCAGCGTGGAGTGCGACATCAATAAATGTCTTAGCCCGCTACTGATGCTGCCTTTAATGCCACATACCGCCATTTTTTCCGGCGGAGGCCACCAGCGCTCGCTATTTAAGCGCTCCAGCGCTGCAATCATTGCAGCTCTTTTGGATAGCGCCGCTCCTCCTGCATCAGCCCGAAACTCCAGTTGGCGGGAAAAGCGCATCAGCAGCAACACCACCAAGACACTAAAAAACAGCTCAGCACCTAGCATCATCATCAGTAAGGCCATTTCGCCAGTCTGATTAAAAAACAACCCTGATATGCCGTAAGCACTTAATACGGAAAAATAAAACAGGCCTAGGTTTAGCGCCCCCTGATACGCAATCAGCCTAGACATATCATGTCGCGCAAGATGGCTGATTTCATGCCCTAGCACCGCTTCGGTCTCATCCCTTGGCATAAAGCACAACATGCCGCTTGATACCGCAATCATGCTGCGGTTTATGCCTGAGGCAAACGCATTGATATCCACAGAATCATAAATACCCACTTTGGGGCTGCGAATTCCAGCCTGCCTGGCTTGTTGTGCAACGATGCCTAACAACCAGTCTTCCATCGGGTTACGGGGCGTTTCGATAAATTTCGTGGCGAGTGATTGCCGGGCTTTGTATCTTGAAATAAAAAAAGCACAATAAGCGCAGAGCAAAGACGCTCCAGCCAAAGCAATAAAATTCAATAGTGATGGTAGTGCAGACCCGTATAAATCAAGGCGAAGGGCGTAAAAAGCAAGCACAAGCAAAAGCATCATAGCCAAATTGCTTAAAAAAAATGCCCCCATCCTTTTCATGGATAACCCCTTACCTCTCCTCTGCATGCTTTTATCAGACAAGCCAACACAGAGCAGCTTTAATTCACATAGCCAAACGTAACTCAAGCCCAACAATAAGATTTACGCTTTCCCCTTACCCCATCAATAAACCTGCCTGTAGCAACAAGCACGATTCCACACATAGGCTAAGCTGTAAGCTTACCGCGTTTATCCTTCCCCCTTACAAGCCATGCCTTCGGATATACGACCGGTCATTTCAAGCATCCGCCAGATTAAGGCCTCTGTATCAGAGCGGACCCTACTGCGGCCTTAAAAGTAATAAAGGAAAACAACTTAGTCATTCTAGCCTTGCTTTTACACAAAGAAAAACAGATTATTCTTTGCGTATTAATCGTAAAAACTTGATGGAAAAAGCCATTATGCTCAACTATAAGCAGCTTTATTACTTCTGGAGCGTTGCCAAAGCAGGCAGCATTACCCGTGCAGCCGAACAGCTACACCTCACCCCGCAAACCATCAGCGGCCAGCTGGCAGAGTTAGAACGCTCCTTAGGCACAGATTTATTTCGCCGCACCGGTCGCCGACTAGAGCTGACTTCAGCCGGAAAAATGGCCAATGAGCATGCCCGGGAGATTTTTCAGATTGGTAACGAGCTAGAGCAAACACTCAAGAGAGGTAGCACCGAGCAATCATTTCGAGTCGGCGTGGCCGATGCCGTACCAAAATCCATCGCCTATCAACTCCTCGCCCCCGCCATCGCCTTGGCTGAGCCGGTGCGGCTGATTTGCTATGAAGACAAGCTGGAGCGCTTATTTGCCGAGCTCGCCATCCATAAATTAGATTTAGTCATCGCCGATCAGCCATTGCCATCCGAGCTGGGCGTAAAAGGCTATAACCACTCACTTGGGCAGTGCGGCATTGCCCTCTACGCGGTGCCAGAGCTTGCGGCCCGTTATCGTGAAGGGTTCCCTCGCTCGCTCAATGGCGCCCCCTTGCTACTACCAGGCGATAAAGTAGCGGTGCAAACGCCGCTGCTGCGCTGGTTTCAAGAACAAGATCTGCAGCCGCGAATTGTCGGGCAATTTGATGATAGCGCCCTGATGAAAGCATTTGGCAGAGCCGGTGCAGGTGTGTTTCCTGCTCCGGCCATCATGGAAGAAGAAATCCAAAAACAACAAGGAGCCGAGCTAATCGGCCATATCAAGTCTGTAGTCGTAAATTACTACGCTATTTCAGTAGAAAGACGCCTCACTCATCCGGCGGTGCTGGCGGTTAGCGAAGCCGCCAGGCAATCCATATTTGCAAAAAAATAACTTAGCCTAGGCGGCAGCTGCACGCCGCACCTCGCCCAGCCATTGTTCTCGCCGCTTAATGGTCGAACCCACCACAGGCCCAAAGCTAGAAATGCGCACTGGCTTGACACCGCTAAACTCCAGGATGGTTTTCTTCATCTGATGATGGCCAGGCATGCGGTAAATCCAGCGAAAATACCAAGGCGGTGAATCCATCGTCACTAATAAATGCGCGCTGCGCCCTGCCAGCAATTTATCCCATTGCAATGAATTGACTCGATACTTGAAAGCGAATCCCGACAAGAAAATTCGATCGATAAACCCTTTCATCAAGGCAGGCATGGCCCCCCACCAAATCGGGTAAACAAACACCAAATGCTCAGCCCAAAGTAGAACTTGCTGCGCCGCCAGCAAATCAGGCTCCAGTGGCTGAATCTGCGTGTAGCCTTTATGTAGCACGGGGTCAAATTGCAAATCGCCCAGCCTAATCTGCCGCACCTCTTTGCCCGCCTGAAGCGCTGCCTGTGTATAGGCCTCGGCCAAAGCGCCGCACAAACTATCCGCTGAGGGATGACCAAGAATCACTAAGGTTTTCATTGCACTGCCCTTTTCAAAAAAAGGACATGCTAAAGCTTGCCCTCAGGGGCAGAGTCAAGCAATACAATCTGCTAGGCTAGCCTGTATTTCCGGGCAGGCGCTGATTTCCAAACTAAGTGCCTCTAGCTGGCTATCCAGCTGCTCAAGACGCTTTATTTCAGCAACAATACTAAGCCGCTTACTGGCCAGCAATTGCTCTAATTGCTGCCAATCTGGCTGACTTTGAGTGCTTTTTAAAAAATGTAGCTCAGACAACTTAAACCCCAGCCCCTGCGCCTGCCTGATTAAACGAAGCAACAACACATCGCGATCAGCATAAACCCGATAAGCCCCAGAGCGCTGTACCGCACCCAGCAAACCCAGCGCCTCATAGTGCCGGATGGCCTTGGGCGATGCACCCGTCAACTTAGCAAGCTCTCCAATATACATAAGCGACTCATCTTAAATAAATTATCAGTAGGCTAGATGATAAGCCCCTCTTTGTACGCCACAAAAAAAATGGCCACAATGTGGCCATTTTATCTCTGCTTTAAATCCTGCTTACTTCTCTACAAAAGCACGCTCAATCACGTAATCACCAGGCTGGCCGATGCGCTTAGAGACTTGGAAACCACGCGCATCGAGTAACGCGCAAGTGTCTTTCAGCATGGCTGGGCTGCCGCAAAGCATGGCGCGGTCTGTTTCTGGGTTGAGCGGTGGCAGGCCGATATCGCGTTCCAATTTACCCGATTCAAACAAATCAGTTAAACGACCTTGGTTACGGAATGGCTCACGCGTCACCGTTGGGTAGTAAATCAGCTTCTCTCTTACGGCATCGCCAAAGAACTCATTGTGTGGCAGCTCTTTTTCAATAAAGTCGGCATAAGCCAGCTCGCTCACTGTGCGCACACCGTGTACCAAAATGATTTTTTCGTATTGCTCGTAAGCGTCTGGGTCTTGAATCAAGCTCATAAATGGCGCAAGACCGGTACCTGTTGAAAGGTAATAGAGATTCTTGGCGGGCTTTAAATCGCTCAGCACCAAAGTACCTGTCGGCTTACGGCTAACTAGGAGTGGGTCGCCTTCTTTCAAGTGTTGCAGACGGGACGTCAGCGGGCCGTCTTGCACTTTAATACTGAAAAACTCCAAAGTTTCGGAGTAATTCGGGCTAGCAATCGAGTAAGCACGCATCAGCGGCTTGCCGTTTACTTCTAGGCCAATCATCACAAACTGGCCATTCTCAAAACGCAGCGAATCATCGCGCGTAGTGGTAAAGCTGAACAAGGTATCGTTCCAGTGGCGAACCGATAACACGTGTTCGGTAGCAAAAGCGCTCATGTTTTTCTCTTTTCAATAACGTAGGGCGGGTTGGAACCCGCCGTTTCAAATAAGTAATACGCTGGCGGCTTGCTCCCGCCCTACACGTTTAAGCCAGCGCAGCAGTCAGCGCAGGCACGGCTTCGAATAGATCGGCAACTAAACCAAAATCAGCCACTTGGAAAATCGCTGCATCAGGGTCCAAATTAATCGCCACAATCACTTTACTGTCTTTCATCCCGGCTAAATGCTGGGCTGCGCCCGATACACCTGCGGCAATATATAGCTCTGGCGCAACAACTGTGCCGGTCTGGCCAACCTGAATCTCATTCGGTGCATAGCCTGCATCCACAGCGGCACGCGTTGCACCAATGGCAGCGCCTAGCTTAGCGGCCAGCGGGTTTAAAATCGCATCAAAGCGTGTTTCTAGCGGACGGCCGCCGGTAATCACCACCCGAGCAGAAGTCAGCTCAGGGCGATCGCTCACTGTATGGGTTGCAGATACAAAACGCGCTTGTGTTTGAGCAGCAGGTGCAGCGTGATCCACAATATTTGCGGCAGGGCCATTGCCTGCGGCATCAAAACTTGTTGCCCGCACAGTAAGTACTTGCACCCCATCGCTGCTTTCTACCGTAGTGAGCACACTACCGGCGTAAGTTGGGCGGATATAAGTCGCTGGGGCGCTAATGCTGATCACATCAGAAATCATGGCCACATCAAGCAGCGCAGCCACACGTGGCAGGGCATTTTTTGCGGCAGCTGAATGCGGCGCTAAAATCACTTGGTACTTTGGAGCCAAATCAAGCAGCAGCGCTGCCACATCTTCGGCCAGCGCGTGCGCCAGAGCAGGTGCATCCACACGAATCACTTCGCTGACGCCTGCGATGCTAGCGGCTTCTGCCGTTACTGCATCCAAGCCATGACCCAGCACTACCAGATGAATAGGGGCGTTCCATGCCGCCGCAGCCGTTACGGCTTGGCGAGTGGCTTTTTTAATTTGCTTGCCGTCGTGTTCGGCCAGAATCAATACAGTCATTTTAGATAGCCCCTACTTCACGCAACTTGCTGACTAATTCAGCCACATTGGCAACTTTAATACCCGCTTTACGCTCCGCTGGCTCAGCGGCTTTAAGCAGCTTTAAGCGCGGCGCGGCGTCCACGCCCAGATCGCTAGCGGCAATGGTTTCAATCGGCTTTTTCTTCGCCATCATTAAATTAGGCAGTTTTACAAAGCGCGGCTCGTTCAAGCGTAAATCTGCAGTAATCACCGCAGGCAATTTAAGCGCCACGGTTTCTGTACCGCCATCCACTTCACGCACTACCAGCGCTTCGCCATCGGCTACGGTAATGCTGGAAGCAAACGCGCCTTGGCCTGCATTCATCAATGCCGCCAGCATCTGGCCAGTTTGGCCCGCATCATCGTCAATCGCCTGCTTGCCTAAAATCACGAGGCTTGGCTGCTCTTTATCGACGATTGCTTTTAATAATTTGGCCACGCCTAGCGGTTGCAGCTCAAGATCACTCTCAAGCAAGATCACCCGATCTGCACCCATCGCCAAGGCATGGCGTAATACATCCTGACATGCGACCGTACCAATAGTGACGGCCACAATTTCTGTAACCACACCGCGCTCTTTCAGGCGCAATGCTTCTTCTACGGCAATTTCGTCGAAGGGATTGATGCTCATCTTAACGCCAGCAATATCCACATCCGATCCATCAGCCTTGATGCGTGGCCTGATGTTGTAATCCACTACACGCTTAACCGCGACGAGAACCTTCATAAATCCCTCCTATTTGCCGCACATTGTAGGGCAAGGTAGAATATCTGGTAAATACCAATCTTTGATAAAGATATTCCATTTTCCAGATATGCATGCTTTAAAGGCATGTATTATAAACAATGCAAAAATCTTAGGACACAGAGAACACTGAGAAATAAGACAAGAAAACCAAGAGAAACCCGAGAAAAACACATTTAAACGAGGCTAAACAGGCTGCGCCTCGATTTTAAACTCAGCCTTTCTCTGTGTTCTCTGTGTACTGCTTTTTTCCTCTGTGTCTACAGATCTTTTTCAGATTTTAACGCCGCAAATCCAGATACCCCATGAACTACACCCTCAGACAGCTCGAAGTATTTACCGCCGTGGCCCGTGCAGAGAATGTTTCTCGTGCGGCGGAGCATTTGGGGATGAGCCAATCGGCCACCAGCACCTCGCTCACCGAATTTGAGCGGCAGTTTCAGATCAAACTGTTTGATCGAATAGGTAAAAAATTACAACTCAATGAGCTGGGGCATATTATTTTGCCGCGCGCCATCGAGCTGCTCGATCGCGCCCATGAAATTGAAGCACTATTTGAAGGGAAAGCAGGCTTTGGCCCAATGCGCATCGGGGCGACGTTGACCATCGGTAATTACCTCGCCACGCTCTTGATCGGCGAATTTATGCAAAACCACCCCGGTTGCCGCATCGATCTGGACGTGCACAACACCGCCAATATTGTTAAAAAAGTCGCAGAATTCGAGCTGGATTTTGGGCTGATCGAGGGCGATTGCTCGCATCCTGATTTAGCGGCGCAATCCTGGGTTGCAGACGAGCTAGTGATTTTTGCCGCACCCGACCATCCGCTCAGCCACAAGGCGGTAGTGACACTAGATGATCTGGTCGCCACGCCATGGATTGCCCGCGAAACCGGCTCGGGCACACGGCAAACGTTTGAGCACGGCATGCGCCATGTTTTATCTCAGCTCAATATCCGCTTGGCGCTGGAGCATACCGAGGCGATTAAACGCGCAGTGGAGTCCGGCATGGGCATCGCCTGTATTTCGCGCCTGGCTTTAAAAGAAGCTTTCCGGCGCGGCAGTCTGGTCGAAATCCCCGTGGCGGGCTTAGATTTTAAACGGCAATTTCACTTTATCTGGCATAAGCAAAAGTACATTACCCCCGGCATGGCGCTGTTTATTGAGCGCTGCAAAGAAGTTGCGGCTGGGGTGACGAGCAGTGATCAGATTATTCTAAAGCCCTAAAAAAGGCTTATACCTTGACGGCTAAAACAAAAGAATGGGTAAAAATGGATTTTCCTAGATTGGCAATACCGCAGTAAGGAGCTCTTATGAAAACCATAAAACGCCAAATTGAGATAAATCGACCACAAGAAGAAGTGTTTGATCTGACGCAAGACTATGCAAAACGCCTTGATTGGGATTCATACCTTGCTAAAGCTTATCTGCTTGGCAATGCTAACGAAGCGGATATTGGCGTCGATTCATTCTGCCAAAACCGATATGGATCAGTGATGATCTCACGCTATATTTCGTTTAACCGCCCCCACGTAGCCGCTGTCACGATGATCAAAGGCCCATTTATCCTTAAACGGTTCAGCGGCGCTTGGAACGTAAAGGAAATCGACAAGCAAAGGTCAAAATTAACTTTTACATACCACTTTGAATTAAAGGGTGGTGTTATTGGTCGTTTATTACTGCCTATTGCTTCTCACTTCTTTTCAAGCGACATGAATAAAAGGCTATTTGCAATAAAACGACACCTCGAATCAAACATAAAACGGCCCTTCTAACGTGAGCCGCATAGTTCATTGATAAGCTATAACGTTCAGCTCAGATAAACCGCTAGCTCCAGCCCCACCTGAACCGTTTTACCTTTTTTGCGCGTCAATATCAGCCAAAGACTCTGCGCCCTTAGGCGTAATCTCGTAACCTACTGCGCCTTCAATCGAGCTGATATGGGATTTCTTGAGCAGAAACTCTTTAACATTGGCATCAAGCAACGCAATAGGATTTGCTGCAATTTTGCGCAAGCCATCGATGCAATGCTTCATAAACAGCGTTTGCGTGCCTCTTTCGGTGATTTTCATAATGCCGTTACGGCCGTAATCTACGTATTTAAGGCCCGAAAGAAGCTTGGCATGCTTCAACACCAAGGGGCTCAGCCTTTTGCTTTTTAAGCCACGGCTTACTTCTTTAAGCGCTTCAAATTCGTCGTCTGTTAATCCAGCATTCATATTGTCATCCTGCCTGTAAGGCTTAAGGGCGGCTATGGTACGCGTCCTGTGTCTGTTGCGTAAACGATGTTGTACAACAATTGTTTTTTAGTGCCTTCGGCACGTTAATTTTGGTGCGGGCGTCCCGCTGGACCTTCCTTTCTTGCGTCGCCAAGAAACGAAGCCAAGCGACTCGAAGTAGCGCCCCGCTTCGCGCGGTTTCCTCTCTGCGGATAAACGAGTCGGCGTCAATTCAACTCGCTTCGCTCAAACACGAATTGACGACCCCTCCGCCCCGTTTATTCCTCGATCGGCTTGTCTCAGGGGAGATAAAAACACCGACGCCACTATTCGTGATTTAAACAAGGATTAGCTGACTACTAAGCAACGTCTATTGCCTAAAAGAACGATTAAACTAACTTTAGCTGCATCATCAATGCGTGGCCTAGTTTTGGGTTTAGTTCATAATTTACAAAGCCAACTGCTTTATAGAGTGAATAAGCAGGTGCATTGCCTTCCAGTACTTCTAAAGTAATTTTGCAACAAGCTAGGCCACGCGCAATCTCTATCACCTTAGCCATCATCAGCTTAGAAATCCCTTGCCCACGAAAATCAGGATGCACCGCAAAATCATGAATATTAAGCAGCGGCATGCAGGCAAAGGTTGAAAAGCCCTCCATACAAATAGCTAAAGCGGCTGGAGCACCATCGTTAAACGCCAGTACGATATGCACGGTGCTGCGCTTTTTTAATTCGGTAATCAAATGGGCCTGAGCAAAGGATGACAAAGCCTCATGGCCGCCCATAGGATCGAGCGCATATTGGTTTAATAAATACACCACCGCCTCGGCATGCTGTGGGTGGGATAAATCAGCCTGAATGATTTCCAGCATAAGACTTCCTTTATGAGTAACAAAGAGTTTGCCATTTAGTTTGACGCTAAGCAAAGCGCCGCCGCTCAACAAGACTTCGCCTTGTGCGATAATGCGCCCCCTGTTGCAGGGAAAACGCCCTGCCATATATTAAATACAATGCAACAAGGAACACCCATGCAAGCAATCACCCGCGATGTGATGGAATACGATGTTTTGATTGTGGGCGCTGGCCCGGCTGGCTTATCTGCGGCAATTCGCATTAAGCAGTTGGCAGCCAAAGAAAACCAGGAAATCAGCGTCTGTATTTTGGAAAAAGGCGCAGAAGTGGGCGCGCATATCCTCAGCGGCGCGGTGATTGATCCAATTGCACTGGATGAGCTGATCCCGGATTGGAAAGCACTGGGCGCACCGCTTAAAACGCCGGTCACAGATGATCGCTTTATGTTGCTGGATGAAGACCAAGCTTTCCGCATCCCCAACCCACTGCTGCCACCGCTAATGAATAACCACGGCGCGTACATCGTCAGCCTTGGCAATATTTGCCGCTGGCTTGCGACACAAGCCGAGGGCCTTGGTGTAGAAATCTACCCAGGCTTTACCGCCGCCGATGTGCTTTACCACGAGAACGGCGCAGTAAAAGGCGTGGTAACAGGGGATATGGGATTAGATAAAGCGGGCAAGCAAAAAGCCGATTTCGCACCCGGCATGGAGCTGCACGCTAAATACACACTGATCGGCGAAGGTGTGCGTGGCTCGCTGACTAAGGTGCTGGAAGCGCAGTTTAATTTGCGCGATCACGCCGATACGCAAAAATACGGCATCGGCTTTAAAGAGTTGTGGCAAGTTGCCCCCGGCCAGCATCAAGCGGGCCTTGTCAGCCATACACAGGGCTGGCCGCTGGATAACAGCACTGGCGGTGGCTCTTATATTTATCACTTAGAAGACAACTTGGTGGCCGTTGGCTTTGTAGTGCATTTGAACTACAGCAATCCGCATCTCAGCCCCTTTGATGAGTTCCAACGTTTTAAAACGCACCCAAGCATTCGCGGCCTGTTTGAAGGCGGCAAGCGCTTAAGCTACGGCGCAAGGGCGATTTCTGAAGGCGGCCTGCAATCGATTCCTGAGCTGACTTTCCCCGGTGGCGCGCTGATCGGCTGTGCGGCGGGCTTTTTAAATGTGCCACGCATCAAAGGCACGCACAATGCCATGAAGAGCGGCATGCTGGCTGCCGAGGCCGTTGTTGAAGCGCTGGTTGCTGGCCGCAGCAGTGATGAGCTAGTTGCTTATCCGGCAGCGATTAAAGCCTCTTGGGTTTGGCAAGATTTAGATAAAGTCAGAAATATCAAACCGGCTTTGTCAAAATTCGGCAATATTTTTGGTTCAATGTACGGTGGTTTCGAGATGTGGCTGGCCAGCTTCGGTGTGCGCCTGCCTTGGACTTTTAGTCATAAAAAACCAGACCATGCCTGCCTGAAGCCTGCGAACGAATGCACACCGATTAACTATCCTAAGCCGGATGGCAAGGTGAGCTTTGATAAGCTGTCGTCAGTTTATATATCAAACGTAAACCACGAAGAAAACCAGCCCTGCCATTTACGTCTGGCCGATGCGAGCCTTGCAATCAGCGTTAATTTAAAAGACTACAACTCACCCGAAAGCCGCTACTGCCCGGCGGGTGTGTATGAAATCATCAAAAGCGACAGCAGCCCGCGCCTGCAAATTAACGCGCAAAACTGCATTCATTGCAAAACCTGCGACATTAAAGACCCCATGCAAAACATCACATGGGTTACACCAGAAGGCGGCGGCGGCCCGAATTATCCGAATATGTAATAGCTTATGAAAACGCAGGTCTGCAGGTACAGACCTTTTTGGTTTTTATATTACACGCAGGAAAAACCATGATTATTCAGAAACACGTTGTTGATCTGCCTACTCCAACCGGCATGATGCGCACTTATGTGCATCGCCCTGAAGGCGATAAAGCCTATCCGACGATTTTGCTTTATTCAGAGATTTTTCAACAAACCGGCCCGATTGAGCGCTCGGCGCGGCTCATGGCGGGGCATGGTTATGCGGTTATCGTGCCTGAGATATTCCATGAGCTAAACCCCATCGGCACAGTGCTCGCTTATGATCAGGCGGGCAGCGATAAGGGTAATGGCGACAAGGCGAGTAAATCAGTAGAAGGCTACGACAGTGACAATCAAGCCATGATTACATGGCTGGCCAATCAGCCTTGGTGTAATGGGCAAATTGGCGCAATGGGTTTTTGTATTGGTGGCCACTTAGCTTTTCGCGCCGCCTTGCAGCCCCAAGTGAAAGCCACTGCCTGCTTTTACGCAACAGACCTGCATTCCAATGCGATTCCAAACCAGCCCGGCCAACACAGCATGGATAAATTGGCAGATATTTCTGGCGAATTGATGATGTTCTGGGGCAAGCAAGATCCGCACATCCCCGCTACAGGCCGTGCCTTGGTTTATCAAAAGATGAGCGAAGCTGGGCTTAATTTCAGCTGGCACGAAGTGAATGGTCAGCATGCTTTTATGCGTGATGAAGGCCTTCGCTATGACGCGCAATTGGCGATGCGAGGCTACCAGTTAGCTCTGGATTTATTTGGCCGCTGCCTATAAGTGCGCTATAGCACTCCTTGTTAAATAACCAGTGGTGCACACAATAAAAAATTTCAATCACTGGTTTCAGGAATAATTTTTTTAAGTTTGGCATCGGCAATAGATTGATTAAACAATTGCAAATACTTAAGCATATTCATATTCTTTGCAAAGCCAAGATATAAAGTATCTTTAACCAGCGGTTGTTTTAAAATCACAAATTGCGCTTTATTGGCTTTTAACTCCGGGTCTGCATCCACAATACTATCAAGACCAATTTGGCCACTCCCAACCAAAGCACAATCCACTCTGCCATGAAGTAATTTTTTCAACCTCACGGCCGGCATTGCACTCACATCAGCGTTCAATATTTTACTCGCAACGGCTTGATCAAAGACCTCGCCATAGCTTGCCCCCAGATGGACACCGACCAATTTACCTTTTAAGTCTTCTATTTTGCCAAAAGGAAATTCACGGCCCTTTTTCACAACAATATTAATATTGTCGTCAAATAGAGGATCTGAATAATCAAACAAGGCTAATCGCGCCGAGGTTTTAGATAAACCAATTACACCACCACGCCCCTGTAATGCAAACTCATAAGCTCTTCGCCACGAGGTATGCTCAATCTCTAATTTTGTACCCGTTATTTTCGCATGATGCTGTAATAACTGATACAAAACCCCTGCAGATTGCCCCTCCTTATCCTTATAAATCACAGGAAAATAACTATCATCCATATAAATAAGCGGCTCGCCTGCTAATACAAAAAAAGGAAAAAACAAAATAAGTAGTAGTAATTTCACAATCGCCTCACACTAAACCCGATACTGAACCGAATACAGCCCCTTTTGCACCCGTTTGGATGCTTCGAATATCAGCATAGTGTTTAGCTCTGATTTTTATACCTCTATTTTGCTCAGTTTCTTTTTTAAATGATAAGCCCCAAAAATAAACAATAACAGCGCGCTGATCGCGGCCACACTCAGCTGAGCCATATAGCTAGGTGCGGCCCATGCAAAACCTGCCAGTGCACACAACAAGAGCGCTAGCATAGCCCACCGGATAACATCCCTAAGCAGGGCCTGATCGATATAGCGGCACAGCATCCACCCCGTGCTCAATACCCCACCCATCACCGCCCCGGCAATCCCCCAGATTCCCCATAGATACGGCAAACACAACAAAAGTACAGCTTGCACGGCGCTACCACTCAGCTCACAAATTAACGGTGTGCGGGTGTCCGCTGCGGCATAGTAATAGCGGGCGAGCAGCGCATTCCACGCACCAAAAACAATAGACACGGCAAATAAAGCCAATAACGCAGGCAAAGGCCCCAGCGCTAAACCATGCGGGAGAAGTAAATCGACTAAGGCAGGCGCAGCAGCAATTAGGCCCACGGCAGCAGGCAGCGTTAATAATGTGCAGAGCAGCAAACCTGTATCGAGCATTTTGCGTCTGGCAATAGCCCCTTCGCCGCTCATTTTGCCCAGCAAGACTTGATTCAAGCTCATCAGGGCAATCAGTGGAATATTGACCAGTTTACGCGCCAGATTGAGCAGGGTAATGGAGCCCTCGCCCAGAAAAGACGCCACTAGCCGCTCAAGCAGAGTGAGGCCCTGGCTGGCTGCACTGCTGCTCAATAGCGGCCAAAGTTGCCGCCATACCGCGGTATTGTCGCCACGCGAGGCGCGATACCAAGGCCGCCAGCCCATGCGCAAAACAGGCGGCAAGAGCAGCAATACCATCAGGATACTGCCCAGGATAAAACACTGGGCCAGCGTAATCGGGTCGGCATCTTTTTTGGCTAAGCCCAGATAAATCACGACTGGTAAATTAAACAATAAGGAGCCAAGCCCCGGCAGTACAAAACGGCTATTTGCCTGCATGGGGATCGTCAGTATCGCCTGCAAAAACAAACCCGGAATCACCCATGCCAAATAACGTAAAGCCTGCGTGGCTTGCAAACCATCTGCTGCCGATAAACCCAGCCCGATCATTTTCACCAGATAGGGCGCACCCAGCGTGATGCCCAGCGCCAGAGCCAGCCCCAGCAATAAAAAATGCCTGACTTGCCCAGCCAGCCAGTAAAGCTGTGTCTGGACGGGCTGTGCTTGCCACAAAGGCAAAGCAGCAGCAGACAATAAACCGCCTGCCAGCATGGTACGTAATGCCTCTGGCAAAAAAAGCGCGACCAGATAAGCATCTGTTCGCGCCCCCGCGCCCCAATCCGCCACCAGCAGCCATTCACGGGCAAAGCCCGCAAACAAGCCCGCCAGCGTGGCTAAGGTCAGTAAAAGCGTACTACTCAGCACAGCAACACATGGCCTTATCCTTAATAAAACAACGTAAACAGGCCTTTACCGCCCACTTTATAAGCTAAATCATGCGGGCGCTCGCCCATCACTTTGGCTCCCGAGCCACCCACAATTTTATATGGGGCAATTTCTTTGCTAACCAGCGTATTAGCTGTCACCACAGCACCACGGCCAATGCGCGCACCATGGGCAATGAAAGCGCCTGTGGCAATCCATGCGTAATCCTCAATATAAATAGGAGCAGCCACCGACCAGAACTCGGGCGAAGTTAAATCATGGCCACCGGCAATAATTTTGGCATGCGAGGCTACCGCCACATGGTCTCCGATAATCAGCCCTGCACGTGCATCAATCTGACAATGCCATGCAATGCAGCTATCGTCGCCAATCACCAAGTTTTCTACACCTATGATCTCTGTAGTGCGCCATACCGCCGAGCCTTTACCAATTTTAGCCCCCCCCAGACGCAGCCAGGCCAGACGCAAATGGTGGCTGGGGATTTTATTAATCAATATGTTGTAACACTGCTCCCAAGCCCGCAGCCAGCGGTCTTTAAAAGTGGGCCAATTAATGCCGTAGAGGGGAACCAGCGTGGTAGGGATTTCATCACGCAGCAGAGCATAAAAACGCCGAGCCAAAGGAGGATCGATCCGCGTTTCAATATTCACCGAACAAATCGATACCCGCGGGTTGGCCTCGTCGCCTTCTTCAAAAGCCACTTCATTGGCGAGCATCCAGTCATAGCTATCCGTAAGCTCCCCAAGAGAAACACCTAGTTGTTGCGCGTAAATTTCTAAACGGGCCCGCAGCGCGGTGGAGTGATAAATACGATGTCTCATGCTTCTGTTTTCCTATAGGGCGAGTCACCCAGCAACGGATCTTGGCTTTGCCGCAAGCTGCGTGCAGACTGAAGATTGATCGCCATCATCAGCCAGAAAAGCGCAATCAAGACCATGGTAAAACTGTAATAATGATCAAACAGGCCAGTAAGCAATGCCGCCAGCAGCCCTGCTCCCGAACCGATCCAGATGCCCCGTTCCGGGCTCATTTCGCTTAATTTGGCCTGTGGCCTGCACTCGCGCCACCATGCCAGCGTAACCGCAATAAACAACCACATGCCGGGGATGCCCAATTTATAAATAAAGTTGAGCCATAAATTAGAAATGCCCAGTAAATTAGTTTTAGGCGGTGGCGGGTCAACCTTAAAGCCAATTCCAAAGGGATAACGCGCCATGGCTTCAGGAAATCGGCGGTATTCATCCATGCGGATCTCGGTACTGGCATTACTGCTTGAAAAAGTCGTTGCCAGCCGTGCTTGCAATGGCGGATAAAACAGCACCAAGGCAAGCCCTAAGGCCAGCGCTACACCGATCACCCGCCCTGCATAGGGCACTCGGAAGGAGGTGAGCCACAAGAGCACCAAGACCAAACTCACAATCGCTCCGCGTGAGCTACTAAACAACAACCCCGCAGCCCCCAGCGCCACCACGCTAAACCCCAGCAACCTGCGCCAGCCTTGCTGCACCAGCGCATAAAAAAAAGCCAGCGGCAGAAATAAAACCAGCACGCCGCCTGTTAAATTCGGATGCACCCAAGGGGACGCCATGCGTGAAAAATTAGCCGAAAAAATATCTTTAACCGCCTCAGGATGAGCGTATTTCAGCTTTTCTAAAACCACAATAAAGGTATTGGCATCGTGATCTTTTAAAAACATCCCCACCGATAGCAACAACATCACTAATGAGCCCAACAGCAGAGAAACAATGAGCTGATCGCGGCGAAAGCCATTGTCAACCAAAATGGGAAAAAGTAATAAAGGTGATAAATTTAATAACCATCGCACCCAGTTCACCGGGCCGTTGCCTTCTGCGCCACTCATGATGAGCTGGCCGAGTAAAAATGGCAGCGCGCTGTAAAACATTAAATAGCGTAAGCGCTGCTCTGTTTTGCCAAACTGCCAAGCTAAACGACCTTGCATCATTTGCCAAAAACCCCCTAGCCACACCAAGCCCAGGAGCGCCTCGGAAATCGTGACGCGTATCCCTAGATTGACTGTGCTATAGGGAATAAACGTTGCCACAAAACCAAATAGAATCAGCCCCAAAAAAGGCAGCCTTACAATATTGAGCGCCAGCACAATAGCTACTAAGGCCAGCACCATGGTAGCCGCCGAAGTAAAAGTGAAAAGAATAGAAAAAACCAGCGCGCAAAACAACGCCAGCAGCAGCCGACTCATCAAGCGAATCCCTGCAAGGCCGCAAGCAACTGCCCTACTCGCTCGCTATATACAGGCATCGCAAAACGTGCCGCCCAAGCTTGCCGGGCAGAGAGATCCTCTACCTGAGGCATCAGCGCTAAATCCAGCATCAAGCGCTGTAGAGCCTCACTATCGTAGGGAGAAAAACGTGGGAAATCTGGCGGGGTAATTTCATCCAGCGCCGAACCACGGGCAACCGCCACCGACGCGCCCTGAGCCAGCGCCTCAATCACCGGCAGACCAAAACCTTCAGCCAAGGAGGGCTGCCAAAGACAAGCAGTGCGGGCGTAAAGCGCCATTAATTCAGCGTCGCTAATTCCTGATATAACGATCAAGCCATCCAGATGGCGCTGAGGCACAGGCAAATCATTGATATTCCCCACCAGAACCAAGGGTGGCACCTTGCTTTGTTGCTGGCGAGCCACCTGCCAAGCGGCCACAAACCAAGGAATGTTTTTACGTGGCTCACGTGTGCCCACCACCAGCCAGTATTGCGCCGGAATTCCCGCTGGCAGAGTCAATGGCTCAGCAGGCAATACGCCAGGCACGGCATTAGGCAGCACCGCAATTTTTGCAGCAGCCTGCGGAAACAATCTGGCTACTTCTGAGGCCGTAAAGCGTGAGGGTGTCCAGATCGCATCGGCTAGCGCCACCGAACGGCTCATTCCAACACGGTCAATTTGCCGATAAACCATGGCTTTTAAACGACTACCGTGATGATTATCCATCGTGAGCTGAAACACATCGTGCAGCAGCAAAACATAGCGGGTATCGGCTGGCGTTTGCCACACCGGCAAGCCGGTATTGGCCGTTGCAATATACACATCCAGCTCGCTGGCTTTAATGGCCTGCGGCAAAAAGCCAAGCTCAAACTTCACGCGCTCACTCGGGCGATGCAAGCCATGGGCTGGGCTGGCCGCTACTGGGCAATGCGCAATGTGGCGATGGGGGTGATCTACAGGCGCTGCGGTAAAACGTTGCACTTCGCCCACGGCTTGTAACGCCTGCTCCAGCGCCAATACTTGCCGGGCAATCCCCGAATAAGGCGCTGCCGTTACCGGGCGATAATCAATTCCGATCCGCATGATTTATTTTCTGGTAAAGAGTTTCAAGTTGGCTGGCACTGATCTGCCAATCATTATTCTGGCAGGCGTAGCGGCGGCCCGCCTCGGCCATTTCACGTGCGGCCTCGCCTTTATCCAAGAGATCAATCACCGCCTGAGCCAGCTCATAGGCCGTTTGCCCCGCGCTATAATCCTGCCCCGCCTGCAAAGCCAGCCCTGAAACGCCTTGCAAGGTACTCACCAAGGGCAGACCTGCGGCTAAAGCCTCCAGCACTTTTAGCTTAGAGCCGCCACCTTCGCGCAGGGCCGCTAAAAAGAGCGCTGATTTCTGCTGCTCCAGCGTTAAATCAGGCACAAAACCACACCATTCGATTCTTGGATCTGGCCAGCGTACGCGCCATGCTTCAGGCATGGCGTAGCCACAAATCACAAACCGCGCACCGGGCCGCTCTGCCCATACTTTGGGCATAATTGCATCCAAACTCCATGCCACAGCATCCCGGTTCGGCGGGTATTCAAAGTTACCAATAAACAAAATACGCTGGCTGTTTAAATCGGGCAGTACATGGGCAAAAGCGGCGGTATCGACACCATTAATCACCACATCGACTTTACGCTGAGCAATTTGCGCCATACGCAGCGCATCCTCAGGCGTCACCGCAGCCACACACTTTGCCGCAACCAGAACTTGTTTTTCCCAACGGCGGTAGCGCCATTGATCAAAACACACATAGGGCCGCATCCAGAAAGGCATTTGCTGATAAGTAGCCGCCCCAAGCGAGGATTCCACATTATGCTCAGTCAGTAAAAAGGGTTGGTTTTTAGCTTGTAACTGCCGCAAAAAAGGCTGCAAGCCATAACTATGCTCAATTTGCACCACATCCCAATCACTTTCTAAAAGTGCGGCAAATACACGCTCCAGCTTAGGCGCAAAGCCATTCACACTGGCCAATAAGGGATAGGGAGCAAATGCAGCAGCGGCTAGCGTAAGCGGGTGTTTTAAAGGCCGGCGAGGCAAAACAATTAGCCGCTCAACAATGCCTTCTAAATGTGCTTTTACTTCAGGCAAAAGCCGCTCTTTGCTTTGCACAAGCAAGGTAATGCGATGCCCGCGATTCGCCAGCGTGCGCAATAAATGATATTGACGCAACTTGCCGCCGCTGGTGGTTGGCCACGGCAAATAAGGTAAGGCCCAAAGGATGTTTAATGGGGTATGCGCAGAAGAAAGCAAAACAGCACTGATCGCATGAGATGCATTCGTTGAAGTAACCATCAGCGCCATTCCAGTATTTGCAATTGACGCGTTACGGCAAGAGTCGATGATTTCAGTGCCGTCTTAGCCCCAGTTAAAGGCTGATAAAGCGTGATCTCCCCCGCCGTAGCAAGCTCCAGCTTACCGGGCTGATTGGCCCAGAACATCCAGAGATGCGTGCCGTCGGGCTTTTTCCAGGCAATGCTATAAAGGCCCTCCACCGATCCTTTATAGGCAGGCGCTTCACCCGGCAAAAGCTTGGGCCCGCTAATTTTTAAAAACCGCGCCAAAGCGGTATAAGCAGGCTTGGGCTTGCCTTGCAAATTTAAAAGCCCATAGCTGCGATCCCGAACCCCGGCACGGCTGTCCAGATCAGATAAAGCAAATAAAAATACCCGATCAAAATCAGACACACTCATCAAGGCCAGACGTCGCAAAAGATAATCTGCCTGCCCCGCCTCACCAATGATATTTTGCTCTTCCTTGGGGCCGGCATAGCTGGACCAGCCCCATTCAGTCGCCCAAATTCCCGGCACTTTCATGGAACGTAAACGCTGGTTTATTTCTTTAGAGCGCAAAATAAAATCGCGCTCTTTCACCTCATCGCCTTCCGGTTCCTGGCTATAGGGGTGATAAGCCACCACCGCGCCTAAGCCCAGCGCGCCCATTTTGCCCAGCTCTTCCAGCATCAAACCCTTTTTGACCGGCATTTGGCTGTAATACGCCATCCCCGCCATCAGTACGGGCTTGCTAGGTGCAATTTGCTTTAACACCCGCACCGAAGATTGCAAAAGCCTGCCGTAATCGGCTGCATTTTCAACGGGCCGCCAAAAGCTAGGCAAATTAGGCTCGTTCCAGATCTGCCAAGCATCCACAGATGGATAGCGATGCGCCAAAATCCCCATACGCTTCGCAAACACTTCATTATCTTTTGGAGGGTATTGATCTTTATTACTCGCCGAAGCAGGCGCACTGCTGGCAAAGGGGGCTGAGCCTACTAAATAAAACACGGATTTCAACTGCTTTTCTTTTAAAGCATCCACCACATTATCAATCGGCTTAAATAAATACTCATTTTCTTTGGCTTCGTGCCTATCCCAATGCAAATCAACGCGAGTCCACTCCAGCCCCAGATCGCGCAGGCTATCCATTTGTTGAGCAGCTTGTTGCGGGCTAAACCATAAAAAATGCGCATTTACACCTAGAAAATCACGCCAGATCACAGGCTTTGAAGAGAGCAGCTTGTTTTCTACCCCCCAAGCCGGGCCAGCCAACAAGGCGGCGAAGAGGCAGCTATCAATCAAGCGCATTTGTTTTTCCTTGCTTTTGACCCGCAAATAATTTTTTAAACTGCTGAGCAGTATGAGGCCAGCGGCGCATTACGCCCAAGGCCTCTGCACTTGCGCTTCTTTGTACTAACAGCTCTGGCTCATCCAGCAATTGCAACAGCAGTACAGCTAAAGCCTCCGTATTACCTTGGGGGTAAACCGCCCCGTTCCCAAAAGAAACTTCTTCTGCAAAAGAGCGTGCATCCGAGCTAATCACACTTCGCCCGCATGCTGCAGCCCAGGACAGCACGCCGCTGGTGCCACGCATTTGCCCCAGATAAGCCAGTTTTTTAGATTCCTGATAGGGCAAAATCAGGGCGTGATGCGACTGAATCAGCGGCACAATCTCTGCAGTTGGCACATCCAGCTGCCAGCTCACCATATGCGCGGGCAAGCCTGCTGCTTGCAATTGCGTTTTTAATTCATCTAAATAAGATGGCCCATTCGCAAAGGTCATTTCTGGTGCCGTACCCCCTGCAAGGGTCAGCTCCACAAGCGCTGCCGGGCGCTGCGCCATCAATAAAGCCAACGCAGCAATTAAATCTTCAATCCCTTTGCCTCGATAAATAAATCCAAAATACAGCAACTTTAAAGGGCCATGCGGCGGCAACAGGGGTAATGCCAAAGGAGCAATAATCTGATTGCCATGCGCTATTTGCTGCACCTTTGCTTCGGGCAAGCGCATACGTAAAGCTAAGCGACGCGCACCTAAAGCCGTTAGGGTGATTAAAATGGTTAGCTTTGTGGCTAGGCGGCGCTCACGCGCCAATGTCCAGGGATCGCACAGCAAGACCAACGCCTGATAAGCACGACGTGGCAGATATTGACTCAGCATATTAGGCCAGCCCAGCGGCCGCCAGATTAAGCGCTCAGGATCATGCACAGTGGCGCTTAAGGGCAACAAGGGGTGGTGCCGGGCCAGCCATTCCAAAGCCAAAAACTCACCATTACGCCCACCACCTAACTCGGCATGGACTAAATCCATATCCTGCCAATGAATGCTTTGCATCTGCGCATCAATTTGCTGTGCTGTACTGCCCAAACGCTGACCTTTAAAAGGCAAAACCATCTCTACGCCTTCCTGGCATAGATAATTTTGAAACGCATCTGCGTAATCAGCAATCCCACTTTGCTCTGGTGGCAGGGGCGCAATCAATGCAATACGCATAAAACCCCTTTAGCGAGAAATACGGCTGAGTAATCCGGAGGAAATCTCAAATTGCCGACGATTAATAATAATGCCATCTACTTTTTTAAACGCCGTATTCAAAATAGACAGCGTATTTTCAACCATAGGCACCGTGGATTGCCTAGCCTCGACCACCAATAGAATTAAATCGGCCTGCTTAAGGCGAACAAAAGCAGCCTGGTTACTTAATAAGGCCGATGCATCAATCAAAACCACTTCGCCCGGATGAGCACATTCATCATCGGCCATGCGATTAGGAATGCCCCGCTCGTTCAAAATACGCTGAAATTGGCCGATCAGAAACCCAACCCCTTCGCCATGCCGTGAAGAAGTCATTCCAATATTCAAGCCCTGATCTTTAAGCGTTGCCAAGGGCAATTGGCTATATAACCGGTAAATACTTGCTTCAAAAGATGCGGATAAAGCGCTGTCTTTCTGCTCCATCACCGTCGTCCATAAAGGCACGCCAAAATGGCACTTTACTCTGCCGCCATCATGAATACGCTGATCTAATAAATAGCAGAGATACACCACAAATAAGCCCACAGCCAAACCTGCTGGCAGCGCCATAAACAACATCATTAAGCTTTTAGGAAAAACCCGCGCAGGGGTAAAAGTAGCTTGCTCAATAATGGCAATATTGCTGATGCGGCTATTATCTAATTCTCTATCGATACGAGCTTTTTCTAAGCTATCGATATAAAGCCGATAATTTTTCTCTGCTACTGATAAATCACGCTCTAAACCAGATAGCTCCGGATCAATAGATAAAATGCGCTGCCTTTCTTGTTTAAGCTTCAATAATTCCCCATCATAAGCAATCATTTGCGCTTTTAGCTCACTCACCCGCGTATCACGCTCTAGTGCTGAGCGCTTTAGCATAGTGACTAATTCATTAGGTACGCGATTTTCAGAGCGCTGTATGCTTTCTTTTTCTTCGGCAATACGCTCTTTAAGCGCGCTAATACTGCGATTAAGCTCCAAAATCGGCGGAGCTTGATCTTGATAATTTTTTAATTTATCTAAGCGCTCTAATACCAAACCACTTAATTTAAGCTTTAAATCTTGCTGAGTAGGATTTAAACCCAGCTCACGCTCCTTGCTGACTTCCTGCGGCAAATCGCCCGCCCTGCGGCTGGCACTCATTATGCTTTTCTCTAAACCCTGCTGCTCAGCATAAGCTTCCGCCCGCTGTGCCGATACTCTATTAATTCTATCGGTCAGGCTTTCTAATTTTTCCTTACTGCTTATGCCATCAATCTCTTTTAATTTTTCAGAAATTCTGGTTTTATTAGCCGCTATTTGCTCAGCGATACGCTGGCTTTCTACTTCATAAAAACCATAAAGGCTGTCATTGGCTAATTTTTTACCCCGCTCAGTTTGATAAACCTCTATCCACTTATTGACCACCCGCTGTGCAATCAATGGATCATCCCAGGTAAAGCTGATTTCCATTACCGATGAGCCTGCCTCATGCACTACGGTAAATTGCTTTTCTAATTTACTGGCTAAACGATCCAAGGGCGTTTGCGTTTCAGAAATACCAATAAATACCAAAATAGAGCGCACACCATCAATGATGCTGCCCACGCCTTTTTTGATATAAAACTTAATCAGTTTCCAGCCATTTTTTTCAGAAGTGTCGTTCACTTCATTTAAATAATATTCAGCGACTTGCCGGATAATCGGCCGGCCAGTTAGCATTTTTTCTTCGTCAACGATCGGGTCACGCTGGGTGCTGGGAGCAACCAGTGTTTGTCTATCGCTATATTCAATCGGTACCGTGCTCATCGCCCTACCGGGCTTCACGAGCAGACGCGATTCAGAAACATAGCGGGAAGGCAAAAGAAAAGCCCCCAAGACAATCAAAACAACGGTAGCAATAAAAGCCCAGCGAAACTCTCTTTTAAAAATAAAAAACAGGCGAATAATATCGCGAAAAGAGCGGATTTCTATCATGGCAGTGTTACCGTGGTATTCGAGCCTGAGCTTTTACTCAAATCGTAGCTAAACCCAATCCCGATTCCCTTAGAAAAAGGAATCAGCTGGTTAAAATACAAATCCACGCCTTCAATGGCATTGCCTAAAGCAGATTTAGGCACAAAAACGATATCACCTCTTTGTAGCATCACCCCGCGGCGCTGAGGTTTAGCCAGCAAAAACTGGCTAAAATCAGTAAAGTAAACATGATACAAACCTTTGGCATCCATTCTCAGTAAAGCAATATGCTCGCTATCTGCGGTGGGCAAAATACCGCCCGCGCCAATAATCGCCTGCTCAATACTGGCTGCAGCTGTTAATTCAAAAGCCGAAGGGTTACGCACCGCACCGCCAACAAAAACGCGGTTTCCTGGCGCAATCGCGATATTGACCGTGACTTTGGGATAACGATAAATAGCCAACAATTTATCGCTGATTTCCTTAGCAACTTCTTCAGGCGAGCGTTGAGCGGCCTGAATCAAACCCACAAAAGGATAGGAAAATGTGCCATCCGGGCGAACAAAGAACAAAACCATTTCGTCATTTTCGGCAGGCGTTTGTGCATCTCTCACAATTCTGAGGGTGTCCCCATTCATAATTCGGGTTACCGGAGGGGGAAGTTGACTGATGTCATGAAGCTCAATACGGCGCTCGTCTAAAACACTTTGCTCAGGCAATAACAGGCTACTCGGTGTGGAACAAGCGCTTAAGCAGAATAAAAGCATGCAAAGCACGGCACTATTTTTCATAAACGATCATTTCCAGTAGCCCGCAAACATGCCGATATGGCGTTTTACATAGCGAGGTAAATATTTTTCTATATGCCCCAAACGATAGCCTGCCAGCTTGCACACCACCCTGAGCATGACCTCCGGTTGACGCCAGCCCTGCCCGGCACGCGATAAAGCGTCCAGCTCTGATGCAAGAAATCGTCGTCCTTCACTGCCTGCTTTGCCAAAAAGCTCGCCTATCCATGATTCACGGCCATAAAACACCCCAATATCAAAGTAACGGCGAAACTCTTGCAATAGGGTGTAGTGATGAGAGTGGTAAACCTCTGCACTGGCCTCATAACGAACACCCCAATTCTTTAATAGCATTTTTCCCGCCACATAAGCGTCCTCAGTGCCGATAATGTCCAAAGGAAAGCCACCAACGGCATCAAGCGCCGCATTGCGATAGGCCGCAAATGAATCCGAACTAAAACATGTTTTAATTCCTAATTCCGGCGCATCACTTAAACGTTTAGTCCGGCTTTGTGCAGGATAATTAAAACTGCGTGAATGCCCCTCCAGCACATCAGCGCCTAATCTTGGCAATTGACGGCCATACGCTGCGGCAATCGAGTCATCAGCCAAAATAGCATCGCGTAAATTCTGCAAGGCATGCGGATTAGCAGGAATCGCATCTTGCGTCATATAAATAATAATATCGGCATCAAGCTGCTTACGCCCCCACTCTCTTGTGCCGCCATGATTAAATTGCTTTGCGTCTATTATTTTCACTCTTGCGCCCGCCGCAGAAAAACGCGCCACGGTATCGTCTGAAGATTCACTATCAATCACAAACCACTCATCAACCTTAAGCGTTTGTTCTGCCAAAGCAGGCAGCAAACGATCCAAGTAGGGCCCCGCATTACGAACAGGCAATATAAGCGCAGTACGAATCATGATATTAATTCCAACACGTAACGTAAGAATTGAAAATATTTCAAAAATAAATAAAAAATCAATTAAATAATATTTAATAAATCATTAAATACTTAGCTACCAATGTAGCAAGAAACACTAAAATCAAAAAATAGAAATTCACCTTATATACACTGAAAAACCCCACGAATAATTAATTAAACCCATCAACAACAAGCAAATAAAACAATATCATCAATACCAGTTAAAACAGAAAATTATTATTTTCTAATGTTAATAAAAAGCACAGCGTAATAAGCAAGAAACCATAGCGAAAGAAAAAAATAAACAATCAAAAAAACATGTGAACCTAATCACACATTTTCATTGGTTTACATTAAAAGAAAATTGATTACGCATAAAGAAAGTACCAAAAAATAAAAAAGTCAAATACCAATCACCTCTTAAACAATAAATAAAAAATCAAAAAAATAGCGACTAGATTTTCACCTAGTCGCTACTCAATAAATAAAATAAATACAAAAAGTGCCATCTATCGGCAAATTACCAACAAAAAATCCAATAAAAACAATGTAAAGCACAGAAAAATCGCATCATTTCACACAGAAAAATGATAGGCAATAAGCCGATCATCCACAATCAGCGCTAAAACACCCCACCAGCATAGGTCCATGTGGCTGCAAACAAGCATGACACCGCACCTTAAAACACGCTGAAGTCAGCCTATCATTTCTGAACGTGGCAACTTTTGGATCAGCAGACCCAATAAAATAAGACCCAAACCAAACAAAGTAGAAATAAAAATACGCTCACCAATTAAAAACCAAATGAAAAACAATGAAATCAAAGGAGATAAGAAAATAAGATTCGCAATTTTAGCCGTGCTCTCTGTAAGCTTCATGGCAAACAACCACAATACAAAAGTAAAGCCCATTTCAAACGCCCCCACATAAATTGCCCCCGCTAAACCTTGCCAGCTCACACGGGTTAACTCACCATGAATCGCACACCAAATCAAAGTAACAGGCAGAGAAATTGCAAAATTAAGCGCCAAACCTAATACAGGCTCACGCTGATCTTTAGTATTAAAAATCCAATATACTGCCCACAACAAAGTAGATATCAAAGCTAAACCTACTCCATTTAAATTTGAAAAATTCAAATGGAGTAGGTCTCCCCGGGTAGCAATAACCAACACCCCCGTATAGCAGAATAAAGCAGCCCAGATATCATTCTTTTTCAACACCTGTTTTAAAAATGGCACGGCCAGCAACGTCATTGTTAAAGCCCACGTATAGTTAATTGCCTGAGCTTCTTGAGCAGGCAATAAGGCATAGGCTTTAAATAAAATCAAATAATAGGCAAAAGGATTAATAATCCCAAATACTAAAGAAATACGCCAATTTTTAAAAAAAGCAGGCAGCAGCTCTTTTAAACGCCCTTGGTAAAACAAAATGGATAATAGTGCGAGTAATGAAGCGGCACTGGCATAAAGTAATAATTGAGCTGGGCTTAAATGCGCAAGGCTAAGCTTAAATGCAGTGGCCACTGTAGACCATGCCAAAACAGCAGCCAAACCACAGGCATACGCTTTTTGCTGTTGAGTCAAAACAAACCCTCCTTATTTGAGAAAGCCAAGACTAGCAATGATTTAGGCCCACTGGCTATTGTGTATTGCTCTCTCTGATCTTTAAAAATAGCAAATAGCGCTTTATTCATACAAAATACATACATGAAATTTACGCAAAGAGATAGAATTGGAACTCCAATCCTTCTTAAGAGAGCATCATGGCTAAAGAATACAAAGGCGCATGCTTATGCGGTGCAGTGCAATTTAGCGCGAAAACAATGAGCAATAAAGTAGGGGCTTGCCACTGTGCGATGTGCCGAAAATGGACTGGCGGCCCGTTTTTAACCGTCGATTGTGGCAGTGAAGTGATGTTTACAGGAAAAGACGCAATCAACAGCTACGCCTCATCTGAATGGGCTGAACGTGGATTTTGTAAAAAATGCGGCAGTCATTTATTCTATTTATTGAAGGAAGCACAGCAATTTATTATGCCGGTGGGCCTATTTGATGAGCGAGATGATCTGGTCTTTGATCATCAGATATTCATCGATAAGAAACCTGCTTTCTATGATTTTAGCAACGCAACGCACAATATGACCGAAGCTGAAGTATTTGCTTTATATGCACCAAGCGAAAAATAACAGCCGAGCGAGAGATTTGAAGTAAAACTCAATTCTCTCGCTATTTCCATTAATCTTTGGCTTTTAACAGCAAGCCACTATTTTTAGCGGCTTTAATTGTCTTATTAAACTCAAGAAGAAAACCCTTCATCTTCATTGATTTATGAAACCCAAGGTATAAGGGATCATAAGCTAGAGGAGGCTCTAGCAGTACAAATTGCTCACGATGAGCTTGTAACTCCGGGTCTGCACTTAAAGCCAGCAAAAGCCCCTGCCGTCCGGTAGCAAGTACCAGACAATCCACGCGATCATGCAGTAATTTTTTAAACCGAGCGCTGGATGAATAATTAAAATCAGCAGTAAATATTTTCTGGGCAAGTGCTGAATTAAAATCCGGCCCATAGCTAGCACCATTCGTGACGCCCACTAATTTCCCTTTTAAATCGTTTATTGAATGAAGAGGGAATTCTCTGCCTTTTTTTACCACAATGCTAATTGCAACTTCAAAAAAAGGATCGGAGTAATCAAATATTGCCGAGCGCTCTTTTGTTTTAGATAACCCGATAATGCCACCACGGCCCTTTAATGCTAACTCATAAGCCCGCCGCCAAGAGCCCATTTCCCAAGTCACTTTAGTGCCCGTCTGTTGCTCGTGACGCAGCAATAACTCATAAGCAACACCCGAAGCTTGCCCCTGAGCATTCCTATAGATAATGGGTCGGTATTCCTCATTAGCATAAATCGTAAGCGC
Source organism: Janthinobacterium sp. B9-8 (assembly GCF_000969645.2). Lineage (NCBI taxonomy): Bacteria > Pseudomonadati > Pseudomonadota > Betaproteobacteria > Burkholderiales > Oxalobacteraceae > Janthinobacterium > Janthinobacterium sp. B9-8. Next base: position 2,235,227 of record NZ_CP014222.1, read on the forward strand.
CTCAGCATAGGCAAGCGGCGTAATCAGCAGTACAAACCAGAGTTGCTTCAAATACTTCATATTCCCCTCCTTACGCCATCAGCCCATGCTTCATCCAGACTAGCAGATCATCCTGCTTTTAAATTCAGACATGATTATAAAGCGCCGACTAAACGACAAAATAATCAGGGGTTAGGTATCACACCTTTTAGCTTTGCATCTTTTATCGCGCGATTAAACTCTATTAACCAGCCCTGCATCTTCATTGACTTATGAAAAGCAAGGTAGAGTGGGTCCCGTACTAATGGCTTGGACAGATAAACAAATTGATCACGTTTATTCAACAAATCAGGATCTTTTTTTAAAATGACTTCTAGCCCCTGATCGCCATTATTCACCACAGCACAATCTACCCGATCATAAAGCAGCTTTTTAAGACGAACATCAGATGCATAATTCACATCAACGGAAAACAAGCCAGCAAGCCGCGCATGATCAAACTCTTCCCCGTAACTGGCGGCATTGGTAACGCTAATACGTTTTCCTTTTAAATCTGCCACTGAATTAAAAGGAAATTCCCGGCCTTTTTTAACCACAAGCCCCACAATGGACTCATAAAAAGGCTCAGAATAATCAAATATTTCTAATCGCGCTTTGGTTTTGGATAAGCCAATAATGCCGCCCTTGCCTTTTTCTGCCAGCGAATATGATCGTTTCCAAGATGCCATATCTAAATAAACTTTATTACCGCTCAATTGCTCATAGTGTTTGATAAGCACATACGCTATGCCATCTTCTTTGCCCTGCTCATTTCTAAAAGTGATAGGTTGGTAATCATCACTGGCAAAAACAGTGACTTCATCTGCATATAGCGTCGTGCTATATAAAATACAGAGTAATAAACATAGAGCGATTCTCATTGCCAGCCTCTGCCCCGCATTCACTTAGAGCTATCAGATTAGCCCAATAAACACGGAATCGCTCTGATGATCGGCCAAGAAAAAACCCCGGAATTGCTTCCGGGGTTTTGAAATATTTAATTCAAAAAGAGAATTAAATCATGCCTTTAGATTTCAACAGCTCAAGCATGGTTGAACCTAGTTCAGCTGGGCTACGTGTGTAGGCGATGCCTGCACGCTCAAACGCTGCGAATTTTTCTTCTGCAGTGCCTTTGCCGCCAGAGATAATCGCACCAGCGTGGCCCATGCGTTTGCCCTTAGGCGCTGTAACACCAGCGATATAACCAACCACTGGCTTAGTCACATAAGACTGAGCAAATTCAGCGGCTTCTTCTTCAGCCGAGCCGCCGATTTCGCCGATCATGATGATCGCATCGGTATCAGGATCGTCTTGGAATAAGCGTAGTGCGTCGATATGGCTCAAGCCTGGAATTGGATCGCCACCGATACCGATACATGTAGATTGACCCAAGCCCAGCGCGGTAGTTTGCGCTACAGCTTCATAAGTCAAAGTACCGGAGCGGCTTACAATACCAATACGGCCTGGCTGATGGATATGCCAAGGCATAATACCGATCTTGCATTCGCCCGGAGTGATAATACCTGGGCAGTTAGGGCCGATCAGACGGATGCCGGCTTCATCAACCGCTTTTTTCACGTACAGCATATCCAGTGTTGGCACGCCTTCAGTGATACATACGATCAGCTGAATACCCGAATCAATCGCTTCCAGAATCGAATCTTTAGCGAACGGAGCCGGTACGTAAATCACTGTTGCATCCGCTTGGGTTTCGCGCATCGCGTCTTTCATGGTGTTGAACACTGGCAGATCAAGGTGACGTGAGCCGCCTTTACCTGGTGTTACACCGCCAACGACCTTCGTGCCACACTTCAATGCTTGTTCTGCGTGGAATGTACCGTTTTTACCGGTGAAACCTTGCACCAATACTTTGGTGTTTTTATTGACTAAAACGCTCATTATTTTTTCCTTTCAGCAAGTGTTACAGTGCGGCAACAGCAGCAACGATTTTCTCGGCTGCGTCGTTCAAGCCTTGAGCCGATGTCAGCTTCAAGCCTGATTCGTTCAGAAGCTTAGCGCCCAATTCCGCGTTATTGCCTTCCAAACGCACCACAACCGGCACAGTCACATTCACTTCTTTCACTGCCGCAATAATTGCTTCAGCAATCATGTCGCAACGAACGATACCGCCGAAGATATTGATCAGCACGCCCTTCACCGAATCATCAGCCAAGATCAGCTTAAAGGCTTCGATTACGCGATCTTTAGTTGCACCACCGCCTACATCCAAGAAGTTAGCCGGTTGGCCGCCTTTCAGCTTGATGATGTCCATTGTGGCCATTGCAAGACCAGCGCCGTTCACCATACAACCGATATTACCTTCCAGCGCAACGTAGTTCAGCTCGAACTCAGATGCTTTAACTTCGCGCTCGTTTTCTTGCGATTTATCGCGTTGAGCCAGCAATTCTGGCAAGCGATACAGCGCGTTAGAATCAAGGCCAACCTTAGCGTCAACGCAGCACAATTCGCCGTTTTCACGCAAAGCTAGTGGGTTGATTTCAAACAGCGCGAAATCATTAGCGATAAATGCCTCAGCCGCGCCCAACATCATTTTAACGAAGTGAGCAACTTGCTTGCCTTCTAAACCCAAAGCAAACGCGCAATCACGCGCTTGGAATGGCTGCATGCCAACCAATGGATCTACGGTTACTTTGATGATTTTTTCTGGGGATTCTTCAGCAACAGTTTCGATCTCAACACCGCCTTCGGTGGAAACCATAAACACCACGCGCTGGCTTGAGCGATCAACCACCGCGCCAAGGTAAAGCTCGCGCTGAACCGGGTACATATCTTCACAAACCAATACTGAATGCACAGGCTGACCCGCTGCATCTGTTTGGTAAGTCACTAGGTTTTTGCCGATCAAGCCTTTAGCAATTTCAGCGGCTTCTTCACGGGATTTAACCACTTTAACGCCACCCGCTTTACCACGGCCACCCGCATGAACTTGCGCTTTAACCACCGCAAATTTACCACCCAGTGCATCGTAGGCAGCAGCTGCTTCTTCTGGAGTGTGAGCCAAAATACCGCGTTGTACTGGAAGACCGTATTTAGCCAATAATTCCTTGGCTTGATATTCATGAAGATTCATCTGAGACCCTTTGTAAGGAAAGAGGATATGCAAATCGGCCGCATACCGTAAAACATATTGAGTGATGAAAACGATCTAAAACTTCTAAAAATTCTAAAAACTTCTGTAGACACAGAGAAAACCAAGAGAACACAGAGCGGGCTGAGAAAGCGGCAAACCATACACAGGTCATTCTGTTTTTCTCTGTGTACTCCGTGTCCTCATTTTGCTCTGTGTCTACAGGTTTTTCATGCCTTTTTTAGCTATGCAACCCACGCTTATCACATGCTAAAGCCGCTTCGTGCAAGGCTTCAGACAAAGATGGATGAGCATGAACAATACGGGCAATATCTTCTGACGATGCGTTAAATTCCATCGCAACGACCGCTTCAGCAATCAACTCTGAAGCAAATGGCCCAACGATATGAACACCTAAAATACGATCGGTTTTCTTATCCGCCAGCATTTTAACAAACCCCTTAGCCTCCCCTAGCGCTAAAGCACGGCCATTGGCGGAGAACAAGAATTGACCTTTCTTGTATTCAACGCCAGCGGCTTTAAGTTGCTCTTCGGTCTGCCCTACCCAAGCAATTTCTGGGCTGGTGTAAATCACCCAAGGGATATTGTTAAAGTCGATATGTGGATGCTGGCCAGCAATACGCTCAGCCACAGCCACGCCTTCGTCAGACGCTTTGTGCGCCAGCATCGGGCCACGAACCACATCACCAATCGCCCAAACATTAGGCAAATTGCTTTGGCAATCGTCGTTGACTTCGATCTGGCCGCGCTCAGTCAGTTTCAGGCCAACGGCATCTGCGTTCAGGCCAGATGTGTTTGGCACGCGGCCAATCGCCACAACCAGCTTATCAAATACGCTGACTTGCTCGCTACCTGCTACATCGGTCCAGTTTACGGTGACGTCTTTTTTACCGGCCTTGATTTCGCCGATTTTAACGCCCGTATTGATCACCAGACCAGTTTCTTTAGTCAGGAATTTCTTAGCTTCGCGGGCCACTTGCTCGTCCGCGGCACCAAGGAAAGTCGGCATCGCTTCAAGAACAGTCACTTCACTACCCAGACGCTTCCAGACCGAGCCCATTTCTAAGCCGATCACGCCAGCACCAATCACGCCAAGGCGTTTTGGCACAGCAGGAATCGCCAGCGCGCCTTCGTTATCCAGCACCAGATGATTGTCGATGGTCACACCTGGCAATTGGCGAACGCTAGAGCCCGTCGCAATAATGACGTGCTTAGCGGTGATTTCTTCAACCGACCCATCGGCAAGCTTGGCTTCCAGCACGTAAGCTTCGCCCGCTTTGGCTTTAAATGCGCCCATGCCGTGGAAAGACGTCACTTTGTTCTTTTTGAACAGGTAAGCAATGCCGCCGGTGTTTTTGGTAATGATGTCTTGCTTACGCGCCAGCATCTTGGACACGTCCATTTTTAGCGTGCCGGTAGAGATACCGTGATCGCCAAAATGATGCGCCGCATTGAAGTAGTTTTCTGACGATTGCAGCAGTGCCTTGGAAGGGATACAACCCACATTCAAACACGTACCACCCAAGCTCGCCTTACCATCTTTATCGCTAGTTGCATCGATACATGCAGTATTAAAGCCCAGCTGTGAGGCGCGAATCGCAGCCACATAGCCACCAGGGCCGCCGCCGATTACAACAACGTCAAATTCTTTGCTCATGGTTTGGAAACCTTTGAGAAAGAGCAAGGGCGTGATCAACGCCCCGACTCTGTGATTCAATATTTAGCGATATGCCACGGCGGGTTACGCGATAAAGCCGCTAACCCGCCCTACAACATTCACATTAATTAGATATCAAGCAGCAAACGCGCTGGATCTTCAATCACTTCTTTGATGGCAACCAGCGACAACACAGCTTCGCGACCATCAATGATGCGGTGATCGTAAGACTGGGCCAGATACATCATCGGGCGAATCACCATTTCACCGTTTTCTACCACTACACGCTCTTTGGTCGCGTGCATGCCCAGAATGGCAGATTGTGGTGGGTTGATAATCGGTGTCGACATCATCGAACCGAAAGTACCGCCGTTAGAGATGGTGTAAGTACCACCCGTCAGCTCTTCAATGCCCAGCTTGCCGGCTTGCGCACGCTTACCGAAGTCTGCAATGGTTTTTTCGATTTCAGCTAGGCTCAGCTGATCCGCATTACGAATCACTGGCACCACCAGACCACGCGGGCTACCTACGGCCACGCCGATATCAAAGTAGCCGTGGTAAACGATATCGTTACCATCAACGGATGCATTCACAATCGGGAATTTTTTCAACGCGTGAACCGCAGCTTTAACAAAGAAGCCCATAAAGCCCAGCTTCACGCCGTGGTCTTTTTCAAATTTATCTTTGTATTTATTACGCAGATCCATCAACGGCTTCATATTGATTTCGTTGAATGTGGTCAGGATCGCGTTAGTTTGTTGCGATTCGAGCAAGCGCTCGGCCACACGCGCACGCAAACGGCTCATCGGCACGCGTTGCTCCGTACGATCACCCTGCTGCTGTGCGGCAACAGGTGCCGATGCAGGCGCTGCCGATGCTGCTGGTTTTGCCAAATGGTTCTGTACGTCTTCTTTCAATACACGTCCACCACGGCCAGTGCCGCCGACTTCAGCCGGATTCACACCCGAATCTGCGGCCAGTTTTTTAGCCGCTGGCATCACTGCTGTGCCAAAGCCAATCGCGCTGGCTGAAACACCGGCTTCTTTAGCCACTGCATCAACGCGGATTTGCTCGCCCGCTGCTGTAGAAGTATTAACCGGTGCAGCAACAGTCGCTTCAGTATCAATTGTTGCAATGAGTTGCAAGCTACCAACAATTGCACCTTCTTGCTGAACAATCGAAACCAGAACACCCGCTTGTGGCGCGGCGATTTCTAACACCACTTTGTCGGTTTCAATGTCGATCAATTGCTCATCACGGGCAACGGCGTCGCCTACTTTTTTCTTCCACTGTAATAGTGAAGCTTCAGAAACGGATTCAGGCAACTGCGGTACGGTAATTTCGATAATCATTTTGTAACTCCAAGGATCTGGCGAGTAGGTCAGGTGGGTTAAACCACCCTGTTTATCCATTAGATGTTGAATAAGGCGGGTTTTCACCCGCCCTAAATTACAGAGTCATTGCTTCTTCAACGAAGGATTTAAGCTGTGCAGTGTGCTTACTCATATAACCCACAGCTGGCGACGCCGACGAGGTACGGCCTGCATACAGCAGGGTTTGCTTAGGATGCATGCACGCTTCTAAGCGATGGCGAATCTGATGCCATGCGCCTTGGTTACGTGGTTCTTCCTGTACCCACATCACTTCACGTGCGTTCGGGTATTTCTCGATTTCAGCTTTTAGCTCTTCCGTTGGGAAGGGATAAAGCTGCTCGATACGCACAATCGCGATGTCTTTAATATCGCGCTCCGAACGGCCTGCCAGCAGGTCGTAATACACCTGACCTGCACACATCACGACGCGCTTCACTTTCTTCGCGTCCAGATTACCCTGATCGCCAATCACCGAGCGGAATTCACCCTTAGTGAAGTCTTCAATCGGGCTGGATGCCATTTTCGCTTTCAAGAGCTTTTTGCTCATAATGATGATCAGCGGCTTACGGCTTGGGCGCAGCATCTGACGGCGTAGCGCGTGGAACATTTGCGCGGCCTCAGACATCATCAGCACTTGCACATTGTGCTCTGCACATAATTGCAGATAGCGCTCAACGCGGGCTGAAGAATGCTCTGGGCCTTGGCCATCGTAGCCGTGCGGCAACATCATGGTCAGGCCACATAAGCGGCCCCATTTTGTTTCGCCAGAAGTAATAAACTGATCGATCACCACTTGCGCGCCATTGGCAAAGTCACCGAACTGCGCTTCCCAAATCGTGAGCTCATCCGGCGCAGAGCAGGCATAGCCGTATTCAAAAGCCAGCACCGCTTCTTCGTTCAAAATCGAATCAATCACAGTAAAGTTGGCTTGTTTCTCAGCCAGATGCTGCAATGGAATATGAACGCCTTGATCCCACTTCTCACGATTTTGATCGTGTAAAACAGCGTGGCGATGATTAAACGTGCCACGACCGCAATCTTCGCCCGAGATACGCACGGCGTAGCCTTCGGTTAGCAGCGTTGCATACGCTAAATGCTCGGCCATACCAAAATCAACCGGCTGCTCGCCATTCACCATGGCGATGCGCTCCTTAATGATTTTTTCTACGTTTGAGCGCAGCTTGAAATCATCAGGGATTTTGGTGAATTTTTCAGTTAAGCGCAGCAAATCAGCCTGCGGCACAGCAGATGCCACCGGATGACGCCAATGCACGCCCATATAGCGAGAAAAATCAATGGCGTGCGAGCGCTTGTAATCCGTCAGCGTGGTTTGCTCTACATGCTCGCCGCGATCCAGCGCTGCACGATATTCCTGAATCAGGCTATCCGCTTCGTCGCTCGTAACTACCCCTTCGGCAATCAGGCGATCAGCATATTTCTTGCGTGCGCCCGGATGCTGACCAATTTTTTTGTACATCATCGGTTGAGTCACAAACGGATCGTCCGCTTCATTGTGACCAAACTTACGGAAGCACACCAAATCCACCACCACATCGCGGTGGAATTTCATGCGGAATTCCAACGCAGCTTGCATCACCAGAATCACGCTTTCAGGATCATCGCCGTTCACGTGGAAAATCGGCGCTTCAACCATTTTGGCGATATCGGTACAGTAAATCGTCGAACGGGTATCGCGGGTATCGGACGTCGTGAAACCAACTTGGTTATTCACCACCAGATGCACCGTACCACCTGTGCCGTAGCCTCGGGTGTTGGCTAGGTTAAACGTACCTTGGTTGGTACCCAAACCAATAAAGGCCGAGTCCCCATGAATCAGTACCGGCAGCACTTGCACACCCAGCTTATCGCCGCGACGTTGCTGACGCGCACGCACCGAGCCTTCAACTACAGGGTTGACGATCTCAAGGTGGGAAGGGTTAAACGCAAGGCTTAAGTGAATAGGGCCGCCGGGAGTCGGGATATCCGCCGAGAAACCCATATGGTATTTCACGTCACCGGAAGACAAATCGCTGACCGAGCGGCCTTCAAATTCGCTAAATAAATCACGCGGCTGTTTGCCTAGCGTGTTCACCAGCACATTGAGACGACCACGGTGGGCCATACCGATAATCATTTCTTGCACACCCACTGCGCCCGCTCCTTGCACTAAGAAATCCAGTGCAGGGATCATGGAATCGCCGCCTTCAAGCGAGAAGCGTTTTTGGCCGACGTATTTTTTATGCAGGTATTGTTCTAGTGTTTCTGCCGCAGTCACTTTTTGCAGTGTGCGCTTTTTTTGCTCTATACCGTAGGCAGGTGTTGAGCGACGGGATTCAAACCACTGCTGCACCCACTTGCGCTGTTCTGCATTGGTGATGTGCATATATTCCAGACCAATACTACCGCAGTAAGTTTGCTTTAAAAATGCAATCACTTCGGCAAGGGTGGCGCGTTCCATCCCTGCAATATTGGTACCAAAGGTGGTTGCCATATCGGCATCGGTAAAGCCATGGTGCTTGGCATCTAGCTCGGGCAAACGCGCCTGATCCATACGCTGCAAAGGATCGAGACTCGCTTGGCGCGAACCCATAATGCGGTAAGCAGAGATCAGGCGAAGCAGATTAACCTGTTTACGCGTAGCTTCTTCATCGACTGCGCCACCTTGCTGTACATAGCGGGGCTGGCGAGTCAGTTGGCGGAAGGATTCCTCGATTGGTGCTCGTGGAATATCACGATCAACCACACCAGGGCTTTGCTGCATCTTATCGAAGTAGGAGCGCCATTCCTGATCAACCGACTGTGGATCACTCAGGTACTGCTCGTAAAGCTCCTCAACGAAAGGAGCATTCCCGCCAAAAAGGTGGGAATTAGACCTCAACTCTCTCATCATCGCCGTCATCAAATCCAGTAATTTAGCAGGCTTAACACCATGCAAGACCGCCGCCTCTTGGCGAGGCGGCTCAAAACCAATCTATTACAATGTAGGGCGGGTGAACCCCGCGGGGTTTGCCCGCCCTACAAAACTTCCAAAGAAGTTACAAACGTAGCGAGAAGCCCAAGGGCAAGGCATCCGCAAGGGGGGCCTCGGCCACAATCTCGAAAAACCGGAATTTACTTTTGTAAATGAGGATTTTGAGAGATTTTTAACGCAGCCATTGGGGTTCGCAGTAGTTTGCTAGCCGCGCTGATCTGCGGGTACGTAATCACGCTTGGTCGCACCAGTGTATTGCTGGCGCGGGCGGCCAATTTTCATGCCCGGATCCGCAATCATTTCATTCCAGTGGCTGATCCAGCCCACAGTACGTGCCAGTGCAAAGATCACGGTAAACATCGGCACAGGAATACCTAATGCAGACTGAACAATACCTGAGTAGAAGTCGACATTTGGATACAGCTTGCGTTCAATAAAGTAGCTGTCTTCCAGCGCAATTCTTTCTAACTCCATCGCCAGTTTGAATTTAGGATCGTCTTGCAGACCCATTTCATTCAATACTTCGTAGCAAATACGGCGCATCACGCTGGCACGTGGGTCCATATTTTTATATACGCGGTGACCAAAGCCCATCAATTTATGAGTCTTGGCTTTTACGCCTTCCATAAAGGCCGGTACTTTATCGACCGAGCCAATTTCATCCAGCATCAGCAAGACGGCTTCGTTAGCACCGCCGTGCGACGGGCCCCACAGGCAAGCGATACCCGCTGCGATACATGCAAACGGATTAGCGCCGGACGAGCCAGCCAAACGAACCGTCGATGTCGACGCATTTTGTTCGTGATCGGCATGCAGGGTAAAGATCACATCCAAGGCGCGAACCAGCACAGGGTTAGGCACGTATTTCTCGCACGGAGTCGAGAACATCATGTGCATAAAGTTGGCGGTGTAGCTCAAGTCATTACGTGGATAAACGAATGGCAGGCCTTGGTTGTAGCGGTAGCACATTGCGGCAATGGTCGGGATCTTAGAGATCAGACGGAACATCGCCACTTTGCGGTGCTCTTCATTATTGATATCCAAGCTATCTTGGTAGAAAGCGGACAAAGCCCCGACCACACCCACCATCATCGCCATCGGATGCGCATCACGGCGGAAACCGTTAAAGAAACGGGTCAGTTGCTCATGCACCATGGTGTGGCTCATCACGGTCTTATTGAATACAACGCTTTGCTCTGCTGTTGGCAACTCGCCGTTGATGAGCAGATAGCACACTTCCAGATAATCGCTTTGTTCTGCAAGCTGCTCAATCGGGTAACCACGGTAGTAAAGCTGGCCCAAATCACCATCGATATACGTGATCTTGGATTCACAGCTTGATGTCGCCAAAAAGCCAGGATCGAAAGTAAACATACCTGTCTTGGAAAATGCGCGGATATCCACCACGTCAGGCCCAAGCGTACTCGGCAACACGGGCATTTCTAGCGAATCTTTGCCGTCGTTGTAAGTCAGTGTGACTTTCTTTTCCATATCAAATAGCTCCTGGGGTTTCGGTTTGTACCGCTTGTCGTTGTGCGCTTCGTACTTGTTCCAGCATCGGTCTAAGCCGCTCGTCTGGGCATTCTGTCTTGCAATTCAGGTAATCAAGCAGATCGTTATCAGACAGTAAAAGAAGATCCTGAAAAAGAATCAAATCTGCCTTGGATAAAGTCGGAAGCACCTCTTTTACAAATTTTTCCAACTGTAAATCGACTTCTAAAAGGCCACGGCGCGAACGCCAGACTATCCGTTTCAATTCAATTTCATCCATCTAAGCCCACCCTTACCATCTCTTACGATCGAGCATTGGATATTTACAAACACCTAGAAACGTCTGTAGACACAAGACTAGAGAGCACAGCGCCCACTGAGAAATACAAAACCTTCAAGCAAAGAGAAAAACCTTTCCTCTTTTTTTCTCTGTGTTCTCTGTGTCTACAGACCTTTATGTTTTTTACCGCTGATTAGCTCATGCGCTTAATCATTAAATCTTTGATCTTGCCAATGGCTTTGGTTGGGTTGAGTTCCTTAGGGCAAACATCAACGCAATTCATAATGCTATGGCAACGGAACAATCGATAAGGATCTTCCAGATTATCCAGACGCTCGTTGGTTTTTTCATCGCGGGTATCGGCAATAAAGCGGTAAGCTGCCAACAAACCAGCAGGGCCTACAAATTTATCCGGATTCCACCAAAATGACGGGCAAGATGTTGAACAGCAAGCACACAAGATACATTCGTACAGGCCATCTAACTCTTTACGATCTTCCGGTGACTGCAAACGCTCACGATCAGGCGGTGGGTTATCGTTTTGCACATAGGGCTTAATCGAATGATATTGCTTAAAAAACTGTGTCATATCCACGATTAAGTCACGAATCACCGGCAAGCCTGGCAGCGGGCGAATTTCTACCGGTTGCTTCAGGCTGGCAATATCAGTAATACAGGCTAGACCATTTTTACCATTGATATTCATTGCGTCTGAACCGCAAATTCCTTCGCGGCAAGAGCGACGAAAACTCAGGCTATCGTCTTGAGCCTTAAGGCGAACCAGGCCATCGAGCAACTTCTTGTCGGATGGCTCGAGTTCAACGTGAAAATCCTGCATGTATGGCTTAGCGTCCACATCAGGGTTGTAGCGATAGAGCTTGAAATGCATCTTCATCGGGTTCTCTCCTGATGCTTAATAAACGCGTTTTTGCGGTGCGATGTAATCGACCGTCAGCGGCTTGGTATGAACTGGCTTGTAAGACAAAGTGCGTGTTTTGCCATCAAACATCGTGTGCTTCATCCACTCATCATGACGATCAGGGAAATCATCGTGCGCATGCGCACCACGGCTTTCCTTACGTGCTTCAGCACAAATCAAGGTAGCAACAGCCACTTCGATCAAGTTATCCAGCTCCAGCGCTTCAACACGTGCGGTGTTAAATACTTTGGATTTATCTTTAATCTGCGTGCGCTTCACACGCTCAGCCACGGCTTTGATTTCTTCAACGCCCTTGGCAAGGTTCTCTGAGTTACGGAATACACCCGCACGCAGTTGCACCACTTTTTGCATAGCATTACGCACATCCGCCACTTCTTCGCCGCCGGTTTGATTTTCTAAACGAGCCAGACGAGTAAGGGAGAAATCAGCCGCATTGGCTGGCAATGGGCGTAGCTCCGGGCGCTCGTTCTTGATGAAATCAATAATCGAATTACCCGCCGCCTTACCAAACACCACCAAATCAAGCAGTGAATTGGTACCCAAACGATTCGCGCCGTGCACCGAAGCGCAAGCACACTCCCCAGCGGCGTAGAAGCCTTTTACGCGCACTTCCGGATCGTCACCAATCGGCGCAACCACTTCACCCTTATAGTTGGTCGGAATACCGCCCATCTGATAGTGGCATGTTGGCACAACTGGGATTGGGTCTTGAATTGGATCCACACCGGCAAATTTAATCGCAATTTCACGAATACCTGGCAGGCGCTGCTTAATGATGTCCGGACCTAAGTGATCGAGCTTTAGCAATACATGGTCTTTTTCTTTACCACAGCCACGACCTTCCAGAATTTCCAAGGCCATTGCACGGGAAACCACGTCACGGGACGCCAAGTCTTTGGCGTTCGGTGCGTAGCGTTCCATAAAGCGCTCGCCCTCAGAATTGAGCAAGATGCCGCCTTCGCCGCGCACACCTTCGGTAATCAATACACCCGCACCGGCCACGCCAGTTGGGTGGAATTGCCAAAATTCCATATCTTCAAGCGGAATACCTGCGCGCACAGTCATGCCGAGGCCATCGCCCGTATTAATAAAGGCATTGGTGGACGCTGAGAAAATACGACCTGCACCGCCGGTAGCAAACAACACGGCTTTGGCGTGGATAATCGACACTTCACCGGTTTCCATTTCCAGCGCAGTCACACCCACCACTTCGCCTGCTTCATCACGAATCAGATCCAGCGCCATCCATTCCACAAAAAATTGAGTATTGGCGCGAACATTACGCTGATAAAGCGTGTGTAACATGGCGTGACCAGTACGATCGGCTGCAGCACAGGCGCGTTGCACCGGTGTCTTGCCGAAATCGGCCATATGGCCGCCGAATGGACGCTGATAGATTTTGCCGTTTTCCAAACGATCAAACGGCATACCAAAGTGCTCAAGCTCAACCACAACTTCGGGAGCCTGACGGCACATAAATTCGATGGCGTCTTGATCCCCCAGCCAGTCCGACCCTTTAACGGTGTCGTACATATGCCATTCCCACTTGTCTTCCTGGACATTACCAAGAGAGGCGGAAATACCACCCTGCGCCGCAACGGTGTGCGAGCGGGTTGGGAATACTTTAGATAAAACAGCGGTTTTTAGACCGGCTTCAGAGAGCTGCAATGCGGCACGAAGGCCTGCGCCACCTGCACCCACAATGACAGCATCGAATTTACGAATAGGAACGGTCATCGCTTATGCACCCCACACAACTTTAATCATATAAACCAAGCTACCTGCCAGCCATAACAGCGTGAGCACGTGCATCGTTAAACGCAAACCAACATGCTGCAGGTAATCCATCCAGATATCACGAATCCCAACCCATGCATGCCAAAGCAACGCAAACAGGCTGACTGTTGTGACCACTTTTACCCAAGTAAAGGCGAAAAGCTGCTGCCAGGCTTCAAATGAAGCGCCATTGGCCAGCAAAATAAACGCAAGCACACCCAAGGTGTAAACCAGCATAATCACAGCGGTAACACGCTGAACCAACCAATCCCGCAAGCCGTAATGAGCTCCGACTACCTCACGATTAATCATTGCACTCCTCCATCACACAGCACCAGCAAGCCGATCTGGCCGCAATAGGCCCCGACTACTTCATGATTTACCATACCAACGCTCCGATCACGACGGTCAGAGCCAGACTCACAACCAGCACCAATTTTGCGGTGAGGCGTGCAGTTGGAAGATCCAGACCTTTATGAATATCCAGGAAAAGGAATCGTGTACCCGCACAGACATGGTGCAGATAGGCCCACAGAATACCGAGGAGGGCAATTTTCATGAGGGGATGTGAAATACAGGATCTGAATGCATCAAAACGCTCGGCAGAAGACAGGGAGCCTTCCAGAGCGTAGAGCATAAAGGGAATCGCCAGAAACATCAGCGCGCCACTGACGCGATGAAGAATGGAGATAACCCCTGGCAAGGGAAGACGAATCTTCGCTAGATCCAGGTGCTTGGGGCGTGTTTTTTGCATGCGCACTTCCTCTTTAAGTTTTACTACTGTCAGCGAGCATCAAGCAAAAACACTGCCACTCACAACACTGACCGGCCATTTACTAACTGACTGACTCAACAACCAAACTCTACCCTAGGTGGGTTTCACCCTTCCTACAGCTCAACTAGGCTCGCTCAGGCGGCGCCTGAAACGCCAACTGCTCTGATCTAAACCAAGCCACACTCCAAACCTGCGCTTTGCCATCAAAATCTCTGGCTAAACGCACAAGCTGGAGCAAAGGTTCGTGCACTTCAATTTGCAGCAATCTGGCTTCTGCACTAGCGGCAGGAATGGCCCGATAGCGTATTTCGCCATCTTTTAAGCGCATCCCAAAATCACGCCAGCATAGTTCACGCAAATTGCCGCGTAACTCTCTAATTCTGCGCATTTCCAAATTCGGGAAATTGGCTTCTGGCAAAAACATCTCTTCAAGGCCAATCACAGCACCTGCTACGCGTAATAAGCGCCGCACTTGCCACAAGGCTGCACCGCGCCTTAAACCTAAAATCTCTGCTAATTGCTCGCCCGCATGAATCCGCACACAACCGAGCATTTCAATTTTTGGCTTTTCACCGCCGTAGCCAGACAAAGGGACAAACATGGCCTGAGCGAGAAAATCGCTCGCATCAGAAACAAAAGTACCCACACCTTGCCGCCGGTACAGCACACCATCGGCCACCAACACATCTAAAGCTTTGCGCACGGTGCCCTGACTGACTCCAAAGCGGTGCGCTAAATCATTTTCACTCGGCAAACTTTCATCAGTCCCCCACTCACCGGCGTCTACCGCCGTAGTGACTTCACGAATAACCTGACGATAAAGAGGGATGGCTGCAAGTTTGCTCATTGAGGATAGGTTGCTTTTTATCATGTTGTAGCATCATAGTCTACTACAGTCTTATATAAGACAAAAGATACACAACAATATATTTCATCTCTTGGCAAAACGCGCGCAAAGCGTGAAGACGCGTGATAAACTTTCACCGCTAGACTTATGCTGTAGCTAAAACACACTCTAAACCGTGTAAAGATAAGCGTGCGGGGTGTAGTTGCATCGCCATTTAACAAAAAAGCAACACGATCAGCTTGGGTTTTGCACTACAAAGAATAAGGAGTGAACTTATCCAAGCAGCATGCTATTTAAGTGTCTGTTTTTTGTAGTATGAAGCGGTCGTTCTTTCTTTTTTAAAGTAAGAGTTGAATCACCCCTGCATCGCTCACACACAAACCAATATCGGAGTCATCCACATGAAGTCACCTATTCGCGTTGCCGTTACCGGCGCTGCCGGCCAAATTGGTTATAGCCTCTTATTCCGTATTGCATCTGGCGCGATGCTGGGTGCGGATCAGCCTGTGATTCTGCAATTGCTTGATATCACCCCTTCCCTGCCTGCGCTTAACGGCGTAGTGATGGAATTGGATGACTGCGCATTCCCACTATTGCAAGGCATTGTGCAAAGTGATGATCCAAAAGTAGCGTTTAAAGATGCAGACATCGCCCTTCTGGTTGGTGCACGCCCACGCGGCCCAGGCATGGAGCGTAAAGACCTGCTCGAAGCCAACGGTGCAATCTTTACTGCGCAAGGTAAAGCACTGAATGAAGTGGCATCACGTGATGTAAAAGTACTAGTAGTGGGCAATCCAGCCAATACCAACGCTTATATCGCCATGAAGAATGCGCCGGATCTAAACCCGGCCAACTTCACCGCCATGATGCGTCTGGATCATAACCGTGCGCTGACACAGATCGCTCAAAAGACAGACAGCGTAGTCACTGATGTCAACAAGATGATCATCTGGGGCAATCACTCTGCTACCCAGTACCCAGATCTATTCCACGCAACTGTAAAAGGCCAAAGCGCTTCTGCCCTGATCAACGATCAAAAATGGTTAGAAGCTGACTTTATCCCTACCGTTCAGCAGCGAGGCGCAGCCATTATCAAGGCGCGTGGTTTATCGTCAGCTGCTTCTGCTGCCAACGCTGCAATTGACCATATCCGTAACTGGGTACTGGGCACAGCAGATGGTGACTGGGTCACAATGGGCGTACCTGCAAATGGTGAATACGGCTATAGCGATCTGATTTTTGGTTACCCAGTAACATGTAAAGATGGCAAATACACCATCGTTGAAGGCTTGGAAATCAGCGCCTTTAGCCGCACACGTATGGATGCCAGCGCGAAGGAACTATCCGAAGAGCGCGATGCAGTGAAGCACTTGCTCGGTTAATTGAATCTGGCTTCCAACAGGGGCTAGCCCCTGTTGTATAAAGTGCACCGCGTTTAAGTGGTACAAAAAAAGGCGAACCCTCGGGCTCGCCTTTTTGATACCCACTAAAGCTTACTTCGCCTTAATGGTATACAGGGCTGTTTTACCTGCTTCTACATGACCTGTTGCAAAATCAATCACGCTATCAAACTGATCCACATTGCTCAATACAACAGGGCTAATGATAGATACGGCATGTTGGGTCAGGTATTCAAGATCTAGCTCTAGCACAGCATCACCCGCTTTCACGCGTGAGCCTTGCTCAAGCAGACGAGTAAAGCCCTTACCACCCAGTTTCACGGTATCCAGGCCCACATGCACAATCAGCTCAGCGCCGTTATCAGCAATCAATGCAAACGCATGATTGGTATTAAAGATTTTAGCAATCACACCATCCACAGGCGCTACCACCAGCGAACCAGTCGGGCGAATCGCCAAACCTTCACCCACGGCTTTACTAGAGAACGCCGCATCTGGCACTTGCAGTAAAGTCACCACTTCACCGCTCATTGGCGCAAGTAAAACCAAATCGCCCGTTACTTTTTTTGCAATAGCAACCGGAGCAACAACCGCATTGGCAGCGGGCGCTGCTGCAGGTGCCTCAGCACTGATCCCTTTACCTGCTAATAGCTGGCTCATACGCGTTGCAATCAGCTCAGCTTTAGGTCCAACAATAATCTGAATATTTTGCTTATTGAGCTTAATCACACCCGAAGCGCCAAGACGCTTAGCGGCGGCCTCGTCAACAACAGCGGTATCGTTCAGAGTTAAACGCAAACGTGTAATGCAAGCATCAATGGCTACAACATTTGAGCCACCACCAATCAAGCTTACATACGCATGAGCCAGCGAATCTGTATCACCACTAACAGGCGTATCATCTGCTGCCGCGCCTTCTTCTTCATCTTCCTGGCCCGGCGTCTTCAGATTGAAGAACTTGATTGCAAAGCGGAAGCTGAAGTAATAAATAGCGAAGAATGCAAACCCTTGCACAATCAGCATCAGAATATCTTTAGCCAGCGGATTTTTAGTCGACAGCACCAAATCAACCAGACCCGCGCTGAAACCAAAACCAGCAATCCATTGCATGCTCGCAGCAATATAAACAGATACACCTGTCAACACCGCGTGCAGCAAGTAAAGCAAAGGAGCGACAAACATAAAGGAGAATTCAAGCGGCTCAGTCACACCGGTAAAGAACGCAGCAAAAGCAGCCGCAATCATCAGGGATGCAACACGTGCTTTGTTTTGCGGCTTAGCTGCGTGATAAATAGCCAACGCCGCACCCGGCAAACCGAACATCATAATCGGGAAGAAACCCGCTTGATACATACCGGTTACACCCAATACAGCCTTACCTTCAGCAAGGGACTTAGCGCCACCCAGGAAGTTAGGAATATCGTTAATACCCGCAACGTCAAACCAGAACACGCTGTTCAGAGCGTGATGCAAGCCAACGGGAATCAAGAGACGATTAAAGAAGGCGTAAATACCTGCGCCAGCCGGGCCCATGCCCATAATGCTTTCACCGAAATGCACCAAACCGTTAAATACGATTGGCCAGATGTACATCAACGGGAAAGCAACAACCAGCATCACCACCGAAGTGACAATAGGCACTAAGCGACGGCCACTAAAGAAAGCCAAGGCTTTATGCAGCTCAACACCGCTAAAGCGGTTGTAGAGCTCAGCAGTAATTACACCCACCAAAATACCAACAAACTGGTTGTTGATTTTGGCAAAGGCCTTAGGCACTTGATCCAAAGGAATACCTTGGATCTGAGAAACCGCACCGGGAGACAACAACGTTGTCAGTACGTAAAAGCCAACCAAACCCGACAAAGCGGCTGCACCGTCTTTATCTTTCGACATACCGTAAGCAATACCTACGGCAAACAAAATCGACATATTGTCGATAATGGCCGCGCCCGATTTGATCAGGAAAGCAGCTAATGCACTATTGCTACCCCAGCCATTTGGATCAATCCAATAGCCGATACCCATTAAAATGGCGGCGGCTGGCAACGTTGCCACCGGCACCATCAGCGCACGGCCGATTTTCTGTAAATAGCCCAGAATATTCATCACATCCCCTTTTTATCTTGCTCAAGCAACGAGTGTCAGCGTAGCTATAATCGTTGAGTAACCATTTTGAAGTGCAAGGTGGCAAAGTTGCGCAAAACTCGTAAACGAAACTAGTCGATACACCTTACATCGCCAAACATGCTGGATTATTCACTGCACGGTAGTAATTGGCAATCAAAAGATAAACAAGCCGGTACTTTAAAATGACTTGTGTTAACAAATAACAAAAGCATGAAAAAGATTAAAGCTTCACATTAAAATCATCAGGCAAAATTCATTCACATCAAACCAATGCTTTATAAATAAACAACAGCAAAAAACCGCATTATCAATCACTGATTTATGCATATTGAAATCTACAGAACTCATCGTTTATCAGTATTGAGCTAACTCAAATGGCGAGATTATTTCACCCCATACTTACCTTTCTTTACATTAATTCCCTTGTAGCAATACGAATAATGAGCCACTGCAACAAATTATTACAAAGCCATCTGCAACACGCAAAAAGAAACAGCCCGCAAGCGGGCTGTTTCTTTTTAAATACACACATATTTATTTGACATAAAACAAGAAAGACTTAAATCACTTATTTTTTACATATTTTTCAAAGCGCTCCTGCGCTTCGCTCTCTTTCTCACCACCAAAAGCATGGGTGCTTTCAAACCACATCACATTAATCAAGCCAAATGCCAAAGCCAGCCCTACGCCAAGTATCCAAGAAAAATACCACATTATGCCCACTCCTTTGAGTGCATTGCTTCAAACCTCGCCACGGCGAGTGCTTTTGGAAATACATTAATAACTATGCGTATCATTTTGCAGACGCTCAACGGTCACCGGCCCACGCATCACCCGATACACCCAAGCCGTATAGACCATAATAATCGGCACAAAAATGACCACCACAGCCAGCATCACGCCCAAGGTTTTTTTACTTGAGACCGCATCCCATACCGTTAGGCTAGAAGCCGCGTCTAAAGTCGATGGCAAAATAAACGGAAACAAAGCAATCGCTGTAGTACACAGCACACCGATACTCGCTATGCCACTAAGCATAAAGGCCGTGTACTGATATCGCCGCCAGCTAGCGAAAGCCGCCAGAAGAGCAGCAAACACTCCCGCTCCCGGCACGAGCCAAGCCCAAGGATAAAGGTTAAAGTTACTTAGCCATGCCCCTTTCACAATGGCAACCGTTTTATTCAGCGGATTTAACACATCGCCCACCGCCCCCATGCTAACAATCTGCCAAGCGTCTAATTGCTTGAGCCATACCCCGCCCAAGGCAAACAAAATAGCCATTATGCATCCGGTATAGATCGCCACACTGATTGCACGGCTTTGCACGGCATCCCTGGTTTTGACCGCCAGAAACGTTGCACCATGCAAAACCAGCATGGCAATCGCCACTAAGCCGCAATACAAGGAAAAGGGATTTAATAAGTCATAAAAATGTCCTGCGTAACTCACCCTCAAGCTATCGTCAAATTGAAATGGCAAGCCGATAAATAAATTACCAATCGCCACACCAAACACGAGTGTTGGCACAATACTACCCACAAATAAAGCCCAATCCCAACCATTGCGCCAGCGTGGATCGGCTAATTTACTACGGTAATCAAACCCTGCCGGCCTCAAAAATAAAGCAAACAGCACAAACATCAATGCCACATACATCACCGAAAATGCGGCGGCATAAAGCAACGGCCAGGCAGCAAAGAGCGCCGCCCCAACCGTCACCAGCCAAACCTGATTTCCTTCCCAAGTTGGGCCCACTGAATTAATCACCAAGCGGCGCTCATCATCGGTCTTGCCCACAAACGGCAAAAGAATCGCCACACCTAAATCAAAACCACCAGTGAGCGTAAAACCGATGAGTAGAAAAACCATCAGAGCCCACCAGATTAATTTTAATACTTCATAATCAAGCATGATTTTCCCTTAAGCGTGCACAGCAGATTGTTCACCAAAATAGCGGCCCGTATGCAAACTGGCTGGCCCAAGCCGGATATATTTCAGCATTAAATACATTTCAATAAAGAATAATGCTGAATACATTAAAAATAAGCCCGCCATACTAAAGTGCAATTGCCCACTGCTTAGCGCAGATGCCGACATAAAGGTGGGCAATATGCCCGATATGGTCCACGGCTGCCGGCCATATTCAGCCACAATCCAGCCCGCTTCAATAGCCACCCAAGGCAAAGGAATAGACCAAACAGCAAGGTGCAATAACCAGCGCTGTGGTGCGAGATTTCTTCTGGCCAAAAAGTAAAATGACATTGAGAAAATAAAGAGGAATAACATTCCCAATCCAACCATCACGCGGAAAGACCAGAAAATAGGCGCAACATTAGGAATAGTATCGGCAGCTGCTGCTTTAATTTGTGCAGGCGTTGCATCCACCACATTGCTAGTATATTTCTTTAGCAATAAGCCATAACCTAAATCTGCTTTATGTGCTTCAAAATCTACTACTGCCGATTTATCCCCTGCCTTTAATCGCGTTAATGCGGCATAGGCCTGAATACCACTTTTAACTCTTTGTTCATACTCTATTTTTAAATCTTTAATACCGGTTACTTTTTCTGTTGTTGAACGGGTTGCAATTAAACCCAGCGCATAGGGAATGCTGACTTCAAAATCAACACGCTCTTCTTTTTGATTAGGAATACCAAATAAAGTCAACGAAGCAGGCGCAGGCTGAGTATCCCACTGGCCTTCCATTGCAGCCAGCTTCACCTTTTGTACTTCACCAGTGGTGTAGCCCGATTCATCCCCTAAAACAATCACTGATAAAATAGAGGCCAAACCAAAGGCCGAGGCGATGGCGAAAGATCTAAGGGCAAAGCCGGTATCGCGCGCTTTTAATAAATACCAGCTAGAAACGCCCAATACAAACATAGATGCAGCAACATAGCCCGCTGCCACGGTATGCACGAATTTAACCTGCGCTACTGGGTTAAAAAATACCTCTGCAAGATTAGTTAACTCCATACGCATAGTGATGTAATTAAATTCTGCCCCCACAGGATTTTGCATCCAGCCATTGGCAATTAAAATCCATAAAGCCGATAGATTTGACCCCAGTGCCACTAAGAAGGTCACGCCCAAATGCTGCACTTTTGAAAGCCTATCCCAGCCAAAAAAGAATAAACCTACAAAGGTTGATTCTAAAAAGAAAGCCATCATGCCTTCAATTGCCAAAGGTACGCCAAATATGTCGCCAACATAATGAGAGTAATACGCCCAATTGGTCCCAAATTGAAATTCAAGGGTTAAGCCTGTCGTCACGCCCATTGCAAAGTTAATACCAAATAACTTGCCCCAAAAACGTGTCATGTCTTTATATATTACTTTGCCTGTCATGACATAAGCGGCTTCACAGATCACTAAAATCCATGACAAACCCATTGTTAAAGGCACAAATAAAAAATGGAACATCGCAGTTAAACCAAATTGCATGCGCGATAATTCCACCACTTCAGCGGCGGGGATCATAAAAATATCCTATGTATTTGGAGCGCTAAAAAATGATTTCACAATGACTTAAACATGCAGAATCATAAGAACATCTTATTTATTTTAAATACCACGCAATCACACCATCATGACTCAAACAATAAAAGTCATAAATCATCTTTGTAAAGAGATGCAGGGGCTGATGCGGCATTCATAAATCGCTCAGCGATCATGGGCTCCGGAACTAGCATATGCCGGGCAACTGGCTCAGAAAAAAAACTTTTCCAAATCACAAATAACAAGGCCACTTTAATCAGCAGCACGATGGTGATTTCCTGCCATAAAGGTATATGCTTCGCTATTCGCATTGTGTTACTCCCGTTTAGCCGGACGCAGATGCCCGGCAAAGCTCAAGACTTTCTGCACTTTTGAGCCTAAGCGCATTAAGTTTTCCAGGGTTTCCGGTGAAAGATGCTGCACTTCATCAAACCAGCCGGTGGCCAGCTCGATCAGCTCGTGCATTTCACGCATACGTTTTTGGGCATGCCGATCTTCATCGCTCAGTGCCTCATCCATCAGCGCATCACGCAGCAGAGTGAGCGTGGGCTCAATTTCCCGCTTACGCTTCTCTTCTACAAGTGATCTGAAAATCTCCCACACATCCTTGGGCGTTTCAAAGTAATCACGCCTATCCCCCGGCTTATGCACTAACTTGCATAGCTTCCAGGACAGCAGCTCCTTCATGCCCATACTGACATTTGAGCGGGAAAAGCCAAGTTGCTCGGCAATTTCATCGGAATTTAAAGCTTTGGGTGAAAGGAACAGCAGCGCATACATTTGCCCTACCGTGCGGTTCACCCCCCAACGGCTACCCATTTCGCCAAAGTGCAAAACAAAGCGCTCGTTGATCGGTGAGAGGTTCATGAAGTTTTCCAATTTTCAGTAATTACTGAAATTATAAGAACTTCTTTGATTCTACGCAATGCAAAACTCAAGCCACAGGTGCATGCCTGTGAAAAATTCGGACCAAGCCCCAGAAAACCATTCACACATGGCCGTGCTGCAACGCCATCATTCAGCTACAACTAGATCTGTGCATATTATTTACAGGCGTAAGCTTATTTTGGAGACAATCAATGCAAAACCCTGTTGAAGAGATTTTGGAAAGAGTCATTTTTCAGAGCAGATGGCTGCTCGCGCCATTTTATCTAGCGCTGATTCTTGGCTTGCTGGCTCTGTTTGCCAAAATGATCAAAGAGTTATTGGGTATGTTTAATGCGCTGATTAATTCAGATGGCAATCTGATCATTGCCATTTTGGGGATGGTGGATGTAACTTTAGTGGCTAATCTATTATTAATAGTGATTTTTAGCGGCTATGAAAATTTTATTTCCAAACTCGATATCGCCCATAGCTCGGTAGACAAGCCATCATGGATGGGAAAAGTAAGTTATGCCGATTTAAAACTCAAGCTGATTGGCTCAATTGTGGCCATTTCGGCCATTGATTTGCTTAAAGCATTTATGAATATCAAATCCGTAAATCATACTGAGCTGGCATGGCTAATTGGCATTCACCTTACCTTTGTGGTTTCAGGAGTCATGTTTGCCATTATGGATAGAATTGCTGCGGGAAGCCCCAAGCACTAAAATCAAGCGGCTTTATACTTAGCTCAAGCTGTAAAAAAACGACTGCTTAAAAATAAGGCAGCCGTTCTTTTCACTTATTAATCAGAGCGCTCATACACTTATCCACATCTTATCCTTGTTTAAACCGCCTCAAAAGGTGGATAAAAAAATCAACGCGGGCGTGGGCGCGTATTGAACTCATCATTCATGCGCTGCTCATTGCGCAATTCTTTTTGCATTTCTGCTGATAAATGCCGCTGTTTTAAAGCCTCAAATGCTTTTACTTTTTTCTCGCACTCCAGCCATGCATCCCGCTGAGCCTCATACGCTACCAGCAAGCGATCAATTTCTTGTTGCTGTACCAAGGCCACATCATCCAGTTTTGCCAAAAACAATTGAAAATCACGCCACTGGATAATACTCATCCCGCCCTGACCGCTATCCAGCAAGCGCGCACGGTATTCAACGCGGTACTGATCTACCTGATCCAGCTTGCCTTGTGCACCCAGCCAGAGGGCTTGAGCAGTCTGCATCCGACGAGCAGCCTCTTCACGCGCATCAATAGCAAGCTCTAATAAAAAGGCAAAACGAAATTGAGCCACGGCTAAAACTCCTGAAACAAGCAGATCACATCAAGAGCTGATAGAGCTTCATTCTAGCCCCATCATAGCGTTCGCACTCGGCAATACCCTGTTGCAAAAAGGCTTCAAAGCTAGGATTACGCCGAATGGCTTCATCCAGCACCGGATCAGAGCCTGGCACATAAGCCCCTACACTGATTAAATCCCGGCTGCGCTGATAGCGGGAATAGAGATATTTAAAGCGGCGGACCACAGCGAACTCTTCGGGCGAAATAATATCGTTCATCACCCGGCTAATCGATGCTTCGATATCAATTGCTGGGTAATGCCCAGCTTCCGCCAGCTGGCGGCTAAGCACAAAGTGGCCATCCAAAATCGCCCGTGCATTATCCGCAATCGGATCCTGTTGATCATCACCCTCAGATAAAACAGTATAAAACGCAGTAATTGAGCCACCACCTTCTTCGGCATTACCCGCACGCTCTACCAACTGAGGCAAGCGAGCAAAAACGGATGCCGGATAGCCTTTTGTGGCGGGCGGCTCGCCCACAGCCAAGGCAATTTCACGTTGCGCCATGGCATAGCGTGTCAGCGAATCCATAATCAGCAGCACATGCTTGCCCTGATTTCTAAAATACTCGGCAATCGAAGTGGCATAAGCCGCTCCATAAAGCCGTAATAAAGGCGGCGTATCGGCAGGCGCTGCCACGACTACCGAGCGCTTTAAGCCTTCATCGCCCAGAATATTCTCAATAAAATCTTTCACTTCACGGCCACGCTCGCCAATTAGGCCCACCACCACCACATCGGCCGTGGTATAGCGCGCCATCATGCCCAGCAACACCGATTTACCCACACCAGAGCCTGCAAAGAGGCCCAAGCGCTGACCTCGCCCAACCGTTAACATGGCATTAATCGCCCGCACACCCACATCCATCACATGCTTCACTGGCTCACGCGTCATCGGGTTGTAGGGGCGTGCAAACAGCGGCATATAGTCGTCGTGCTCGATCCGGCCTTTGCCATCAAGTGGCCTGCCTAAGCCGTCTAAAACGCGGCCAAGTAGGCCCCAGCCTACCGGCATCTGACGGCCATGATCTTCTAAACGGCGCTGAGGCGGACGCGGATGACCATAATCAGGCACCCACGCTTCAACATCTTCATGCGGCACCACCTGCGCGCCAGGCTCTACACCATAGATTTCGGCAATCGGCATTAAGAAGAGACGATCTTCATTAAACCCCACTACCACGGCTTCTACCGAAGCACCGCTAGGCGTCATCACATCGCAAGATGAGCCAATAGCCAAGCGCAAGCCCACGGCCTCAAGCACCAAACCCGATACTCTGACCAAGCGCCCACGCGGCAGCCACGGGCGCATCCAGCGTACCGCGTCTTTACAATCGGCTAGATACTGGCTGCAGCCATGGAGTGCTTCAGTCATGAGGGTCGGATTCAGTCGATGTTTCCTGAACGGCAGCGGGGAGTTCTTCTGCCAAAGCAAGATCTACTGAAGCAGAAACCTCCTCAGCAGCAAGCGGCGCTGAGACATCATCAGAGGATGCCGCAGGGCTTACTTCCTCAACAAGGGATGCAAGATGCTCCTCGCGCGCATTCCACATTAAATCACCGCGATCGTTGCGACCTAAAACACGCAAGATATTTTGCCAGCGCACCGGCAGGGATAAATCAACCGCAGAATCAGGCGTATCAATCCGGCAACCGCCCGCTTCGATATGCGGATCGGCCAATAAACGCCAAGTATCACTAGGCAGATCGCCCCCCAGCATGCCAGCGATAGCCGTTAAATCTTCGGGATTTAAAAAGACACGCGAAGGGGATCGTGCAGCAGGCAGACTTGCCAGTACTTCACGCAAAATAGGCAATAAACGCTCCGGCGCATGGTTTAATTCTTCTCTCACCATTTGCCGCGCAATCACGACGGCCAGATCAAGCACTTCATTGGACAGCGCCGCTTCTGCTTTTTGCAATGTCATTTCAACGCTGGCCAATACTGCACGCAGGCGATTTGCTTCGTCCTCGGCCACCAAGCGCCCAGCCTCTAAGCCAGCCTCAAAGCCTTCGCTTTGCGCCTGTTGGGCAATCGCTTCTATCTCTTCTGCGGTAGGAAAAGAAACATCGGCACTTGAAACATCGGCCGATTCTGCGGGCAGCTGCTCTTCATCTTCTGATTCAGCGCTTAAATCACCTTCAGCACCTTGCGCTTCGGGCTCATCCAGAGGCTCATCGCTGACTTCTACTTGCTCGATGGCTACGGCTTCAGCCTCTGCCTCGTGCAAAGAAGCTAACTCCCATTTTTCCCAAGCACTTAATTGCTCGCGTGGAATCACGCGTGGATTACTCATTATTCAACTAATCCTTCATCACCCTTACCACCCAGCACAATCTGACCTTCATCAGCCAGACGGCGAACGATTTTAAGGATTTCTTTCTGCTCAGCCTCAACTTCAGACAACTTAACCGGCCCACGCGCTTCTAAATCATCACGCAACATTTCGGCGGCTCGTGAAGACATATTTTTGAAAATCTTTTCTTTAAGCGCCTGGCTGGTTCCCTTAAGAGAAATCACCAAGGAATCAGATTGAATTTCACGCATCAACAGCTGAATACCCCGGTCGTCAATATCCAGAATATTATCGAAGGTAAACATCTTGTCTTGAATTTTTTGGGCCAGCTCAGGATCGTAATCACGCACACTGGCAATCGCCGATGCTTCAACCACACCGCCCATAAAGTTAAGAATATCGGCCGCCATTTGCACGCCACCCATAGCGCTTTTCTTTAGCTTATCGGTGCCTGACATCAATTGAGTCAACACATCATTGAGTTCTTTCAAGGCAACCGGCTGCACGCCTTCTAGCGTGGCAATCCGCAGCAATACATCATTACGCTGGCGCTCAACAAAATAGCTCAGGATTTCTGATGACTGATCTGATTCTAAATGCACCAGAATAGTGGCAATAATCTGCGGGTGCTCGTTTTTAATGAGCTCGGCAACGGCCGATGAATCCATCCATTTTAACGATTCAATCCCGTTATTATCATTGCCTTGCAAGATACGATCGAGCAAATTGGCTGCTTTATCAGTGCCCAGAGCCTTGGTCAATACCGAGCGAATATATTCATCCGCAGCACCTAAATTGGCACGATTTTGCGTTGAAGCAATAAACTCCGCCAAAACCACATCGATCTCTTCACGTTTAACGGCATCCATTCCGGCCACCGCAAAACCCAACTTCTGCACTTCCTTAGGCCCTAAAAATTTAAACACTTCAACGGCAACATCTTCGCCTAAGGTCATCAATAAAAGAGCGCTTTTACGCACTCCTTCTTCACTTATATCGGCAGCCATGGTTTGCTCCTCAAGGCGCTTTAAATATCATAAAACGGCTGCTCTGCTGCAGTTCAGGCTAAGACTTCTTATTAGGATCTCCGCCTTTATCATCCGCATTCAGCATCCATTCGCGCAAGATGGTCGCTACCATACGCGGATCATCTTTGGCCAGCTCTTTAGCCTGCTGCAAGAGCTCGGCGTAAGCGGCCATACGGTTCTGATTTTCATCCTCTTCAGGATTTTGCTCATCCGCACTTAATCTCTCGCCATCCGGTCCAAGCGTCTCGCCAAAATCCAACTCTTGAATACGTGCCTCTTCGCGCGTTTTGGCCATGTCTTTCATCAGCGGGCGCAGCACAAAGAACAGCAAATAAAGCACAACAATGGCAATCAATGCCAATTTACCCACATCGGTGGCATTGGTTTGAATATACGCCAACGCCTTATCCTGCATTTTCTTTTCTTCAAGCGGTAAAGAATCAGCAAATGCCGCATTCACCACATTGACAGAATCACCACGCTCCTTGTTGTACCCTATCGCCTCACGCACCAAATTATTGATTTGCGTCATTTCTTGTGGGCTAAACGGCAGGTAAGTCATCTTCCCTGTTTTATCTTTACCGGGCTTGTAGTTGAGTACAACCGCAGCAGAAAGGCGCTTTACTCCCCCTACCTGTTGCTTTACATGCTGAATGGTTTTATCCACTTCATAGTTAATAGTGGCTTCTTTACGACTGTTGGCCGTGCCCGTAACGCCAGCTTCAGAAGCGCCAGAAGCTGTGGGAGCCGTAATCGGCGCGGCAGCCGCTCCTGGCGGCTGATTCGACAGTGCCCCCGGCACGCCACCGGCTAATTCATTACTGGATTTACCCTGCTGATCAAGCGTTTGCTGACTACGCATCGCCGAGCTATTGGGCGGAGAATTAGGTTTAAAAGATTCTGATGTTTGCTCGACTTCTGCAAAATCAATTTGTGCCGTGATTTCCGCTTTTACATTTTCTTTGCCCACCAATGGCGCAAGAATCGTTTCAACGCGCTCAACGAAGCCTTTTTCTACATGCTGTACATAAAGTAATTGGCGCGGGTCTAAATTGTTCTGGCTCATTTCAGGCAATTTAGATAATAAATTACCGTCCTGATCCACAATGGTCACATTTTTAATCGGTAGCTCTGGCACGCTGGATGAAACTAAATGAATAATCCCCGCCACCTGGCCGCCATCCAGAATTCTTCCCGGATGCAGCGTCAGCATGACAGAAGCCGTTGGCTTTTGCTGATCGCGTAAAAAAACCGTTTGTTTAGGCATGGCCAAATGCACACGGGCTTTGCCCACTGAAGCCACAGTTTCAATTGAACGCGCTAATTCGCCTTCAATTGCGCGCTGATAATTAACCTGTTCTGCAAATTGCGAGACACCAAATTTTTGATTATCTAAAAGCTCAAACCCGGCATTGCCCGATTTAGGCAATCCTTGTGCGGCAAGCTTTAATCTAACGTCATAAATTTTATCGGCAGTAACAGAAATTGTGCCGCCCGGATCCAGCTTATAGGGCACATTCATTTGTTGCAGAGATTGAACGATGGCGCCGCCATCTTTATCGGGGATATTGGTAAAAAGAACCCGATAAGCCGGTTCTTTTGACCACAGCATATTGCCAACAATTAAAGCAATCACAGCTGCGACTGCAATCATCAGGCCGATCCTTCGCCCAGACGAAAGCGCAGCGAAGCGCTCACGCGCCACCCCGAAGCCTCTTGCTGTGATCAGATTATTATCTGCCGCTGCACTTACCTCTGCCATACGTCGAAATCCCATGCAGGCTTTAAAGAGCCTGTCTAAATTCTAGTCTAAATATTTCATCGATGCTTTCACGAAATATTCAGGCCAGCTAAGGCTCTGAACAAAACCCGGGCTTTAGACCTGCATACTCATGACTTCCTGATAAGCACTGACTAGCTTATTGCGCACCTGCACCATCGTTTGGAAAGAAAGGCTGGCTTTTTGTAACGATACCATCACATCTTGCAAATTAGCTTCCGGCGCTCCCGATTGAAACGCGAGTTGCTGTGCTTGAGCATCTTGCTGTACCTGATTCACTTGATCCAAGGAGGATTTAAGCATAGACGCAAAATCCGGCGCGCCCGCAACGGGCTGTGCCTGTGATGCAGCCTGCCCCCCTGCAAGTGCAGACATCGCTTTTAGTTCGCCAAGAACCTGATCGATTCCTTGCACGCTCATGACTTATATCCCCTTTTAAGCAGTTAATCAATTGATCTGGCGATGAACACCAGCCTAAGCCTTGATGTCAGTAAAAAAATGCCAAAAGCCCTTGATTAATGCCTTGTTTTAAATTGTAGGTGCTTAGACTTAGCTACTGCAAGCAATTCCTGAGCCACCTGCGCCTTAAATAGATAAATCCGGGTTTTGTTCGCGATACTGCTGCAATTTATAACGCAAGGTTCTTTCGCTCATCCCCAGCTTTTCTGCGGTCGATTTACGTGCCCCCCCCAGCGACTTGAGTGTTTCCAATATATGCCTTTTTTCCAGCTCTTTGATATCACTCACGACAACCGGCGAATCAGGCAGCGGCAAGACCTCGGCCACAAGCGGTGCACCGGCAATATTTGCCGCCTTACCCGCTCCGTGCTGCGGCAAATACAGATGGTCGACCGCAATTTCGTCCCCAGGGGCCAAAATAAGCGCACGCTGCATCACATTATCTAGTTCTCGGATATTTCCTTCCCACGCATTCGCTAAAAGCGCAATCTCTGCCCCTGATGACAAAACCGGTACACGACGCTTTTGTCTTGCGGCATGCCTTGCCAGCATCGCTTTTGCCAAGGGCAAAATATCACTACGCCGCTCACGTAAACTTGGCAAATGCAAAGGAAAAACATTCAAGCGATAAAATAAATCTTCACGAAAACGACCTGCCACTACTTCCAGCTTCATATCGCGATTAGATGTTGCCAAGACCCGAATATCAATCCGAATCGGCTTACTCCCCCCCACCCGCTCTACTTCACGCTCTTGTAATACCCGTAGCAATTTAGCCTGTAAAGCCAGCGGCATTTCTGAGATTTCATCGAGTAATAAAGTGCCGCCATTGGCCTGCTCAAACTTTCCCAGATGCTGGCTTGCCGCACCCGTAAAAGCGCCTTTTTCATGCCCAAACAAGGTGGATTCTAATAACTGCTCAGGAATTGCAGCGCAATTAATCGCGACAAAAGGGCGGTGCGCCCGCTCGCTATTACGGTGCAAAAATTGCGCCAAAACTTCTTTACCCGTCCCCGACTCTCCCGTAATCATGACGGAAGCATCGGACAGCGCTACACGTCGCGACATTTCTAATAAGTTCAACATGGCCGGATCTTCAGCAATGACTTCTTCATCATCACTATCTGGCAACATGTATTTAGCCACTTCCTGAAGCAGGCGATCAGGCTCAAAAGGCTTAGGCAGATAATGGCAAGCGCCAGAATGCAAGGCAGCCACGGCTTTTTCGATAAGCCCATAGGCGGTCATTAAAATAACCGGCAGATAAGGGTAAAGCAGCTTAATTTCCTGCAACAGTGTTTCGCCATCCATAGGCTGCATTTGCACATCAGACAACACCAAGCCAACACGATTTTTTTCTAACACACTGAGTGCATCGCCGCCTTCTTCGGCCACTAAAACAGCATACCCTCCCAACTCAAGCGTATCGGCCAGCGCTTCTCTCAGGCTATCGTCATCTTCAACAATTAAAATCGGTAAGCTCATCAGGTCTTTCACTTTCAGATTCGTACATTACGCCCGCCATGCAGCGTTAAAAATGCCAGCACACGAGTGGAAATATCTTTAAGCGGCAGTGTTTCATGCACGCCGCCCAGCGCAATGGCTTCTTTGGGCATACCAAACACCACACAACTCGCTTCATCCTGCGCGTAGTTATATGCACCTGCCTGCTTCATTTCCAGCATGCCCACAGCACCATCTTTGCCCATACCCGTCAGAATCACGCCAATTGCATTCTTGCCGGCCAGATTAGCCACCGATCTAAATAAAACATCCACGGAGGGGCGATGTCGGTTGACCGGCTCTCCCTGCGAAAGATGGCAAACATAATTGGCACCAGACACCCCAAGCATTAAGTGAGAATGACCAGGTGCAATATAGGCGTGCCCAGGCAAAACACGCTCGCCGTGCTCTGCTTCTTTAACCGTGATGCTGCATAAAGAATTCAGCCGGTTAGCAAATGATTTAGTAAACATTTCCGGCATGTGCTGAGCAATCAGTATTGCGGGAGCATCAGGCGGCATGGGCATTAAAAATTCTTTAAGGGCTTCAGTTCCCCCTGTGGATGCACCCACAATAATCAGCTTTTCTGTTTTTAATATCGGCCGGGACACTTTAGGCAGGACCACGTCTGCTGAATTATTTGGCATCACATTGCTGCTAAACATGGGCTTCACTTTTGCCTCCGCTGCGCAACGTATTTTTTCCCGAATATCATCGGCATATCCTTGAATTCCACGCACAATATCTAATTTTGGCTTGGCAATAATATCTACAGCGCCTAGCTCTAAGGCGCGAAGAGCCGCTTCTGAACCCTGTTCAGTTAAAGAGGATATCATAATCACTGGTGTGGGCTTAAGCCGCATTAAACGCTCGAGAAATTCCAGCCCGTCCATTTTAGGCATTTCGATGTCTAGCGTAATCACATCGGGGTTTAGCTGGCGAATTTTTTCTCTGGCAATAATAGGATCTGGTGCGGTGGCAATGCATTCTAAATCAGTCGTTTCATTAATAATTTCTGTTAATAGATTCCTCATTAGTGCGGAATCATCAATCACAATCACTCGTATCTTTTTTTTCATGGCTCTATTCCACATTTAAAACAGATCAATATCTCCACCCTGCTTGGCATATTGAAGCCTAGAGCTATAATCTTTTTCCCGCTCAACAATTGTATTGTTATGCACAGCCTTGAGTTTTTTGACTAATACACGACCGGTTTGCGGAAAAAAATAAACTTTACGAGGAAAAACATCAAGCAAATCCTCTGACACCACCGGTATTCTTTCTAAATCTAAAAAAGACCGAACAAAATCAACATTTTTCTGGCCGATATTTGAAACAGTAAAACCGCGTAATACATTTCCTCCGCCGAATATTTTTGCTTCGAGTGAGCTTTTAGATCCACCCATTTTCATAATCTGATTAATCAGCATTTCCATTGCATACGTGCCATAGCGCGTGGCCAAACCTGCCATAGCCGTTGCTTCATCCGCCGCTTCTGGCAACATAAAGTGATTCATTCCACCAACACCGGTTTTTCTATCCCGGATACAGGCAGCCACACAAGAGCCCAATACCGTTACGAGCAGCATATTGCGCCCGGTTACATAGTATTCTCCCGGCAATAATTTAGCGGCATCGATATCAAAGCTTTTATCAAAATAGAGCGTTGGTGCTAAGACCTCTTCATATCCCTTGCTCATTTTGATGACCCCCACTCATGAATCGCCTTATCAGTCAGCCGATATACAGTCTTACCGCAGGAGTGAAACCACTCTGACATATGATGCAGATTTTCTGAATGCCCCACATATAAGAAACCATTCGGTTTTAATAATCGTCCCATTTTTTCCAGCATTACGCGCTGAGTGGCCTGATCAAAATAGATCATGACATTACGACAAAAAATAGCATCAAAATAAGGCAACAATGGCCATGAATGCGCCAGCAAATTAATTTGCTTAAATTCTATCATTTCTCTTAATTCGCGCCTTACTCTGGCCTGCCCTGTATTTTCTCCTTTTCCTTTCAAAAAAAATATTTTGCATCTTTCAGTAGAAACTTTATCCAGTTTATCCATTGAATAAATGCCACTTCTGGCTTTGGCTAGTACTTGGGTATCTAAATCTGATGCAATAATTTCTACATTAGGCTTCAGACTGCCATAAGCCTCAATAGCAGTCATCGCCAAAGAATAAGGCTCTTCCCCTGTACTGGAGGCCGAGCACCAAATACGCACCGGTCCGTGCAGTTTCTGCAATTGATCAGAAAGCATGTCGAAATGATGCTTTTCTCTGAAAAAAAAGGTCAGATTAGTCGTCAGCGAATTCGTAAATTGTTGCCATTCTTCATGTTTGCGATCTGCTTCTAAAAAATCTAGATAGTCACTGAATTTTTCTAAATTCAAGGCCCTCAAGCGTCGTGCCAGCCGGCTATAAACCATTGACTGCTTACTTTCATTGAGCCGGATTCCCGCCCGTGCATAAATAATACTAACCACACGGCGAAAATCAGCATCAGTAAATACAAAATCCTGCTCACGCATATTGCTCATATTGGCGAACTCATCAAATAGCGAGGGGAGGCCGAGAGCACCATCAGCATTTTTCCATCAATGATATTTATTTAATGGGATAGACATGGGCACACAGCTTAATCACCGATCAGGGCATGCAAGAAGGGCTGATCGGCATAATCTGCCCCAAGCTAATGGTGCTTAGTCCATTAAAACTCTTCCCAATCACCATCATCTGCCGTAGGGCTAGGCAATTTTTTCCCTGTACTCGCTAATTTTTTCGATGCGGGTGCCTGGCTAAGCTGAGGCGCTTTAAGTGCTGTGGTGGCACTACGTGGCGCAGCGAGCTGTTTAGTAGCAGCACCTGCATGCTGATAAGCGGCACCTACTTTAAACACAGCAATTGCATCAGCCAAGCTACCTGCCTGCTCTTCCAAACTCTCGGCAGCGGCCGCAGCTTCTTCAACCAGAGCTGCATTTTGTTGAGTGTTCTCATCCATCTGCACCACAGCCTGATTAACCTGCTCAATCCCTGAACTTTGCTCGGCACTTGCTGCAGAAATTTCACTCATAATGTCGGTTACACGGCGCACAGCAGTCACCACCTCCTGCATTGTGCGGCCTGCTTCATCAACCAGCCGGGACCCCGATTCAACTTTAACTACCGAATCGCCAATCAAAGATTTAATCTCTTTGGCTGCCGCCGCAGAACGCTGTGCCAGATTACGCACTTCACTGGCTACCACAGCAAAGCCCCTTCCCTGCTCACCTGCTCTGGCCGCCTCAACCGCAGCATTCAAGGCCAGAATATTCGTTTGAAAAGCAATACCATCAATGACCGAAATAATATCGACGATTTTCTTAGCACTATTATTGATTTCAGACATGGTTGAAACCACCTGCTCAACCACCCCGCCTCCTTTGACAGCGATATCCGATGCGCCAATCGCCAACTGATTCGCTTGTCTGGCGTTCTCCGCATTTTGTTTCACTGTACCGGTCAGCTCTTCCATACTCGACGCGGTTTCTTCCAAGCTGGCGGCCTGTTGCTCGGTGCGGCTGGACAAATTATTATTTCCTGCGGCAATTTCTTGTGATGCCGTATTAATTAAGCCAACTGAATCTTTAATTTGCATCACGATTTCGGATAAGCGCTCGCCAGTTAAATTGCAATCGTCTTTTAACTGCCCCAGCGTCCCTCGGTAATCACCACTAATCGTTTCAGACAAATCGCCTCTGGCCAAAGCACCAAGCACCCTCACCACATCCGCCAAGCCTTTTTCATTAGACGACATCAGTTGATTCATGCCCTCACACAGCTTTAAAGTAAAGCCTTCTTTGCCTTCCATCTTGGCGCGTTTAGAGAAATCGCCATGAATGGCCGCAGCATCAACAATTGCTGCAATTTCAGCCTCAACAGCCACTTCCTCAGTGCGATCCAGCCATTCAACAACCGTGCCTTGCCGCACACCATAATCATCATTTACAGGATTAGCGATTAATTTAAAAATACGCCCGCCCACCACAATTTCAGTCATGTAGGTGCTGCGTAAATGAGTCAGCATATCTCGCTGATGCACAGGATTTTTATGAAAGACATCAACGTTTTGCCCCATTAAATTACTCACATCAAACTGGGGCAACACTTTGCGCAATTCATTTTGCGCCGCACTCAACATGCCCATGACCGATTTATTCATGTAAATAATTTCGCGCTCATTATTGGCAATCATTACATTGGTAGTGCAACCATCCAGTGCCGCCTTGATCCGGGCATTTTCAGCCGCCAGCTGGCTTGCCTTCGTGCTCGCCGCCAGCTCATCAGTAAGATCCTGCCACTCCACCACCGTACCCAGCCTTGATTTAGTTTTAGAAAATACAGGTGTCACCAAAAGCCGGAAAGTACGCCCGCCCAAAACCAATTGAGCCTCGTGCGTTGATTGCAAAGCAGATAGTAAATTTCGCTGATAAGCAGGATTCTTATGGAATATATCAATATTACTGCCGAGCACTTTTGAAGCAGAAAACTGCGGAACATCTTTGCGAATGGCTGATTCTGCATTCATCAGCATTTTGTTCATCGAATCATTGGTATAAATAATATTAAAATGCTCATCGGCCATCATGACATTAGTTGATGCTGCATCCAGTGCAGATTGCAAATTAGCGCTCTCTACCGCCTCAGTCATATCAGATGCATACTTAACCACTTTATACGGCTTACCATTCACATCAAACAAAGGGTTATAGCTTGCCTGAATCCATACCTTTTTACCGCCCTTACCAACGCGTTGATAAATACCCTTATCAAACTCACCCCTTCTTAATTTATCCCAAAAGCTAGTATATTCCTGCGATTGTCGATAAGCAGGGTCAACAAACATACTATGATGCTGATCTTTAATTTCATTTAAGTTATAGCCAAGACAATTCAGGAAATTTTCATTCGCCGTTAATATTCTTCCAGTTAGATCAAATTCAATGACGGCCTGTGCTTTTCCAACCGCAGCATCTTTTGCCTTTAGCTCATTAGCTAGATTAATTAATTCAGTCACGTCAGTGGCAAGTTCAACCACCTTATAGGGCTTTCCATTGCTATCCAGCACGGGATTATAGCTAGCTTGAATCCAAATCTCTTTACCGCCACGACCGATTCTCTTATATGTGCCCGTATCAAACTCACCGCGCCTCAGCTTATCCCAAAAAACGGTGTATTCTGGCGATATTCTTTGTGACGGCTCAAAAAACATACTATGGTGCTGATCTTTAATATCGCTTAAATTATAACCCAGACAGTTCAGAAAATTATCATTGGCAGTCAATATACGGCCAGTTAAATCAAACTCAATCACCGCTTGTGATTTATCAATTGCATTCGTTTTTTCTTTTAACTCTTGTAGTGCTCCCTGCAAACTAATTATTTGTTTTTTATTTTCTTCTTCTTTTGCAGGATCAAATGCCAGCTCAGCCTTCATGGCTCTCGATTTTAATTCCTGTACTTCATCTTGCAAACTAAGAATCTGTCTTTTCGTTGCTTCTTCTTTAGCCGGATCTGAAAAGAAATTAAACATAACATACTCCTTGGGTCATCTATTAAACTGTTACGGCAACATGATCAACCAATGCCATATCACTGCTGGTCATTAATTTCTCAATATCAACAAGGATAATCATGCGTTCCTCTAAGGTGCCTAATCCTTGAATATAGGCAGTATCGAGAACCACACCGAATTCCGGAGCCGGTTTAACGTGATTAGCCGCCAAAGTTAAAACATCTGAAACACCATCAACCACTATCCCCACAGTTCTGCTTGCTACATTAAGAATAATAACAACAGTAAAATGGTCATACATAATATTGCCAAGCCCGAATTTAATTCTTAAATCAACAATCGGTACAATATTGCCACGCAAATTAATCACGCCTTTAATAAAAGCAGGCACATTAGCGATGCTTGTCACTGCATCATAACCTCGAATTTCCTGCACTTTTAAAATATCAATGCCGTACTCTTCATTACCCAGCGCAAATACCAGAATTTCCCGGGCGGTATCTGGGTGATCTAAGCCATTGTCCATCTCTAGCCCTCTTTAAATAAACAAGATTAGAAACACTTAAGCAACTGCCCGAATTAAGCCTTGACTAATATGAACCAACTGCGCCACATCTAAAATAAACGCAACATGGCCATCCCCCATAATTGTTGCACCTGCAACACCCGGCACTTTTCGATAATTAGTTTCTAAGTTTTTAACAACAACCTGATGCTGGCCCAATAGATCATCGACAAACATCGCTACTTTTTCCCCCTCGGCCTCTAAGATAATCACTAAGCCTTCGTGAAAATGAGTCACCTTAGGAGGAACATTAAATATTTCATGCAATGCAATTAAAGGCAGATACTCCCCACGAACGTTAATCACCCGCCCTTTGCCTGCCATTGTTTTCACTTCATCAGGCCTAGGCTGTAAAGACTCAATAATAAAGGCCAAAGGAATAAGATAAATTTCTTCACCTACTGAAATCGACATGCCATCCAAAATAGCCAAGGTAAGCGGCAATCGGATACTCATGGTCGAGCCAATGCCATACATAGAACTAATTTCAATACGCCCACCCATAGATTGAATATTCCGGCGCACCACATCCATGCCTACACCACGGCCGGATACATCGGTTACTTGAGCAGCAGTGGAAAAGCCTGCTTCAAAAATAAGTAACCAGACTTCACCATCGGTCATCGAATCGCTGACCGCAATATCACGCTCTCGTGCCTTAGCCAAAATACGCTCACGATTAAGACCTGCACCATCATCAGCGACTTCGATCACAATATTGCCACCCTGATGAAACGCCCTTAACGTAAGCGTCCCGGTAGGAGATTTACCTTTAGCGATACGCTCATCAGGCAGCTCAATCCCGTGATCTAAGCTATTTCTCACCAAATGCGTTAATGGATCGGATAGTTTTTCAATAAACCCTTTATCTAATTCAGTGCTTTCACCAATCAGTTTTAATTCTATTTTTTTATTTAGTTTTCCGGCTAAATCTCTCACTAATCGAGGAAACCGGCTAAATACAAAAGAAATAGGCATCATACGAATCGACATCACCGATTCTTGCAGCTCACGCGTATTGCGCTCTAGCTGGCCGACACCTGAAAGCATATTTTCATGAATAACCGGATCAAGATTAAGCGCGGTTTGTACCAGCATGGATTGCGTAATCACTAATTCGCCCACTAAATTAAGCAGTTGATCTACTTTCTCTACACTTACCCGTATCGAAGTATCTGCAGCGGCAGCAGAAGGTTTGACTACGGCACTGGGCGATGCTTTAGATTTTGCAGCCTGCGGTTCAGGCTCTTCTGATTTTGCTTCTTTTATAGGTGCACTTGTGGCGGCAGTGAGCACTTGAGGCCTTGGCTCAAAAAAACCATAACCAACACCATCGCTTACCGTTTCAGCAGCAGCTTCAATACCAACTTCTGTAAAGAAACCATAGCCTTCTCCATCCTGAGACACGGGCGCAGGTTTATCATCCGTAAAAAAGCCGTATCCTTCACCATCTACTAAACCAGCCGGTTTAATAGGCTCAATATCTGTAAAGAAACCATACCCCTCTCCATCGCTTAATTGACTGACTTCGGCGGGCGTATTTTCTGATAGTGAATAGGCAATCTGAATTCTTGAAGGCTCAATTGCAAATGCCAAAGTATCGATAATTTCTTGTGGCAACGCGCTACTTAATATTTGATAGGCCCAATTTTTTTCCGCCCCGCCCTCAATGACAGCAACCAATTCCCCATATCCCTCAAGTGCCCTAATCACGGCTTGAGCATCAAATTCATCACCAGCGGCCACGACAATTTGCAGCCCTGATTCTTCGGCTACGGATTCATTTGCAAATTTTTCCAGCAGGCTGGTTATTTCTTTTGCCGCCTCCAGATCAGCGCTACCGCCATCTCGGTGAGCGGATAAAATATTTTGCAAGACATCACCACTGCGCAAAAAAACATCAATCATACCTGCGCGCAGATCAAGCTCATTTTTGCGGATTCTATCCAGTAAGTTTTCTAAGATATGTGTTACAGCGGCTAAATCAGTAAAACCAAAA
Organism: Janthinobacterium sp. B9-8; assembly: GCF_000969645.2. Classification (NCBI taxonomy): domain Bacteria; kingdom Pseudomonadati; phylum Pseudomonadota; class Betaproteobacteria; order Burkholderiales; family Oxalobacteraceae; genus Janthinobacterium; species Janthinobacterium sp. B9-8. The sequence continues at coordinate 2,274,909 of NZ_CP014222.1, forward strand.
GTTGCTGCGCCACCTTTAATCGAATGTGCGGCACGAAAAATAGCATTTAAGTCTTCACTATCCGGCTCATCCAAACTCAGCTTAAGCAGAATGGATTCCATCGTTGCAAGATGCTCTGCAGCTTCATCAAAGAAAACTGCAATAAACTGGCTCATATCAATCGCCATACCCCCTCCTTCTGCGACGAGCAGCTAAAACACTAGCCGATCACTTTTCGCACAACTTCGAGCAATTTTTGAGGATCAAAGGGTTTAACGAGCCAGCCTGTTGCACCTGCCGATTTGCCTTGCATCTTCATTGCATCGCTAGATTCGGTAGTCAGCATCAGCATCGGAGTCGATTTATATTGTGGCGTAGCACGCAAGGTTTTAATCAGCGTTAAGCCATCCATTCCCGGCATATTCTGATCAGTTAGAATTAAATCAACTTGCATTTTCTTAGCTTGCTGTACACCCAGATTACCATCACTGGCTTCAAACACATCGTAGCCGGCACTTTTAAGAGTAAACACCACCATTTGCCGTATGGATGCAGAATCATCAACTGTCAGTATTTTTTTAGCCATATACCCTCCAACTATGTATGAGTAGCGATATATTCGTTTAAATAAACAAATATTCATTCCTTATTTTTATATAAATAATTTATACAAAAAATATAGCAGATAGTGCATTTCACTTAAAAAATTTTAAAATAAATCGATATCTCCACTGCTCATATTCTCCTGAGCAACAGGATTTTTATGCATCTCATCGGCAAGTAATATTAACCGCTCGCCTAAAGCCTGTAATTCCGCTATTTTTCCCTTCCACGCTTTAGCCGGGTTTTTCTGATTTGCAATATAGCCATAAATTAATGCAAGCGCCTCATGTATTTCTGATTGTGCAACAATTCGGCCCTTAGCATGCAATAACAATTGATTTACTAAATCTTGAAACTGTAAGCCCCTCACTGCATTAGAAACCCCCGTTTCAACCTGAACCGCAATTTTTGCTAATTCATTCACAACGAATTCAACATTCTTATTCATCTCACCAATACTAGACATGGTTTGCTCAACTTGCACTTTTGATTGCATTGATTTACTCATATCCTGCGAGGCCAATTTCATAATAGCCTCCTCTGCTATAGCTACTGAAGCATGAATTTGCCGCACATTACCGCGAATCTGCCGACTAAAGTGATTTGTGCGCATTGATAGCGTTCTGACTTCATCGGCCACCACGGCAAACCCTCTACCTGCTTCACCCGCCCGGGCAGCCTCAATTGCTGCATTTAATGCCAGTAAGTTAGTTTGTTTAGCAATTGCTTCAATTTCACTTAATACCCCAAGCACTTCTTCTACCACGCGGCCAACCTGCTCCATTTGATCAACAAGGCCCATTGCCGTGTAAGAGTTAGAAATAATACTATCTACAAAGGTCGTTAAAATGCCTGATGTTTCCGTGACAAAACTTTCAAAACCATTGCCTTGTTCTCCTGCTGTATGCTTAAACAAAGATTCTGCCATTTCTTTTTGTAAGCGGGATTGATCAGCAATTTCAACAAACCCCGTAAGTAAAGCAGGAATTGCATCGGCAAATATTTCAATTGCTCTTTTTAATTCATCATCAGCCAGTTTTAATTGAGAAACCGAAAACAACCCCATATCAGACTGCTTTTGCAATGAGCCTCCCATATGTTGTAAATCTATAAATTGCTCTTTTTCTAAATCAACTATGGCGTCTTGCTTGGTTAATTTAATGATCAGCAATGACCCCCAAGCAGCAATTAAGCCAAAACAAGCCAATAACCAGGATGACGGCTGGCTCCATGCAATAAGCAATATGACTACACTTACAAAAAATGCAAATAGAATAAGAATAGTCAGGGGCTTTGTAGTCATAAACAACCTCAGATTCAATACGCGCAAGCAGTACGTCTACCGCTTCGTAGAATAAAGATAGCTTATCTGGCTAGAATTGAAACCCAAACCATTATCAAAACACAAAAATATAGATGGGAAAAAGCGAAGTAAAAAAATAAACTTGCAATAGAAATTTCAGAGAAAAAACAAATATGGCCTTTATTATTTCAAGGCCAAAGAGAGGATGATTTCTATCAAAAGAAGATACAGCAAGGGAGGGATAAAAAAATCAAAACAATTATGCCGCTTCTGTACGGGGAATATAATAGGCAACCACTTCATTGCCTGTACCGTGGTATTGCGCCGAAGCACAAAGTGATCTAACTAATGCAATCCCCCGACCAAATGCAAACTGATGATTTAATACATCACCACTGATATACAACTGAGCCCAATCAAAACCTGGGCCACTATCTTTTACTCTAATTCTAAGCACGTCTTTGCCATCATAATGTAAGCCTGTCAGATCAATTTCTATCCGGCCTTCAGTTAATTTTTCTAAGCGATTGGATCGCTCCAATAAATACTGCTCCATCCCATCAACGCCACGCTTCATCGAAGAATTAAGTCCTAATACTCCATGATCCAAAGCGTTCACAAACAACTCAGTTAAGATCAAAAAAACATCAGACTGGCTAAAAGCTAAAGAACGAACACCGCCAATAAAATTCATCATAAAAGGAACAGTATTAATATGCCGAATCTCATCCACTCCCAATGCCACACTATAGCGCCACGCGCTTTCACCCAAAGCCGCCAAAGTAGAGATATTGACTTCTTCGGCAACGGGAAAAACCCGCTCTTTAGAAACCGGCGTGATCTTATCGCCAAAATAAGCTAATACCAGCGATATATCATCATGATGGGCTTCGCCATCTAAAAATGCAGCCAAATCACCACGGGCATGAACCAGCCGCTGCTCTGCAGGCACTTCTGCCAATACATTGAGTAGTCGATCTAAGCCATAATCTCCTTTACTGGAGTGGCGCGCTTCAATCAGGCCATCTGAATAAGCCACCAAACAAGCAGGCTCATTAAAATAATAACGATCCGTCATCACGTCCATGGCATGCGTGGGCACAATCCCCAGCGGCAGATGAGAGGACTTCCATGCATGTTGCACTTCGCCTGTTGGCGAAATGACATGTACTGACGGCATACCGCCATTCCATACCTCAATACAGCCTGCTGATTCATCAATTGAAATCAACACCAGCGCCACAAAACGACCAACGGGTAAAACTTGCCTGACTTTATTATTCATCTCGATCAAAATATCTGAAATGGTATAGCCCTTTTCTGTCATGGTATAAAAGGGTTGTGTCAGTGGAAGCACATTCAAGGCGGCGGTTAAACCATGGCCGATACCATCTGCCAACATCAAATAAAGAGCCTGCCCAGGGGTGCGTGCCGCAGCAATTAAGTCGCCGGAAAGGCTTTCTGCCGGAGAGAGATAGTATTCAAACTGGGGGTCGTACAGTAATTCGGCATTAACCATTTGCTCCATTAAATGGCTGACCACACGCTTTTCTTCTTCTGCGCGATCATAATAGTCTGCCAATTTAACCGACTGCTCTCTCACTTTTCGGTTTAACTCTAGAGTGCGACTAAAGGCTTTTAGCTTTGCTTCAAGTACACGAAAGTTAACCGGCTTATTGATGTAATCATCCGCGCCCTGTTCAATCGCTTCTGCCAGCTTATTTTCTTCGCCTACACCGGTTACAAACACAATCGGCACCCATGTTTCATTGGCCTCATGTTTAATTGCAACCGCCGCCTCTAAACCTGACATAACGGGCATCATCATGTCCATTAAAACTAAGTCAGGTCGTTCGAGCCGCCAAATTTCTAGTGCTTCCAGCCCGTTGCGAGCCTGAATAGCCTTATGCCCTAGCGCCTCGACAAAGCGAGAGATCAGTAAGAGTACAGATTCAGTATCGTCAACGACCAGAATTTTCATTGTAAGCTTTAACGGATGATGAAAATTTTACCAAAACAGGCAATATCTAAAACCTGTTTGACCGAATCCCTACAATTCACCAGTGCTAAGCTTTTACTGGCAGCACCAATTTTTTCTTTTAACAACAACAGCATGCCCAATGCAGAGCTGTCCAGATAGTTAACATTCTGAAAGTCTACAAGCACTTCTTTAATGCTGGGATTACTAATTAATGTTTCGCACACCTGACGAAACTCGCGGTGCGCACTGAAATCGAACTGTCCGGAGAGGACTACACGGCCCACATCCCCTTCAATCTGCACAGTTGGCGTCATACAAACCTCAACTCCATGAAAGTTACATGTTTAAAATCACTACAAAAAAACAAGATATGGGAAAGATAAATATGCCATCTTGCTTTCATACCTTAGTCGGGCAATACAAAACTGGCAACCGTATCGTAAACGAACTACCGATTCCAAGGTTAGAATTTACGCCAATCTCGCCACCTAAGCGAGCCAGTAGATTGCTAACAATGGCCAGCCCAAGACCTGTGCCCTCTTTTCTAGTGGTAAAAAATGGCTCAAACAAGCGCTCTTGCACCTCTAAAGACATCCCGCAACCTTGATCCTCCACCTTTAACTCGGCCATATTTTCTTGCCTTGCAAGCGAGAGGCGAATAATACCGCCTTGCTTAGAGGCCAGCCGAGCATTGTCAATCAGATTGGTCACACAGCCGAGTAGCTCTTTATGATTGGCATTGACGGCTAAAATTTCATGCTCTGCGGCAATCTCCAAAACACATTTTATTTCACTGGCTTGCAACTGTGGCTGCATTAATTGCTGAGCCTCCCGCAACAAACCAGAGAGTGTCACCGCCTCCATAGGGACATCATGCCCCCTCACAAAGCTCAACATATTCTGAATTAGCACCTCTAAATGCCTGAGACGCGCTAAATTTTTTTGTCCGAATTTTTGCCGGTCGTTGTCACTTAATGCCGGTTTCGCTAGGTGTGTTGAATAAAGCAATGCGGTTGCTAGGGGCGTCCGTAGCTGATGTGCAAGACCTGCAGCCATTTCACCCATTGCGGCTAATCGCTTGTGTTGCGTTAATGCCCGCTGCAATTCCCAAGTATCGCTAATATCATGCACCAGCATGATTTTGCCATATTCTCCCGGCATATCATTCAAAACGATACGAATACGCCGTTCACCCTCCACCGATTGTGACAACCATAAATCGGGAACATTCGTGGGCTCTAAAAACTCACTAACGTACTCTTGCCACACACTGCCCAGCGCTAAGGTTTTCATCATCAAACTGGCGGCGGGGTTAAACTCCACCACCACCCCCTGTTCATTTAATTCGACCACTCCACCCGGTAATCGCTCTAGCAATAGAGATAAGCGCCTGGACAAAGCCGCTTTTTCATCAAGCTCCCGGCGCAAATTACCATTCGCAATTTCCAATTGATCCGTTAAAGAAACAACTTGCTGCTGCAAATCTGCGTAAGCGAGACTAAGCTGATTTGAAGCTTCGGTAAAAAGCGAAAAAGCGCTTTCTAACTCTCGGGGATCAATAGTCATTTTGGGATTGGGCATATAACACCTTTCTTGTTGCTTTTTTGTTTTTACATTATAAAGTGACTAGACAGTCAAGCAAAACAATGATCTACCCACAAATTCATAAACTCAGTCATAATATTAGCGAAAGTTTATTTAGTTCCTGTCTTACGGCTATAATTGCTTCTTTTTTGTGTTTGTACAGCTGCTTCCTAAATGTTCCATCCCACACACAGTCGGTTAAGGATACTTAAACGCAGCTTGGAGCCACTCCGTGTCTGACTTATTAAAAAATATTGATGCTCGCACAAAGCTTGCTGGTACCAACAAGCTAGAAATTCTTTTATTTACTCTCGGACAGGATGAGCGAACCGGCCGAAGGGAAAATTTCGCCATTAATGTTTTCAAAGTTCGAGAAGTGATGCGAACGCCTGAAATCACTAAGGCGCCTGACATGCCTCCCTCCATTGAAGGTATGGTCAGCTTACGCGGCACACTAGTTCCTGTCATTGACCTTGCCAGATATGCGGGCATAGCAACAACAACACGCCCAGAAATTATGATTGTTTCTGAATACAACGGTCATACACAGGGCTTTTTGGTTGAAGCGGTTGACACCATTTTGCGCCTCGACTGGTCACAAATGCGCGTCCCCCCCGATATGCTGATGTCGCAAATGGGCGGCTTGGTTGTAGCCGTCACCGAGCTGGAAAACAACAAGCTTGTCATGATGATGGATGTAGAAAAGGTACTGGCTGAATCTGTGCCTGGCTCGGATAAAATCGACCCCGATACTTTAATTCAAGATCAAAGCCTCACCACAAAAACAGTATTTATTGCAGATGATTCCGTTGTTGCTCGTCGCCAAATTGAAATGACGCTTGATGCAATGCATATCAAGCATGTCTCTACCATTAATGGCAAACGAGCTTGGGATGAATTACAACGCATTGCTCAATCTGCAGATTTACAAGGCAAACTTGTTAGAGACATGATTCATTTGGTACTGACTGATGTAGAAATGCCTGAAATGGACGGCTACATGCTTACCAAATTAATTAAAAGTGACCCACGCTTCTCAGGCATCCCCGTATTAATGCACTCATCGTTATCAGGGGCCTCCAACCAGAAACTAGGGCAGTCAGTCGGTGTAGATGGCTATGTTGCAAAATTTGAAGCACATCGACTATCTGAAGCGATTGCCAATTTTTTACTTAAAGAATAGAGCACCAAGAACAACAGCGGAGGTCATTCATGTCCAGTAATTCGACCAATTTACTTGAAAGCATTGATGCGCGAACCAAGCTGGCTGGTTCCAATAAAATGGAAATCCTGCTGTTTACCTTAGGGACACGCGAAATATTTGGCATCAATGTTTTTAAAGTACGCGAAGTATCGCAAACGCCAAAAATTACCAAAACACCCAATATGCCCTTAGGTGTTGAAGGCGTTCTTTCTTTGCGTGGTAATATTATTCCGGTCATTGCGCTGGCAAAATTTGTAGCAACGCAAGAAACACCATCGGCAGAAGCCACTAGCACGATGATTGTGACGGAATTCTCCAAGCATACTCAAGCGTTTTTGGTTCACGAAGTAGACAGAATTATCCGTGTGGACTGGGATAAAGTCCGCGCACCGGAAACAATGCTGGCGGGTAATCAGCAATTAATTACCGCTTTAACTGAATTGCCCGATGGCAAACTTGTTTCCATATTAGATGTGGAACAAATCTTGGCCAGCGTTATTGGTGAGCCAATTATTCCTGATTTACAACGCGCGGCCATCAACCCGGAAACATTTATGTTTTTTGTGGATGATTCTATGGTGGCACGTAAAGAAATCATTAGTGTACTCGACAAAATTGGCGTGAAATATCATCAAGCCAATAATGGCCGGGAAGCATGGGATAAATTACAAAACTTGGCTAATCGCGCCACACATGACGGCGAACGCCTGCGTGACAAACTAAAAATGATTTTAGTCGATGCTGAAATGCCTGAAATGGACGGCTATGTTCTTACCAAACATATTAAGTCTGATAATCGTTTCCAAGGTATTCCTATCGTAATGCATTCATCCTTGTCCTCAAATGCAAATAGAGCAATGGGAAGCAGTGTTGGCGTTGATGCATATGTGGCAAAATTCGACCCAGTCATTCTAGCCGATACCATCACACCCTTATTGGTTGGTTAGTTTCGGATTAATAAAAACAAGCCGTTTGCACATTAAACGCAAACGACATGGAGTAACACATGGCAGATAGTAACCTGCGTATTTTAGTGGTGGACGACTTCTCCACGATGCGCCGTATTGTGCGTAACCTTTTAAAAGAACTGGGCTTTTCTAATGTTGACGAAGCCGAAGACGGCCAAGTTGCCTTACATAAGCTAAAGAATGGTTCTTTCGAATTTGTGGTTACTGACTGGAACATGCCTAACATGACAGGGATTGAACTGCTGCGCGCTATTCGCGCAGATGCCCAGCTCAAGCACTTACCCGTCATGATGGTGACCGCAGAAGCAAAAAAAGAAAACATTATTGAAGCGGCTACGGCAGGCGCAAACGGATACATCGTAAAACCATTCACAGCCGCCACATTGGATGAAAAACTGAAAAAAGTTTTCGCCAATATGAGCAAGTAGAACAAGAACCCGACAGACGCACCGGAGGCGACTGTGAACGATCATGCACTAAATAGCGGAGATTCCGCTGACCTAGAAGCACTATTCGATAGTATCGTTCATTCCAATCAGGATGGTGAGCCCACGGAGTCTGCTCCAGCGCCGGTTGAAGTTAGCCTTGCTATAGCATCCCCTGCGCACACGTTGACTGCTGAAGAGATGAACGATCCAGCGCGTGCTATGTTTTCCCACATTGGGCAGCTGACACGAAAATTGCACGATACACTCAAAGAGCTTGGCTTAGATAAATCGCTGGAAAAAGCGGCTACAGATATTCCAGATGCACGCGATCGACTTTCTTATATCGCCACGCTGACAGAACAAGCCGCCGATCGAACCCTGAATGCGCTTGATGCAGCAAAGCCTATTCAGGACAAAATCAGTGATGATGCAAAAGCCCTGAGTGGTCAGTGGGATAAGCTTTTAGCCAATCAGCTCTCTGTCGATGAATTTAAAGCACTGGTTGAAAAAACTAGATCGCATTTAAATGAAACGGTGAATGGCTCAGATCAAGTCAGCAGCAAGATGTTGGAAATCATGATGGCACAGGATTTTCAGGATCTGACCGGGCAAGTCATCAAGAAAGTGCTGGATATGTCCAAGCAGATGGAAGCCCATCTGATGGACTTCTTGCTGCTATTTTCCCCGCAAGGCACTGTCCGGCATGATCATCCCAAAGCAGATGATGATGCCTCGCTGCTAAATGGCCCAGTTATCAATCCAGAAGGTCGTACGGATGTTGTAGCCAATCAAGGGCAAGTGGATGACTTGCTGGAAAGCTTGGGCTTCTAGACGCCTTTAAATTGAATAAACGCAACCTTTGGGGGAGCGAAGATGAGCACTGACTTTGGCGGCATGGAAGATCTGCTGCAAGATTTTTTAACAGAAGCGTCTGAGCTCCTGTCTGAAGTCGACAACAAGCTGGTTGAGCTTGAAAAACGACCAAATGATAAAAATCTTCTGAATGATATTTTCAGAGGCTTTCACACGATCAAAGGGGGAGCAGGTTTTCTGAATGTCGATGCCATGGTACGCCTTTGCCATCGCACAGAAAATCTGTTTGATAAGCTGCGCACCCTGGAGCTTGTGCTAACGCCAGAAATCATGGATACCATCATGGCGGCCACAGGTGTGGTACGCGACATGTTTGGTGCCTTGGCCAAAGGTGCATTGCCGAGCAACGCGCCTGAAGAACTGATCGCTGCTCTCGATGCCGTACTCGAAGGTCGTCCGCTTGAAACTGTAATCGCGCATATTGCTCCGGTAGTGGCTGCTGCACCGGTGGCGGTTGCCCATAACCCAGCAGAAGGTCCAGACTGGAACTCGCTTTATAATGCCTTACTGGGCAAAGAAGGCACACCTAGCCCGCAGTCTGTTGAGCCTATTAATGTCGTACAGCATGAGCCTGCAGCCATGGAACAAGTTGTTACTAATCCAATGAATAGCTTAAAACCCGCCCCTGTTGCAAAAGCACCTGCCGCGGTAGCTGCGCCTCAGCAGCAACAGCAGCAAGTTGCAGCGGCCCCCCAAGAAGCCACGATCCGCATCGACACGGTGCGCTTAGATCAGGTACTTAATTTATCAGGTGAAATTGGCCTGACTAAGAACCGCCTGACCACCCTGCGCACTGACATCATGGCAGGGAAGATGGATAGCAACACCCTCAAGGCAATGGATGAAGCCATTAGCCAGCTTGATCTCTTAGTAGGGGATTTACAAAATGCGGTGATGAAAACCCGCATGCAGCCTATTGGCCGCCTCTTTCAAAAATACCCACGTTTAGCACGTGATTTAGCACGTCAGCTTGGTAAAGATGTAGAACTGGTTATTTCTGGTGAAGAAACCGAGCTGGACAAAACCATGCTCGAAGATTTGAATGACCCGCTCGTCCACTTGGTGCGTAATGCCGTTGATCATGGCATCGAAACCATGGAAGACCGCAAAACCAGTGGCAAGCCAGCCAAAGCCATTGTCGAACTCTCAGCCACTCAGGTGGGCGATCATATTCTGATTGCGATTACCGATGATGGCCGTGGTATGCGCCCGGATGTGATCCGTAAAAAAGCCGTTGAAAAGGGCTTGATCGACATCGAAACAGCCAATAGCCTCGATGATAAACAAAGCCTGCAGCTTATTTTCATGCCTGGCTTTTCAACCAAAGATCAAGTTTCCAGCGTCTCTGGCCGTGGCGTCGGGATGGATGTAGTAAAAACCAATATCCAGCGCTTAAATGGTCGGATTGATATTCAATCCATCGTAGGCGAAGGCTCGCGGTTTACCATTTCCTTACCGCTAACCCTGGCGATCTTGCCAGTACTGGTTGTTCGTGTTTGCGGCCAGCCCTTTGCTGTGCCTCTGGCCATGGTGCGGGAAATCATTCCGATTCGTCACGAACAAATTCAGGAAGTGTCGGGCAGAGCCACCATTGTGGTTCGTGACGAAATTCTATCGGTACGCTCCTTAGCCAGCCTGTTGGGCTGGGAAGAGGTACAGATCCCTCAGTTTGGTGTACTGATGCAATCGGCCGAGCACTCATTTATTCTGGCTGTAGACAGCTTTATTGGCCGGGATGATGTGGTGATAAAACCACTCCAAAATATTCGGCCCAAAGGCGTTGCAGGTGCAACCCTATCCGGTGATGGCTCTGTAGTGTTGGTTCTGGACATGGAAGATCTGCTTGGTGCAGCCGATGCAGACAACTCAGCCATCCGCACTTCACGCTTCATTGAAAAAACCACTTAAGTTTTTTTTATCCACAGTTTGGGGGTAACACCCCCCAAACATAGACCGTTGATACTATTGACCAGTGCAAATGTCATTTCGATATCGCGTACAGGGTGTTTCTAAAATATGACGCAAGACCACGCTTTTATCGGCCGCCAGCCTATTCTGAATCGCCAACAAGAAATTATTGGCTACGAGCTATTATTTCGACTAAACAAAGATGCTGTAAGCGCTAACTTTTCCAGTGATATGCAGGCTGGCACCAATGTGCTGGTCAATACCCTGAGTAATATGGGTACAGATTGGTTAGTGGGCAATAAGCTTGCATTTATTAACGTTGCTGAATCAATGCTCGAAAGTAATTTTTTAGAGCTGCTCCATCCAGAGCGCGTTATTTTAGAAGTCGTTGAAACAACAGAAGCAACTCCGCAATTACTTGCTCGTCTGCAAAACCTTAAAGACTTAGGTTTTTCAATTGCGCTTGATGATTTTGTTCTTAGCCCGCAAACCGCCCCTTTCTTAGAATTTGCTGACTATATCAAACTGGATATTCAGTTGCTTGGTATGGCGCAAGTACCTGCGCTTTCCAAAGAATTGCGCTGCTCCAAAGCATTGCAAGTAGCAGAAAAAGTAGAAACTAAAGACGAATTCAAGCAATGCATGGACCTGGGATTCGAATGTTTTCAGGGTTATTACTTTGCGCACCCGGAAACACTCGCCGCAAAAGTCATTAATCCAAGCTATGCCAATATTCTTAATCTGCTGAATATGCTGCGTAATAATGCAGAATTAAAAGACATTGAAAACGCGCTTAAGCGAGATGTAGCTTTGTCATTCAAATTACTGCGATATATTAATTCTGTTGGTTTTGGCTTATCGTGCGAGATTCAATCATTCCGCCATGCAGTTACAATTCTGGGCTATCAAAAGCTCTATCGATGGCTCACCCTGCTGCTTGTGACTGCAGGCGCAGATAATGGCTCACCACCCGCCCTTTTAAAAACGGCGATTACCCGTGGCCGTTTGGTTGAATTATTAGGATCGCATTTGCTTGACGGGCAAGACCGAGATAATTTATTTATTGTCGGTGTTTTCTCTTTGCTTGATGTTCTGCTTGATATGCCGATGGATAAGATCTTGGAAACGCTGATTCTTCCTGAGAACGTAACCGATGCATTAATGACCAGAACCGGTATTTACGGCCCGTTTTTAGCGCTTGCAGAGGCTTGCGAAGATCCAAACATGTCAGAAGTTCCCTTTTTATGTGAACAGCTCCAGCTCACACCTGACATGCTTAATCGCTCACATGTGCAAGCACTTAAATGGGTTGAAGATCTAGGCGTTTAAGTTGCAGCAGGTCTATGCAAAAAAGCCGCGAAAATCGCGGCTTTTTTGTGGCCTGAACCCAATAGCCCAGACAATAAACTAAAGAGAGTGGCTTACTGGCTTAGCCCCAAAAAGGGCCAAGCCAGAGCACACCGCCAGCAATTACTCAGCCAGCGCAGCAAACAACTGATCGCGAATCGCTTCAACTTGGCCTACGCCATTTACTTTCACGTATTTAGGCGCAGTTGCATCGCCGCTGGCCGCCATTTCACCATAGTAACCAACCAATACCTCAGTCTGCTCATGATAAACCGACAGGCGCTTTTTAACGGTTTCTTCTTCATCATCTGCGCGCTGAATCAGCTCTTCACCCGTTACATCATCCTTGCCTTCAACTTTAGGCGGGTTGAATTTAACGTGATAAGTGCGGCCAGAGGCCACGTGCACACGACGGCCAGCCATACGATCAACGATGGCCTCATCAGGGACATCGATTTCTACAACATAATCAATCACCACGCCCGCTTCTTTCATGGCGTCTGCTTGTGGCACCGTACGCGGAAAGCCATCAAACAAAAAGCCATTCGCACAGTCAGCATCTGTAATGCGTTCTTTCACAAGACCAATAATGATGTCATCACGCACCAAGCCACCCGCATCCATAATGGATTTGGCTTCCAGACCCAGCGGTGTTCCCGCTTTTACGGCAGCACGCAACATATCACCGGTAGAGATTTGCGGAATATTGTATTTTTCTTTGATATAAGTGGCTTGCGTACCCTTACCGGCGCCTGGTGCACCCAAAAGAATGAGTCTCATTGTTTTTCCCTAGTGGTTAATATTTTTAGATTTTGGATAAATGGGCAAAAGCATCACGTACGCGCGCTAAGTCTTCAGGTGTATCGACGCCAGCCAGAGGAGCATCAGCAGAAATATGTACACCAATGGTGTAACCATGCCACAGCACACGCAGTTGTTCCAGCGCTTCAATCGATTCGATGCAAGATGGCGACAGTTTTTGGTAAGTACGCAAAAATTCTGCACGATAACCATAAATACCAATATGACGTAAGGGCGCTAATGCCTCGGGCAAGACCGATTGATCTTGCATAAAGGCATCGCGCGGCCAAGGAATAGGCGCACGGCTAAAATACATAGCACGCTGCTTGACATCTAAGACCACTTTTACCGCATTAGGATTCAAAAAATCAGTTGCGCTGGTGATGGCATGACAAGCTGTTGACATCGCTAGGCTATTATCGGCAATCAGCTTAGCAGCAACCGCATCGATCAATAGTGGGTCAATTAAAGGCTCATCGCCCTGCACATTCACGACCACTGCATCATCAGGCAAAGCTAAATGATTAATCGCCTCAGCAAGGCGATCTGTGCCGCTAGGATGATCACCGCGCGTCATAATGGCACGATAACCAGCAGCCTCGACCACCGATCTAATCTGCTCATCGTCTGTCGCCACGCAAACCAAGCTAGCTGATGATTTAAGCACCTGTTCAATCACCCGCACAATCATCGGCTTACCACCAATATCAGCCAAAGGCTTATTGGGCAGGCGAGTGGATTTAAGCCGCGCCGGAATCAGTGCTACAAAACTCACTGCACTTCTTCCAGTGCATCAAGCTCACGCGCTTCTACTTGTAGCATGACAGGAATGCCATCTTTAATTGCAAAAGCCAACCGATCCGCTTTGCAAATCAATTCTTGTTGGCTTTTTACATAAGTCAGCGGGCCTTTGCAGACCGGGCAAACTAAGATTTCCAGCAATTTTGCATCCATTTTATTCTCACTCAATTTACGTATTTTTTTGCATGCGACTCGCCAAAGATTGGGCGATGAGCGTTATTTTATTGCTCAGCCAGCTCGCCAGATCAGGCGTCAAGCTTGCGCTCACCGGCAAAACCCATATTCTAACATCTGCGAGCGCCGCTAGCTTTACCGCATCTTTCTCTGTTACCACGATGACATCCGCATCAGGCAGATCATCAGCGCTAAATAAATGATGGTCTGGAAACGCATGCTCTGTAAACACGAGGTCAAGCGCTTTTAAGCTATCAAAAAAGCGTACCGGATTACCAATACCACAGACGGCCGCCACACGTAAACCATGCCACGACGTTGGCGCAGCCCCCACCAGCGAGTAAATATCCCCAGGCATGAGCGACATCTGAAACGAATGAGCGTGCTCAACCGGCAAACCAGCGCCATTCACAATCACGGCATCAAGCTTGCCAAGCCGCGTCACCGGCTCACGAAGCGGCCCTGCGGGGATCAAAGCACCATTCCCAAAACCACGCGCACCGTCTACCACGCAAAGCTCTAAATCACGCTGCAGGCGGTAATGCTGCAAGCCATCATCGCATAACAACACATCCACTTCCGGATGAGCCGCTAATAGAGCAAGGCCCGCTGCGGCACGATCTTTAAAAACATATACGGGCACATTACTTGCTCTGGCCAGCAAAATAGGCTCATCCCCGCTTAAGCGAGGATCAGTCTCGCTGCTCACGCAAAGCGGAGCCTCTGCCTTACCACCGTAGCCACGAGAAATAATTCCGGGATGATAACCAAGGGCCTGCAAACTTTTTGCAAGATAGATAGTGAGCGGAGTTTTACCTGTGCCACCAGCAGTAATGTTACCTACCACAATAACCGGCACCGGCAAGCGCACGCTCTCTTTTAGGCCTGCACGAAACAAAGCACGCCGGAGCGTGCCAAGCGCAGCAAAAAGCCAGGACAGCGGCCTGAGCAAAAAAGAGAGCGGGTGCCAGGATGTATACCAAATCCGATCAATTAGCATCGGCACCTCACGCCCACTTTTAAAACATGATACCTATTTAGCATTCGTCTGCGTTGCAAACGTCAGCTTGCCATAGCCCGCCAGACGCGCCGCTTCCATGACATTCACCACGCTCTGATGCGCGCTTTTTGCATCGGCATTGATGATAATCATCGGATCCGGGTTTTCACCCGCAGCACGACGCAGCAACAGGGCAAAATCATCTGCCGTACTAAATGTCGCGGCATTGCCATTCACGCTGTACTGGCCATTGGACGACACCGCCACATTAATCGACTTGGGCTGATTGTCTGCCGTTTTTTCAGCATCTGCCGTTGGCAAAGTGATTTTTAGCTCGGCAAACTTGGAGTAAGTCGTTGTTGCCATCAGGAAGATCAAAATCACCAGCAACACGTCAATCAACGGCACAAAGTTAATTTCTGGCTCTTCGCGATTACGGCCTTTACGAAAATTCATGGGATGCCCTTAATTTCGTTCGCCGTGCACAATTTCAACCAGCTTCACTGCTTGCTGTTCCATATCAACCAGATAACTATCTACCTTGGTGCGAAAGAAGCGATAAAAAATCAGTGCAGGTACGGCGACCATAATCCCGAAAGCCGTATTGTAAAGCGCCACAGAAATACCGTGCGCCAAAGCCGCCGGATTCGCCGCGCCTGTAGGCGCCTGTGAGCCAAAAATTTCGATCATACCGATAACGGTACCAAACAGACCCAGCAGCGGCGTAACCGCAGCCAAAGTGCCCAGCATAGGCAAGTAGCGCTCTAATTCATGCGACACTGCACTGCCCGTTTCTTCAATCGACTCTTTCATGATTTCACGGGAGCTGCGAACATTTTTTAAGCCCGCAGACAATACACGCCCTAGTGGGCTATTGGCCGAGAGTTTGGTCAGCATCTCAGCGCTCACACCGCGGCTGCGATATTCCTGCACAACACTCGCCAGCAAACCTTTTGGTAGGATTTGACTCTGACGCAAAGTCAGCAAGCGCTCAATGATAATGGTGACGGTAGCAATAGAAGCGGCAATAATCAGCCAAATCGGCCAGCCGGCCGCTTCAATAATAGCAAGCATAGTAATTTCATCCTGGACGCGATTAGAAGCGCGTCACTTTAACGGGAATCAGGGTCTGGGGGAAGCGCCGCACTCAAGAACGGCTCTTTTCACTAAGAAAAATCAAGATCTGCCCAAGACGGCTTATCAATCAGGACAAGGCTTTGTTTTGTGCGAACATAGCACCCAGACAGCTGAGCGCATTATAAAAAACCAGTCAACAAAACAAGCCAAGCTGCGATTTAAAAGCAGAACTTCCCAAACAATAATATGGCCTAAGCCCGTGATCTAACATGGTTTTTTATTTGTCAATACACTGTGGATAACTTTGTGCACAAAATGCAAAATATGCGCAAATAGATCAGAATCACGGATGTAGGCTCGACTAAACGAGCTACACAACCATTCACTAATAGATAATAAAATCAACAAGTTAAAACAAAATCCTCTACTACAACTCTCACAACCATACGCAAATCGTTAGTTTGCGCCATTTTGTGGATTAAACAGAGCCGAATCGAGATTGTCATGAATTTGTCAAGTACAAACAGCGTCATTTTAACCGTCTCGGAACTCAACCGCCGCGCCAAAACTTTACTGGAAAGTAGTTTTCCTTTGTTGTGGGTAGCCGGTGAGATTTCAAATTTTAAACGTTACGATTCAGGACACTGCTACTTCAGCATAAAAGATACAAATGCTCAAGTAAGGTGCGTGATGTTTAGAAATCGCGCTGCTTTGCTTGATTTTCAGCCCAGAGAAGGGATGCAAGTCGAGGCACGTGCGCTGGTCTCTTTATACGAAGCCCGCGGTGATTTCCAGCTGACCATTGAAGCTTTACGCCCGGCCGGTTTAGGCGCTCTGTTTGCCGCTTATGAAAAATTAAAACAAAAACTGGAAAACGAAGGTTTGTTTGCCTCTGAGCGCAAAAGAGCCTTGCCCGTTTTTCCACGTGCAGTAGGCATTGTCACCTCCCCCGCAGCGGCCGCGCTTTCTGATGTGATTGCTGCACTGCAACGCCGCATGCCCAGTCTGCCAATTATCCTTTACCCCACACCAGTACAGGGGCTGGATGCTGCACCGCAAATTGCCAGTGCTATTCATAAAGCAAGTGAACGCAAAGAAGTAGATGTATTAATTGTGTGCCGGGGCGGTGGCAGCTTAGAAGACTTATGGGCCTTTAATGAGGAAATCGTTGCACGCGCTATTGCCAGCTGCACCATGCCAGTTGTAAGCGGTGTTGGGCACGAAACTGACTTCAGCATCGCTGATTTTGTCGCGGATATACGAGCGGCCACCCCCACAGCAGCAGCAGAATTAGTGAGCCCAAACCGCAGCGAATGGCTGGCAAGACTGGAGCGCCAGCAGGGCCGTATGCACCGCGCTATAGAGCGCCAAATCCAAAGCAAAATGCAGCAATTGGATGGCGTATCAAGACATTTGCAGCATCCGGGCGAGCGTTTACACCGGCAAAAAACACATCTGCAAGAATTAAGCCGCCGCCTGCAACTTGCCCCCGCCCGAACACTGGAAAAAAATCATTACCGCCTCAAACAGCTTTCGCTTAACTTAAGCCACTTAAAGCCTCATCCCGCCCGCCAGCAAGAGCGCCTACAGCATTTATCCCGCCAGCTTTTGCAAGCCATGCCACGCCAGCTAAAACAGCAGCGACAAAAGCTAGCCATGCTCGCTGCACGCCTGGAGCCATGGAACCCGCAATCCGTATTGGCCCGTGGCTACACTCTGGTCACCCGGCCAGACGGGCAGCTTGTGCGCCATGGTGCTCAACTTAAGCATGACGAGCTGCTATTACTGCAATTTGCCGATAGCACTGCGGATGTGCGGGTCATTAAAAACTTAGGGGAGCAGGGAAAGCTGGGAATATAGCCCCAGCGACTTGGCATCGCCCTAGCCACTAAAGTAAACCGACGGACGAATACCTTTTGTAGATGCCGATTACTCGGCCTTGCCCTCATCTTCTTCAGGCTCTGCTTCAGCCACCAAGCTTAAATGCCCTAATTCATCATGAGAAACGCTGGTACTGTCTTTACTTTTTAATTTAACCCGCAAGCGTAATTCATTAATCGAATCGGCATTTTTAAGCGCTTCTTCAAGGCTAATCCGGCCATCTTCGTATAAATGAAACAGCGCCGAATCAAAAGTTTGCATGCCTAATTCTTCAGACTTCAGCATGGCCGTTTTCACACCGCCTACATCACCTTTAAAAATCATATCCGCCACTAAAGGTGAATTAAGCAAAATTTCAATCGCTGCAACCCGCCCTTTTCCATCTGGCGTTGGAATCAAACGCTGAGAAACCATGCCGCGCATATTCAATGATAAATCCATATAAATTTGCGGATGGCGCTCTTCAGGGAAGAAATTAACAATTCGCTCCAAAGCCTGATTAGCGCTGTTGGCATGTAAGGTGCCCATACATAAGTGCCCTGTTTCGGCAAAAGAAAGAGCATATTCCATGGTGTCCCGATCGCGAATCTCGCCAATTAAAATCACATCGGGCGCTTGCCTTAAGGTGTTTTTTAGTGCTGCAAACCAATGCTTGGTATCTCGCCCTACTTCACGGTGAGTCACTAAACAATTTTTGCTTTTATGCACATATTCAATCGGGTCTTCAATGGTAATGATATGGCCGTGAGTATTTTGATTACGATAATCAATCATTGCCGCCATCGTGGTCGATTTACCCGAGCCAGTGCCGCCCACTAGCAGCACCAAGCCACGCTTAGCCAGCACCACGTCTTTTAAAATGGGCGGTAATTTCAACTCATCAAAATCGGGAATTTTGCTGGTAATAACCCGCAGTACCATGCCGACTTTTTCTTGCTGCATAAACACATTAACCCGAAAGCGACCGATACCTTCGGGGTTAATAGCAAAATTGCACTCGTAATCCCGCTCAAATTCTTCAACCTGATCGGGCCGCATGATTGAATAGGCCAAAGCCTTGGAAATCACACCATTTAATTTTTGATTTCCAACCGGTGTTAACCTGCCATTGATTTTCATCGCAGGTGGAAAATCATCAGCAATAAAAAGATCAGACGCTTTATGCTGCAACATCATACGCAGCAAATCATTGATTGTTTTACTGGCTTGTTCTGGAGCCATTTTTAGAACCTTTACACAAAATCGTTTTAGCCCCGCAAGAGGGAAAGGCAAAACTCACAAGAAACACACACTTTCTGATGAGAAGCTGCTGACAGCGTAGTTGCTTCCACGCACCGTTTCTTCCTGAATTAGCAATTAATCAGATAAGACGGCGACATAATACACATGCATTTACTTACAACCAACACAGGTAATGATGCAGGAAACACCCTAGAACACACACTCAACACCTAATTCTTCAGATAAAAAATGGCCGTCCCCTCCCTTGGCCAGCACTCAAAATCCCAGTTTTCACATCGCACACGGCGAGGAGTGATCTTCCTGTAAAATGCGCCCCATCCAAGCCCCATTCAAAGACTTATGCGCAAAATTACTCATGTTGCAGCTGGCATTTTACTGCGTGCCGATGGCTCGTTTTTGCTCGGCAGCCGCCCTGTCGGCAAGCCTTATGCAGGTTACTGGGAGTTTCCCGGTGGCAAGCTGGAAAGCGGCGAGACCGAGCTAGCGGCACTAAAACGTGAATTAGTCGAAGAAATGGGCATCGCCGTCACCGCGGCCACGCCGTGGATCGTGCAAACATTTGACTATCCCCATGCCAGTGTAAGACTGTCTTTTTTCCGGATTAGCGATTGGGAAGGCGAGATCACCGCGCATGAAGGTCAGGAGTTCGCCTGGCAAGTACCGGGCAAGCTGAATGTTTCACCGATTCTGCCTGCCAATGGGCCTATCCTGCGCGGCTTGGCCCTGCCTGACGTAATGACAATTTCTAATGTGGCCGAGCTGGGAGAGGCGGCCTTTTTAGAAGCGCTCGCAAAAAACAAACCACACTGGCTGATTTTGCGCGAGCCGCAGCTTGATGCCGCACAATACCGATTACTCGCAGAAAAAGTGCTCCGTATTTGTAAACACCAACAAACCCGATTGATGCTGCATGACGATGCTGAGCTTGCACTGGCACTGGGCGCAGATGGCGTGCATTTACCTGCACGCGGCCTGCTTAAGCTAAAAAAACGACCTGCGCTCGATTGGGTAGGTGCATCCACCCATAATGCAGCCGAATTAGGCGCTGCCAGCGGCCTCTCTCTCGACTACGCGCTGCTAGGGCATATTAGCGACACCCCTTCACACCCCGATGCCGCACCGCTAGGCTGGGATGGCTTTGATGCACTGCTCAAGCAAGGCTGGCCGTTTCCTGTCTATGCTTTGGGCGGCATGAAGCACAGTGATCTAGCTATCGCCATGCAGCACGGCGCACACGGAGTGGCCTTAATGCGCGCAGCCTGGGTTTAAATCATGAAAATCATTAAAATAACCCTTACTCTGCTGATCGCATTGGCACTCGCTCTGGCGATACTTGGCAATAAATTTGGCTGGTTTACACCAGATAATGAGCCGGAGGCACGGCTCGATTGCCCTGTTTTCAGCGAGGGTTGCGTCTTTCACTTTGAAGAAGAAAATTACAAGGTAAAAAGCCAGGAGCCCCTCAGTGCTAATAAACCAGTGCAATTGCTCGTCACTGGCAAGGCAAAAATCATCCGTGCCAGCTGGCAAATGCAAGGAATGGAAATGGGCCCCAATAACTATCGCTTGCTGAGCAATGATCAGCAGCATTGGCAAGCCCAGACCGCCCTGCCTTTTTGCACCAATAAGCGCCAGGACTGGTTATTAAAACTCGATATTGATGGCCGCCGCATCGCCATTAGCACTGCGAGCAATTAAGCCACAATGAATCAGCTTAAATATTTAGCAGCCTACCCTGCCGCAATTCAAACTCAGGTTCAGCAATTATTAGACAATAACCAGCTTGCGAGCGTTATTTTAAAAAAATACCCAACGGCTCACGATATCAGAACCGACAAAGCACTCTATGACTATGTGCTTGATATTAAAAACGATTATTTACGCAAAACCGAGCCGGTTAGCAAAATTGCTTTTGATAGCAAAATTCATGTGATTAACCATGTGTTGGGCCTGCATACCACCATATCGCGGGTACAGGGCAGCAAACTCAAATCAAAACATGAAATCCGTATTGCTTCGATATTTAAAGAAGTGCCTATTGAGTTTTTAAAAATGATTGTGGTGCACGAGCTTTCGCATTTAAAAGAAAAAGAGCACGACAAGGCTTTTTATAAATTATGCGAATATATGGAGCCGCAATACCACCAGCTGGAATTTGATTTGCGTTTATACCTCACGCAGGTCGAGCGCTATGGGAAATTGTTTTAAAGCGGTGTTTGGATGGGACTTAAAGCTTAGCGTACTGCACCAAATGATCACGGCACATCGTGATCATTTGGTGCAGTACGCCCTACCTTTTCAGATACTAATCCGCCAGCCACTTTAGCTTATCGTGCAGGCTGACAACCTCGCCGATAATAATCAGCGCAGGGGGTTTAATGCCAAGATCAGCCACCTTTTGCGCCAAATCACTTAAAGTACCCACCACCACCCGCTGCTTCGAGAGCGTGGCTTTTTCGACCATTCCGGCAGGGGTGGCTGGGTTTCTTCCGTGTTTGATGAGTTGCGCGCAAATTTTCTCGACCTGCGCTACGCCCATATACACCACCACCGTTTCAGTGGGGCTGACTAAACGCGGCCAATCCAGCTCAACTTCTCCATCACGTCGATGGCCCGTTACAAAAGTCACCGATTGAGCGTAATCACGATGGGTAAGCGGAATCCCTGCGTAGCAAGAAGCACCTGCCGCCGAGGTAATACCCGGCACCACTTCAAAGGCAATGCCCGCGTCGGCCAGCTCTTCGATTTCCTCGCCACCACGGCCAAAGATAAAAGGGTCACCGCCTTTTAGGCGTAAAACTTTTTTACCCGCTTGGGCATAGCGCACGAGCAGTTGATTAATTTCTTCCTGCGGCACGGCATGATTATTGGA
This sequence comes from Janthinobacterium sp. B9-8, assembly GCF_000969645.2. NCBI lineage: Bacteria > Pseudomonadati > Pseudomonadota > Betaproteobacteria > Burkholderiales > Oxalobacteraceae > Janthinobacterium > Janthinobacterium sp. B9-8. The sequence continues at coordinate 2,296,935 of NZ_CP014222.1, forward strand.
TTTTTTCCCCACATACACACGCTCCGCATCGCGACGTACCATGTCTAAAATCGGAGCAGAAACTAGATTATCGTAGAGCACCACATCGGCCTGCTGCATCAGCCTGAGGGCACGAAAAGTCAGCAAATCAGGATTACCCGGGCCACAGCCCACCAAATATACCGCTCCTTGTAAGGGCGCATCGGCATCTGCCTTGATGGCCGCACTTAATGCGCGCCGCGCCGCATCATGCTGGCCTGCAAACACCATATCGGGAATGGGGCCTGCCAGCGTTTTTTCCCAAAATTGCTTACGTGCATCTACACTCGTCAGTGTTTGCTTCACTTCCTCACGAAAGTCGCTGGCCATTTGTGCCAAATCACCATAGCCATGCGGAATTAAAGCTTCCAACTGGCTACGCAGCTGCCGTGCTAAAACCGGCACGCCACCCGATGTCGAAATCGCAATCATCAAGGGCGATCGATCCACAATGGCAGGCGTAATAAAGCGGCAGCTGGCAGGATCATCCACTGCATTCACCAAAATACCGCGTGCTTCACAGGCCTCAAACACTTGGCGATTGATCTCCTCACTATCGGTAGCCGCAATCACTAAGCGCATGTTTTGTAGCTGTGATTCATGAAAGCCTGTTGCCTCATAAATCAAGCTCCCTGCTTGTACCGCTAAAGCTAGTTCGTCACAGAGCTCAGGTGCAACAACGGTGATCCTGCCGCCCGCCGCAGCAAGCAGGCGTATCTTACGTGCAGCGACATCGCCTCCACCAATCACCAGACAATATTGATCGCGTAAATTTAAAAAAAGCGGGAAGTAATTCATATACAAATAACCTTAAAATCAATTACTGCTTAGTTTGAGCCAGTCTTTCTATTAATGCAAAATCACTCCCTGCTATACATATGACTTAAATCAAATATAGTGGGGTACAACTCATGTTTAACTAGCGAAGAAAAGCATGCTGTCTGCATTTTCTTTTAAATAACATGCCACAAAAGGCCCTTCCTATGAAAAAAGCCCTGTTATTACTTTGCTTATTCAGCGCCAGCAGCGCTTTTGCGATTAGCCCTGCTGATTTAGCTAAAGCCAAAAATTGCTTCGCCTGTCATGCTCCGGATAAAAAACTGATTGGCCCTGCATACAAAGAAGTCGCCGCAAAATATAAAACAGATGCAAATGCTGTCACCAAAATAGCAGCCAAAATTAAGAAAGGGGGCAGCGGCGTCTGGGGCAGCATGCCCATGCCGCCTAATGCAGTGAGCGATGCTGAGGCAAAAGATTTAGCCCAATGGATACTCAGCTTGAAGTAAGAAACCAGCAGCATAAAAAATGCTCACAACACATACCAGCTGCATAGATCAAATAGAATAAATGGGTAATTTACCTGCTACTACGCATCAGTAGATAACGATAAGATCCGTCTTTCTGAGTATTTCTGCTCAATATTTTAGCCCCCGATCCAGCTAATGCTGGGCGGGGGTTGCTTGTTTTGGCTCAGGTGCTAAACCGAAATATGATTTTTTACTAAAAGAGATTTTCTTATGCGTGCCCTTTTCCTAATACCCCTACTTGCTTTACCCCTATTTGCCCAAGCTACCGTACTCCCACCTGCAGCAGCAATCAGCACAATCGGCAGCCAGCGTATGCTGACACAGCGCATTGTGAAGGCCTATTGCCAGCAAGGACGAGGCATTAACGCCAATGCAGCCAAGCAACAAATTAATAGCTCAATTACTCAGTTCTCCAACCAGTTAGCCAATTTACTTGAAAGCGCCACCGTACCGGAAAGCATTGCCGCAGTAAAAAAACAAGAAACACAGTGGCAAACTTTCCGTGCATTGGCACAAACACCACCAAAAGTAGAAACTGCCAAGCAATTGGATGATCTTGCCGAAAGCATGCAATACGACGCCGGTGAGCTAGCCAAGCGCTTAGAAACGAGCTTTGGTAAGCCACAGGGTAAATTGATCCGCATTGCGGGCAGAGAACGCATGCTCAGCCAGCGTCTGGCTAAAGCAGCCTGCCTGCAAAGCTGGCGTGCTAACCCTGCACTTAAGCTACAGCAAGCTCAGTCTCAAAAAGAATTTGCTGCGGGCTTAATCACTTTACGTGCCTCATCAGAAAATACCCCCGCCACTTTAAAGCAACTGGATCTGGCACAGATGCAATGGGTGTTTTTAGAAAACGCACTCAGCGGGCTGGATAGCGAAGCCGACAACAATATCGCCACAACCAGCGAGCGGCTGCTTGAAGTGATGGATAAGCTCAGCAATCAATACGAAAGACTAGGAAATTAATAAGAAGCTGCTGCGGGCTAAAATAGCCGCAGCACAATTAAGCAGAGAAAGCTAAAGCGCTGTTTGAATATTCATTTTGCCCATAACGAGCCGCGAGTTTTTGCTCTGTGGGGCTGCGTTTAGCAATCTCTGCCTGAGCAGCTTGTGCCATAGCGGCAGCTGCCGCCGCAATGGCGCGATCTGCCCCGCTAGGATCTGCTGGCGCTAAAGCCGCCGCTTGAATGATTCTGGCTTTGCTTAAAGTTTCTTCCGGAGTGCGGCCCGGACTCACATCGATTTTAACCTCGCCCCCTACCGCATAACGCTTACCATCCGGGCCAGATTCCATGGAATACGAAGCCCCGCTCGTTGCCAATCCACCTGCTGCCGCTAAATGAGCTTGCTCGTGCTGGCGAACTTCCCGATCTCGCTTCGCCATTTTTTCAACAGTGGCTAGCTCTGCTTCGCTGAGCAGATCACCATTAGGCTTGGTTTGTGCTGTTTTGGATGGAGTACTAGCGTCTTGCTCTTTGACGTAATCAACACTCGTCCCGCGGCCTTGATTCAGGGCGCTATTAGATGCTGTAGAAACTCCGCTGATGCCGCTCATGATCGTCAGTATTTATGCGATATAAATAAATTATACCCCAGTAAAAACACAAAAATACCAACCTTTGATCAGCCAATGCTTGCAAATTACTTTGAAATTAGAAACAAAATTTAATTCACGCCCCACACAACACAATAACTTGTGCTTCCTACATGGCAATCAAACCTTTAACACATAGGCATGATACTGGCTTAGTTTAATGGCCATGATCAAAAACCGAGCATCACTCGTCCTACACCTTCAGCAGCATTTCCCGCCCTGGCAACCAGCGATCTAAATGCAGCAGTGCCGTTGGCATATGGTGGGCCAGTAAGTCTTCGGCCACGGCCCGTGCTTCTTCGAGCAAATCAGCATCTTTTTCCAGATCGGCAAAACGCAGCATCGGCACGCCCGACTGCCGCACGCCTGCTAGCTCACCTGGGCCACGAATTTCCATATCCTGGCGGGCGATTTCAAAGCCATCGGTATTTTCATAAATCACCCGCAAGCGAGACTTGGCCAGCTCGCCAAGCGGCGTAGTGTAAAGCAACACACATAATGAAGCATGCGCCCCGCGCCCTACCCGACCACGTAACTGATGCAATTGCGATAAACCCATGCGCTCGGCGTGCTCGATCACCATCAGGCTAGCGTTCGGCACATCGACGCCGACTTCGATCACTGTGGTGGCGACCAGAACTTGTACTTCATTCCTTAAAAAAGCCGCCATCACTTCCGCTTTTTCAGCCGTTTTCATGCGGCCATGCACGAGGCCTACAACCATACCCTCTAATTCTTCGGTCAACTGCTGATGCGTATCCACCGCCGTTTGCAATTGCAGGGCTTCAGATTCCTCGATCAGCGGGCAGACCCAATACACTTGGCGGCCTTCTTCAACCTTTGCGGCGATACGTTGGATAATTTCATCCCGCCGCGCATCGCTGACTAGCTTAGTCACAATTGGAGTGCGGCCAGGTGGCAGCTCGTCGATCACGCTGACATCAAGGTCGGCGTAATAGCTCATCGCCAAGGTGCGCGGGATCGGCGTGGCGCTCATCATCAGCTGATGCGGGCTACCACCTTTTTCACGCAGCGCCAATCTTTGCGCCACGCCAAAGCGATGTTGCTCGTCAACAATCGCAAGCCCCAATTTTGCAAAAGTCACGCTGGCCTGAAAAATAGCGTGCGTACCCACCACTAAGGGCGCAGTGCCCAAGGCGGCGTCTTCAATCGCATTGCGTTTTGCTTTTGCACCCAAAGAGCCAGCCAACCAAGCCACTTTGATGCCTAGTGGTGCAAACCATGCGGATAATTTATTAAAATGCTGCTCGGCCAGAATTTCGGTCGGGGCCATTAAGGCCACTTGATAACCCGATTCAATCGCTTGGCAAGCCGCCAGTGCCGCCACAATGGTCTTGCCCGAGCCGACATCGCCCTGCAACAAGCGCTGCATAGGGTGAGGCTGGTTTAAATCGTGGGTGATTTCTTTTAGAACGTTGCTCTGAGCGCCGGTTAAAGCAAAGGGCAGACTCGCAAGTAAGCGAGCAGCCAACTCGCCCTTGGGTGCAATCACCGGCGCGGTACGCTCACGCCTTGCGGCATGGGCGGTACGTAGGCTCAATTGCTGCGCCAACAGCTCATCAAACTTCAAGCGCTGCCAGGCTGGATGCGTGCGCTCGGTTAGTAAAATATTGGGGATATCTGGGGTCGGCGAGTGAAGTAACTGCACGCTGGAGGAAAAATCCGGCAAGTTCAGCGGGTCCGTTACCCATGACGGCAGGGTGTCGCGCAAATCGCAGTGCTTTAGCGCAAGGCGAATCAGCTTGCCAAGCTGCAGTTGATTCAAGCCCGCCGTGGTCGGATAAATCGGCGTTAAGGCTTCGTTCAGGCCCTGCTCATTGGCGGCGCGTATTTTGGGGTGCACCATCTCGTCGCCCAAAAAACCACGCCGAATCTCGCCATAGAGGCGCACGGTTTTACCTACCGCCAGCTGCTTAGCGACGCTGGGATAAAAATTAAGCAAACGCACATTCAGCGATCCGCCCGCGTCGCTCACCCGCGCCACCAGCTGTTTGCGTGGCTTATATTGCACCTCGCACGATTCCACTGTGCCTTCCACCAGCACTGATTGCCCCATCGGTGCGTCGCGCATGGGGTAAAGATGCGTTTCGTCTTCGTAACGCAGCGGTAAGTGCAGCACCAGATCAAAGGGGCGTATCAGCCCTAGTTTTGTAAGGCGGCTTTTTAGTGCTTCGGGTAAGGCGGCTAGATCCATGACTTTTGAACGATCGTTCGATTGAGCGCTACTTTAGGGCATTCGTGGAGTAAGGGAAAGGGAAGATAAGGCAATCTATTAAATAAATACACTCTTTACCCTGCAAAAATCCATAAACAAGGCTTAGATCCCCAAGCGCTGCTCCATCGCATAGAGTGGCAAAATCATTTCAAAAATAGCACCTTCGCCAGCTGGGCTGCTTACGCTGATGCTGCCTCCCAAAATAGACCGAACAATGTTGTAGCTGATATGCATCCCTAGGCCGCTGCCACCCTGCCCAAAGCGCGTGGTAAAAAATGGCTCAAAAATCCGCTCCAAGTGTTCGGCCTGAATACCCCGGCCGTTGTCTTTCACAATCAACACAATATGCTGCTTATCTTTGGGCCGCCCTACTATGCTAATCAGCCCATGCATTTGCCCGTCCAGCCCATGCACAATGGCGTTGATAATTAAATTGCTGAGCACCTGGCCAAAAGCACCGGGGTAGCTATCCATTATCAGGCCATCAGTAATATCAACCTCTAGCTGATGGCCCGCGCCCCGCAGCCGGCTGGATAACATCAGCACCACATCTTCACACCCGGTACGTAAATCAAATGAGCGGCGCAAATCAGAGGTCTGATCGACTGCCAGCTGCTTAAACCGGGCAATTAAATCTGCGGCTTTTACAAGGCAACGCATTAATAAATCTGAAGACTCTGCAGCGCTCTGGCAGTAGCGCTCTAAATCTGAGCGACGCACCGAACTTTGCTGCACTTGTTGCAAAAATTGTGTGCTTTCATCCCGCAATGTGCTGGCAACTAATAAGCTATTGCCAATGGGGGTGTTGAGCTCGTGCGCCACGCCTGCAACTAAAGAGCCTAACGAGGCCAGCTTTTCGCGCTGAATAAGCTCGCCTTGTGTTTGCCTTAGCTCGCTTAAAGCCTGATCTGCACGCCTTTGTGAGGCTTCGGCAGCAGCGTAGGCGGCGGCATTATCAAGTGCAATGGCACCATAAGCACAGAGCGCCAGAAAAATAGATAGCTCACGCTCACCATAAGCATCAGGCAACGAGGTTTGAATCGACATCACCCCCAGTAATCGCTCGCAAACAATTAAGGGTGCATATAACAGGCTTCGTGTATCCAGCGTGCCGGGGATCAAGGTTTTTTGGTCGTTATCAGGCTCTAAATGAATCACAACCGCCTGCTGTTCACGGGCGCAGCGGGCAATATTTGATTCAGGTAAATCCAATGGCACGATAATTTGGGATAAGGGCTGGCCCAGTTCCATGCCAAACACCATATTCAGGGCCCGCTGATCATCATCGAGTAAATACACGACAAAGCTGCTGGCATCCAAAAGATGATGCACATGGCGATGCAAGGCCCCAAAAACATCCTTGATATTTAAACTAGCGGTGATCTCGCGCCCTATCGTGCCTAACGTTTCCAGCGTGGCACTCGTTTCTTTCAGCGCCACAGCCACCCGCCGGTGATGCTCTGTTTCTGCATCAATCACGCTGGCGCAAATGCCATGCTAGGTGAACCAAGGTTTGCAGCCTTGCCAAGCCCGCTTGGAATGCCAGCTGGCTTTCCAGCGCCTTCACATCCTGACTCAGGATAAATAATTCCATTGCGGCTACCTATGCTCACCCCAGGTTGAGGCCCATGTTCTGCATGCACTGCCAGCATTACAGTTTAGGGGTAAGAATTCAAGCCTTTAAGCGGTGGGGCTTTTAAGGGCGGGCAAGCAAAACTATAGCTCTCAGCATCCCTATTTAAGGCATCGCATCGAACAAAGACAGGGCGAGGAAAGGACCAACAAGAAGCATAAAAAAGCAGTCGGCAGAATATGCTTAACAAGCAAAGGTTTGAGGTGGATATATTTCTGATTTATTTAACATACGGCAATTAACTATTTTTACGTTGCAAATAAGCAACACAAAAACAAGGAAAATCCCGCACACCACGAACAAAAAAATAAAACACAACAACAAGTCAATAGCAATTAATAACAAATTAACTTGAAAGCTTAGCATGAATGAATTGTTTTTCATGTTTTTAGTGGCATAAAAAATAAATGCCGTCAAGAAAAAAACCAAAATTCCCCTTCATTTTCTTAAAGTATATTTTCTTCATACTTACCGATATTGAAATACAATCAACACGGAAACAGCAATAAAGCATTAAATTTAAATCATTGATTTAAAACATTAATTTTCAAATAAAACGACAAAAACAACATCACATTATTTTCACAAAAAATAACAAAAATCAGTAAAAACAAACCATAAAACTCAAATCTCCCTACTGGTTTCTTCCAGCTCTTTTGCACTTTGACTCTTGTGCTTTCCTGCTTTTTTCTTGTTACATTTGGTTACATTGTGAAAATTCACAGATGCTAGTTTTCCGATAGTTGCCGCTTGAAAAGTAAATAGACCAGCCACTGTTTCAAACAGTATGCAAAAAAAAATATTGCCAAACTAATGGGGGATACATGATGCAAATGAAAAAAATGGCTATTGCCATCGCCATGATAGGCGCTGGTGCCATCGTCAATGTGCAGGCAGCCGAAACCGTCAACAAAGTTGAACGCGTTGAAGTCACAGGCTCCAATATCAAACGCACCGCTAAAACAGGCGCAACCCCTGTACAGGTGATGAGCCGCCAAGAAATCGCCAAAACCGGTGCCACCACCGTGGCCGAGCTGGTTGATAACCTAGCCTCCAGCAATAATGGCTATGCTCAGGCACAAGCCGTGGGTGACTCGGGCAAGCCCGGTTTCTCTGGGGCCAACTTACGTGGCCTAGGCACATCTAAAACGCTGATTCTGGTCAATGGCCGTCGCATGGCCAACTATGCTTTTGACAGCGCAGGCGTTGATTTGAATTCCATTCCGCTGGGCGTGGTTGATCGGGTTGAAATTGTCAAAGATGGCGCATCTGCCGTTTACGGTACCGATGCCATTGGCGGGGTAATGAACTTTATCCTGCGCAAAAACTTTGTTGGCGCAGATATCGGCGGCGGCATTGAGCAAACGTTTGACGGCGGCGGTGAAGTCAAAAAAGGTAATTTCACTTTTGGCTTCGGTAATTTAGATGAAGATGGTTACAACCTCTTTATGGGGCTGGATGTATCCAAGCAAGAAGCGCTGGCCGCTAAAGATCGCAGCTATTCCAAAACATCTTATATTCCTGATAAAGAAATCAATAAGACATCGGGTAATACCTTCCCTGCCACCATTATTAATGGCCCAGGCGGCAAGCAAGTTAACGTGGGATATTTAACCGGCTGTGATCAACCCAGATCACTGCCAGTAGTAAATCCGAGCTTCGCCACTGGCGGGAATTGCCGTTTTGATTACGCCAGTATTATTGATATTGTTTCACCGCAAGAGCGCCTTTCCTTTTATAGCAAGGGCACTTTAAAAGTAAATGACAACACCCAAGTATTTGCTGATTACTTATTTACCCGCAATGTAGGGACTTATTCCTCTTCCCCTGTGCCTGTTTCAAGCGCCACAACTTTTAAAGGCGATGATTTAATTTATCCAGCGAATGGTAAATATGACCCTTACAAAGGCACACTGGGTGATTTAAAACTGCAATGGCGCGGTATTGATACCGGCGCGCGTGAAAATGAAGCAACGTCCGATCAGCATCGCTTTATTGTGGGCGCCGAAGGCGAACTAGCCGGCTGGGATTATCGTGGTGCCTTGGTTTATGCATCCAATAAAACCGAAGATAACTATACCAATGGCTGGGTATATGAAAGTAAATTACTACCCGCAATGATGACCGGCGTCATTAATCCATTCGGCCCGCAAGATGCAGCAGGAAAAGCCGCACTGGAAGCCACTAAAATCACCGGCAAAGTGCAAAGCGGTGAAACCACAAATAAATCAGCTGATATTCAGTTTTCTAAAGAAATTTATGAATTAGATGCCGGTAAAGTGGGTTTTGCTTTTGGTGGCGATGTGCGCAAAGAAACCTACACCTTCACACCTGAAGCCATTTTATCCAGCGGTGATATTTTAGGCGGCGGTGGTAACCGCCAATCCACCAAGGGCGAACGCCTGGTTTATGCCGGTTTTGCCGAAATGGTTGTACCCATTCTGAAGAACCTAGAATTACAAGCGGCACTGCGTTACGACCATTACGACGATATGGGCAGCACCACCAATCCTAAACTAAGCTTTCGCTATCAGCCGATTGATGAAGTCGTCTTACGTGGCTCGATCAGCACGGGTTATCACGCCCCCACACTGGATGATTTAAACCGCCCGACTAGCAAAACCAATACCGGTGGTAGCTACGACGATCCGGAACGCTGCGCGACCACTAAGAGCGATCTTGATTGCAATCTGCAATTAAATCTAATGCAAGGTGGCAGCAAATCACTAACACCTGAATTATCCGCCAATTACACTTTTGGATTTTTGGTTGAGCCAGTCAAAAATATCTCCTTAGGTATTGATTACTGGAATATCAATATCAAAGACCGGATCGACACTATTTCCGACTCCACCATCATGGGTAATTACGCCAAGTACAAAGATAAAGTGGTACGTAAAACACGCACCGCAGCTGATATTGCAGCGGGCTTGCCTGGCTTGATCGACTACATAGATTCTAAATCACAGAATCTGGGCGAATTACGTACCGATGGGATTGATGTATCTTTCCTTGCTGCAACGCCTAAAACGGAATATGGCACTTTCCGTCTGGGTGTAGAGGGTACATACACCATTACCAATGAATATCAGCGCGAAAAGAATGGCGATTTCTTTGATAGCGTTGGTCAATATATCGACCTAGGCATGAACCCGCGCTGGAGACACAATCTGTCTCTGTCTTGGAATATGGCCGAATGGGGTGCATCACTGACGAATAACCTAACCTCCAGCTATATCGACCAGAATCAAATCACAGATCCAACATCAGGAAATACCGTTAACCGCACTGTTGAGGCTTATAGCACTTGGGGCCTGCAAGGCACGTACCGCACCAAGCACCTCGAGCTGACTTTAGGCGTGAAAAACCTGTTTGATACCGACCCGCCTTTCACTAATCAGGCAGATCACTTCCAGGTGGGTTTCGATCCTAAATATACAGACCCACATGGCCGCAGCTGGTATGCCAAGGCTAATTACAAGTTCTAACTTTTTGATTTAAATCCTTGCTGAATGTAAAAGAGGCACGCCATTCAGGCTTGCCTCTTTTCATTATGTTGCCCCCAAAAAATTCGGTACCTATTTATTCAGACTTCCGCATCAAGCCGCACAGCTTTTTACTTCCCCTACTCTGGAATATTTACTTAGGCGGTGCAGCTTTAAAGTACTCAAACTTCCCCCCACGAACCACCACCTTAGCAAGCCGCTTCCCCACTAGATCACCCTTTGCACTATAGCTATCGACCCCTGTTACACCATGCCAATTTCGAGTAGCGCGAAGCGCTGTTGCCACCTGATCAGGCACCGTGCTATTGGCCGTCTTCATCGCCTGCGCAAGCAGCTTTAAGGTGTCATAGCCTTGCGCCGCAGTGCTATCCGGAAAAGTACCAAATTTCTTTTTAAATCGCTTACCAAACTCAAACACTTCAGGGCGAGGATCATCCATATTAAATAAGGAAAAGACCACCGTACCTTCTGTGCTTTTTCCTCCTAGCTTGATCAGCTCCGGTGAATCCAAACCAGCGCCACCAAATACCGGCACTTTCATGCCTGCCGCACGAATATCATGCAAAATTTGCGCACTCTCTGGCAAAGAGCCAATTAAGAAAATAGCATCCGTTGCTAAAAAAGAGCCCCAATCCGCCAGAATAGCCGCATGATTACCCCCCCCCATATTATAGGAGCGGCGATCAGCAATCGTCATTCCCAGCTCATGCGCCCGCTGCTCAAAATAATTAGCTAAATCAACGCCATAATCATTTTTAATATAATAAATAGCGATTCTTTTATATCTTTGCTCTGCGGCGTAATCAGCAATCTGCCGCCCTTGATCCCGATTACCGGGCAGGCTGCGAAAAGTGTATTTTCCTCCCTGATCCGTTATTTTTTGTACGCTAGCCCCAGGTGTAATCATCACCAAACCTGCCCGTTCGTAAATCTGCGCAGCAGGTGCTGCAATATACGAATTCAGATGGCCAATCACGGCGGCCACATTAATATCATCTGCAATTTCCTGAGCCACTAAGCGCCCCTTAGTCAGAGAAGCAGCGTCGTCCTTTAGCAAAATTTTTACTTTTCTGCCTAATACACCACCACTTTGATTGAGCTCTTCAACCGCCAGATTAATACCATCAAGTAAAGTGGTTTTACTTGAGTTCATTGGCCAAGCCACTGCAATCAGCAGCTCGTTTTTTGTTTCTGCCAACCTTTCAGCCCTTTGCTGAGTTAGATTTTTCTGTTCACAGCCAGCCAGAGCAAGAGCAACCCAAAAAACAGAAATCACTTTTCTCATAAAAATACCTAGGCAATTTGACGTTTGGCAAGGTCAGCAAATAAGCCTTCCTCTCGGATTAACTGCTCGTAATTTCCACTCTGTACAATCTTGCCCTTATCAAGCACATAAATTCGATCGGCATTGATAATGGTGCTAAGCCGATGGGCAATCACCACACGAGTGGCGCTGAGGCGATCCATGCTGGCACTCACCAATGCCTGGCTCTGATTATCTAAAGCACTGGTCGCCTCATCAAAAAAGACAATTTTTGGCTTATTGGCAATCGCTCTGGCAATCAATAAGCGCTGCCTTTGCCCCCCGGATAAAGTGCCACCGCCATCGCTCACGACGGTATGCATTCCCATCGGCATCGCGTTGATATCCTGATCAAGCCCGCAAGCCCTTGCCGCATCCCAAGCATCAGCCAGCTTTAAGGACGTTGAACCAATAATATTGCTAAAAATATCCCCGCTCATTAAGCGGCCACTTTGCAAGACAACCCCAAGCTGACGGCGAATTGCACCCATATCCACATCGGCCAGATGATGATCGTCGTAATACACCCCGCCATGAGTGGGTATTTCAAAACCCAGCAACAGACGCAGCAGCGTTGATTTGCCCGAACCAGAAGCCCCCACCAAAGCAATAAACTCGCCCGGCTTAATGCTCATCGACACATCATCCAGCACCAGCGGCGCATCAGGAGAATAAGAAAAACGCAAATGACTGAGCTCAATTCCGCCTTGCAAAACACCGGGATAAGCCTTGCAATTATCAACTTCTGGCATGGTCTCCAGAATGGGGCGTGTGCGCTCATAGGTAGAAACAATGCCGAGTAAATCAATTCCTGTTTTCACAAGGGACAGTGCCGAGCCCAGAAAAATCGTCCATGCCGCGGAAAAAGCAATAAAATCTCCCGTAGATAATTTAAGGCCCGCTGGCTCTGCCATAGTAAGCGCAAGGCAAGCAAAAATAAGTGCACTTGATGCCACAGGGAATGCGGCACTAAACACACTATTTAGATTAGCCAGCTTACCGGCACGCATGGCCAGCTGCTTTTGCGCGGCAAAACCTGCCGCCCAATTAGCAAAAGCCCGTGATTCAGCGCCGGTCATTCTTAGCTTACTAATGCCGCTTAAATATTCTAAAACCAAGCCAGAAAGCTGGCCATTCACCCCTGCCATTTCACGATTTGCCTGCACACTAAAGTAGCCCACAGCAAAATTAAACAGCACAGCAACCATCACCAGCAGCAGGGCTACCAGCGCCAGTTTTATGCTGTAATAAAATAATAGAAAAATATTTAACACCGAAAACAAGCTGCTAATCAGCGTGGAAATCATCGTTCCCGACAATGCCTGCCGTATCTCATTAATTCCGTTAATCCGCGTCGCCAGATCCCCCGCAGAGTAATCACGAAAAAAGGGCACTGGCAAGGCAAGAACCCGATCCCACACGGCCGCCTGTAAATCACTGCTCGCCCGCCCTTCTATCCTCAGCATGGCTAAAGCACGGGTGGCCTCAAATAACAACGTCACCAAACCCACAATAAAAAGAATAACCACCAGTTGCACCATCTGCCCGTAGTCTGCCGCAGGGAAAACACTGTCAAACAAATGAGCACTGATAATTGGAATAGCCATTCCCAGTAATGCGCTGGCGCAGGCAATGGCCGCTACAATAAAGATATCTTGGCGCACACCCGAAAATACGAAACGCAAAATATCAGCAAGGGCTAGTTTTTTGGAAGGTAAGCCCGCATAAAAAACATAGGCAAAAGGTGCAAGTTGCTCTGCGAACACCGTATTAACTAATGATTTTTCACCGCTCAGGGCATGCACGACCTGATACCCACCACCACGCAATGGCAAAGCCGCAAACATCTCTTTGCTTTCTTCAAAAAAGACCAAAAGCGGGCCATTATCGTGCCGCCACCATTCACCTTTCAGCGCAACAATACGGGTGCGCACACCAGAAGCCTGAGCAATCCCTCGGACAGGGTCTCTAGACTGTGCCGCTGAAGAAGGTGCCGCTTTAAAATCAATACCGATGGTCGCGCCGATTATTTTGCAAGCCCGCAAAACTTGATCATCACGGCTGCCCTCGATGCCATGCAGAGCAGCGGAGCTGAACAAGGATACAAACCGGCTCAGCGCATCACTCATGGCCTTGCTACCCAACGCACTTTTCATTTGCAGCCGTAACAGCTCTTCCTCATCCCTACGCTGTTTTTGCTCTCTAAATGCTTGTATCAGTAGCCCAAAAAAAGCGTGCACCCCTGCCAATAGCGCCTCAGGACGCGCACTAAGCTCATCACTCTGAACAAAATTCAGCTTGCTATCTGCAGTCAGTGCCAAGCAGCTATTAAGGGGCAGAGGCAGTAAAGTGCCACCACTGCATGGGTATTGATTGAAATAAGCGGCCTGGCCTTGAAGCAGCTCAAACCAGACACCCGGTCGATTCACCGCAAGCATTACGCTTTGGTCCTGGCTGTGATAGCTCGCCTCATCCCCCACAACCTGGTAGCTTGCTGGCATTTTTTCACTGAATGCACCTGCCAAATGAGCGAGCAGTGGCTCGAACAAACAGGCGCTAGCCTCTCCCTGCGTCAGCGCGTCCTGCCACACCTCTTTAGCCACGGTCCAGTACACCGCGCCGGGAGCCACCTGAAGCCAGAGCTGTTCCGTGCCCAGACTCGCAAGCGGTGGAAAAATAAGCAGCTCGCCAGCCTCCGCCGAGAACATAAATGTTCTAGCCCCACCTTCACTGGCATACATCACATCTGCACCGCCATCTTCAAGCAAGTAGACCCTCTCAGCCGATACCTGCACCAGCCCTGCCTCGCCTCGCACACCGCGTTGCAGCAACTGCTTTTGCATCGTCTCACTCATTGGCAATTAGCTTCCTGTAATGACCATCCAATTCAATTAATTGCTGATGAGAGCCTCTCTCAATGACTTTGCCCTTATCTAACAAAATGATTTCATCACAATCTCGAATCGAGCTCAGGCGGTGTGCAACAATCAGGCAGCTACAGGCACGGCGGCGCAAATGACTGTCGATCATTTTCTCTGTAAGCGGATCAAGTGCACTGGTGGCCTCATCCAAGACTAAAAGGCGCGGATTAATAGTAAGTGCGCGTGCTATTTCCAGACGTTGGCGCTGGCCGCCGCTAAAATTATTACCCCCTTCAGCCACAACGCTGTCATAACCGCTGGGGCGGCTTGAAATAATGTCATGCACACATGCGTCTTTGGCCGCTTGCACCATATCGGCAAGGGGTGTGGTGTTATCCCACATACTTAAATTGTCACGAATGCTGCCAGAAAAAAGCGCGATATCCTGATCAACCGAGGCGATGGAGTTTAATAACTGCTGGCGCGGCCAGTCATTTCTCGCCTTGCCATCGAATAAGACACTCCCTTCCCAAGGCTCATACAAGCCAACAACTAATTTAGATAAAGTCGATTTTCCACAACCTGATGCCCCAACCAGCGCCACACGTTGCCCGGGCTTAATCGTCAGATTGAAGTTTTCCAACAAAGGAGGCTCAAGTCGGCTATAGCCAAAAGTAAGATTACGCAGCTCTAGATGCCCTTCTAACTTAGCGAATAAAAGTGGCTCACTGGCACGATTCAAGGCCACAATGTCTTCGCATGGATAGCGCATCACATCATCCAGCCTGTCCATATCTCCCTGAAAACCTTGTATTTTTCCACCCAGAGCAACAAGAGCACTCATCGGATTAACAAAGCTGGCGACCAAAGCCTGAAAAGCCAGCAGCATTCCGATGGTCATTTCTCCCTGCATCACACGTGCGCCGCCTATGCCCAGAATCAGCGCACCATTAACAGCAGTCAAAAACTTGGGTAGTAAATCTAAGGAGATCGAAGTGCGGCTCATTTCCTGCATCGAATTCATTAACCGCGCCTGATAACCCGCCCAGCGGCTAAAGAAATCTGACTCTGCGCCGGATGCCTTCAGCGTTTCAATCAACATCAGGCCATTCATTGAGGTGCCCAGCACCTTGCCCCGATCAATAGAGAGCTTCTGATTAAGCTCAATGCGCCGTTTTGACACATAACGCAGCACCAGCACATTAATCAATACGATGCCTATGCTGATCAGGCTCATAGCCACATCGTAAAACAGCATAATCACGGCAAAAAACAGCGCAGTCATCACGCTAAGCAAGGCCGAGACGAGGTCTTCCGACAAAATATTTGCCACCCGATCACTGATGCCCACCCGCCCACCAATATCGCCCGCTGAGCGCTGGTGATAAAAACCAAGTGGCAAACGTAATACATGCCAAAAGAACCTAGATGAAGTGCTTAAAGAAATCCGCATTTCTAATTTCAGCAAATAATACTTTTGCAGTGCGCTTAATACAGCAAGCAGTAAGGCCGTTAGCAGCATTCCGCTAATCAGCGGCCACAACCAGCTGTTGAGTCCCCCGACCAAGACCTGATCGATAAACACGGAGGTAAACACAGGAATCACTAAGCCCGGCACAACCAGCGCCACACCTAATAAAACTAAATAACTGAGTGCAGCCCCCGATCCGCTAAGGCGGCTCTGCAAGCTATCACGCATACGGCGCGGCTGGCCTGAAGGGACAAAATCTGGCCCTGGCTCAAAGGTAAGCACTACACCGGTAAATGACTGATCAAACTCTGCCTCGCTCACCGCACAGCGCCCCTTGGCAGGGTCATTCAAAAGCACTTTATCCTTACTGAAACCATCCAGAACCACAAAATGATTAAAATTCCAGAACAAGATCATGGGCAGGGGCATCGCCCTCAAATCGGCGGGCTCTTTACGAAAACCATTCGCCAGCAAGCCATGCTGTTGCGCGGCCTTCACCACATTAAGCGCTTTGCTGCCATCTCTTGAAACGCCACAATCAAGCCGTAATGTCTCAAGCGGAATATATTTTTTGTAATGGGCCAGAATCATCGCCAATGATGCGGCCCCACATTCCACGGCCTCCATTTGCAACACCACAGGCGTATTTGCCTTACGCCTTGCCGAAGTCGCTTTGCAATATGCAAGCAAGGCCGGCCAGATCGTGCTCAGTTTTTTTAACATGGCGCGTCCTTAATCCAAACCCATGGTTTTTTTAAGAATGGGCAGTACTAAGCTAATGGGCCTTTGCTCAGAAAGCGTAATGGTGGCTGAGCACGATGTACCGCTCTGAATAGAAAATGGCGGTCCCTTGCGGGTAGACCATTCATAGTGACTAATATTTTTTGAAGAAGGCTTAAGTGCCGCCAACACCTGAATCGGCGCCAATGTGCCACTTAATTGCTGAACTAGTTTTTCATTCGCAAACACCCGCATCAAGCCCTGATCTGTGGATGGGTAATCGGCAACCGAAGTAATAAAAGCAGGCAAGAAACCAAACTCTTCACGCTTGGCAGTACTAGGGCTGATTTCTACCTTCATCCCTGATCTGATTTTTTTGCCATCGGCAGCGGGCAAATAGATATAAGCCTCAATCTCGTTAATATCGACACCTGTTGGCTCCACACTAATCAGATGAGTGCCCCGCTCTACCAATTGCCCTTCTGCCGCCTTTACCTCCAGCACACGGCCCGTATAAGGACTGATAATTGAAGTGAAATTTTTAGCATCTCGGTGCATCAAGGCTAGCATGCGTTTTACATCGTCCAACTGATTCATCGTCTGGACAACTTCATGATCACTTTGCTTTTTTCCCTCCAGCCGAGTGACTTCCAACTGCTTAAACTGCCCTTTCACCGTTTCCGCCTCTAACTGAACAGCGGCCAGCTCCAGCTGAGAAGCAATCAAAGTTTGCTTGGTAATTAAGCCCTGCTCAAACAAGCTGCTCTGGCTATCAATGCGCTCTTTCAAAAGCTGAGCCCTTTGCTTGGCTGACGCCAGCTGACGATCCAGATTTTGCACCTGCTGTGCCATTGTGGCTTCAAGTAGTGCCGCGCTTTTACCCGCCATAGCAACGGCCTGTGCATGCTGTGCTTCAACTTCTTTTAAACGTGCCTCACTACCCTTAATTTTTTGTAATAAATCGTATTGCTCTAAACGACCAATAATCTGCCCGCGCGTCACCGTATCTCCTGCCTCTACTGCCAGATCAGATAAACGCCCGCTCGCCGAGCTTGTTTGCACAATAACGCCACCATTTTTTACCAGAATGCATTGCTGCCCAAGCATCTTCGTCGGTAGCACTCCCAAAACAGACCACACCAGTACCGTCACTAATAAGAGGCCTATACCCGCAAGTGCAATCCACCCCTTAAATGAAGTCACCTGCAATAAGCTATCCAGCTCTTCAGGTGAAGATAAACGATTGAGTGCAACCTGCCTGAAAATGCCTTTTTTGATCATGACGTTTACTTGGCTCTCAAGGAGGGAAGAAAAGTGATCAATGGCCCTAAACCCGCCAGATCATTCATATCAAGTGACAACATATCGTTACCCCCTGCTGCAGGTAAAAAAGTCCCTGTTTCAAAGCGCAATCTCGCCAGCGCACTGGCGTAGGCTAGCTGGAGCTGCAAATAATTCACCCTGGCACTCACAAACCGCGCCTCGGTATTGATCACATCAATCAAAGTGGATATGCCATTCTTTTGCTTAATCACTTCCTGGCTCACCGCCAGCTCGTACAAAGACAAACCCTCTTTGGCCAGCTTTATTTGCTCTGCTGTATTAAATAAAGACTGCAAAGCTGTTTCCACTCCAGTTGCAATGCCAATGCTTAAATCCCGCTGCCGCAGCACCAGCTGCGACATCAGCGCCGAGTGCTCTTGCACCGCACCATTGGCTGCATTATTTTGCATAGGGAATTGAAAATTCAGGCGGGCAAATACCGAAGGCGTGGCTTGAAACTGGCCAGATTCCGCCGCAAAACTATAACGCCCCCCACCCTCAGAAGCCTTGGCATAGCCCAGCCCAAGCGTAAGATTCAGCTGCGGTTTTAAACGATCTTGCACCGCCTGCATCTGGCGTTTAGCGGCCTCCAACTGCATGGCCAAGGCCTGAATATCCGGGCGCTGTAGCAAAGCTGCGGCGCTCATCGCATCGACATTCAAAGGGTAGGCAATATCCAGCACAGCAGGCAGTGCATCACTCGGCTCTGGCAATTGCCTAATGCCAAGCGCATCCAGCCCCAGCAAACGACCTAATACCGTTCTTGCTTCAGTGCTCGCCAACACGGCAGCCTGCCGCCGCGCAACCTTGTCACCATGATCGGCCTTGAGCAAAACCAAATCAGCGCGTGGCTTTTCAGCAGCATCGACTAACTTTTGAATAGAGAGCAGCAAGCTCTGGCTGCGCTCTTCACTACTGATCGCCACTTTTTCCAATTCAACGCGATTACGATAATTCCAATATGCCAAAATCGTGTTGTAAAGTGTTTGAGAAATGCGATCGCGCAGCTGATAACGGCTCAGCTCAATATTCAGCTTTGCCACATCCTCCTCTGCTGCAATTCCCTCCGGGCCACTGCCTTTAAGCAGAGGAACAAGCAATGAAATATCTAATTTAAGCTGATTCTGCTGAGCACGCCCCATGCCCTCATCATTCGCCATTGCATCAACACGGCTACTCAGAATCATTCCATTACGCAGTGGCTTGCTTAAGCCTAATTGATAGCCACTATTAATTAACCCGAGATCAGGATTATTAAATTGTGGCGTAATTTTTTTATCGTAATTAAGTAAAGACGATAAAACCCAGTCAAATTGACCTACGGCTTGTAAATGCTGGCCCTGAGCAATAGCAATATAATGTTCTTGAATTTGTATATCTGTATTTTTCTTCAAAGCATGATATACAACATCAAAAATATGCAATTCAGCAGAGCTTGCATTCATATTCAATAAAAACAAAAAAATCCCATTGAGAATAATGTTAATTTTTGTTTTTTTAAAAATCATAATAAATCCCGAAAATCAAGCACTACGTCATCCACAAATGTACTGGATATTGCAGCCTCCGCAGCAAGCATTTAGTCACAGACTGCAACGGGCATATCACCATGCTCTGAAGAAAGATGCTCATAAATAAGCTCATCCATCATAAAGTTAAAATTCAGATCACGTTTTACTAAGCGATTCATAAATAATGCAATGCCAGCAGAACCAGATGAGTAATCAGTGCAAATTTTTGTGGGTGTTAGAAGAGGAAATGAATATCCTTGCTCCCTTTCAACTAAAAATAATTTTAATCCTTCAGCAACCCGATAAGCCAAACCTAGATACGATGCATCATTAAGGAATTCATTCGCATCCAGCATATAATTTCCAAGCCCGGCCAGCCCTGAAAATAAATCAGGTGATATGGTATATTTCTGCGAAACCGCAGGTTTTATTTTTTCAATAAGATCAAAGTATTTTTTATTTTTAGTTATTTTATAGTAACGCAGCACAACACTTGCCACTCCTGCACTACCATATGCCAAATACGGGTATAAAACATGATTAGCCATTACAGTATGACGTGGAAAACCTATTGTCCCTTCGATTTCACGCCCACACGACATATCAAAACTTAATCCGTTTTCGCCAAAAATAAGATAACGCTCATTTTTTGTCACGCAATACATATACAATAAAAACAAAGAAATACCACTAGCCCCCTCCCAAAGCCCCACCCCAATTCCTTCATTGGTGGTGCCATCCCAGGAACATCCATTTTCTTGTGTAATTGCAGCATCACAAATTATATCTGCTATTTTTATTGCCTCATTTTTATATTTTTCTTTTCCAGTTTTTGTCCATAAAAATAAATTACTCAAACCAAAACCAGCCGCACCATAACCAAGAGACATTTTTTGAAATAATAAACGATGTAAACTCGCTGCCTGTATTGCATCTTCTGCCAGTTTTTGATGTCCAAGCTCATAGAGCACCCACCCCATACCACTAGAGCCATTAAGCAATCCCGGCAAATGTCCTCCGGTATGAAACTGACGCAGTATCCAATTATTCAATTCATCCGGAATAGCGCCCTTTACTTTTTTCCATGCATAGGCAACACCAAGTATGCCATTATCTACAGCCATTGGGTCATAGACATTCGTTCCAAGCGGTAAAATTCGCTCTGATTTGGATATGTCCATTATCTGGAAGTTATAATTAAACACACCGTCTACTACTTTAGAACAATAATGATGAATATAATTAATATTGCCTACATTTAAATTAAATCCATGAATATCATCAGATTTTGTATTTTTTAACTGCTCAAGGCAGAAAGACAAATCAATTTTTTCATCAGACATAAGGTATTTAATACAATTAATATATTCAGCAGGCAAAGCAATATCTTTACTTAGCTCTGTCAAAGCCGTATTTACAAAATCATCATTAAGCTCACTTAATGTAATGTTTGGTAAAACCATTGCCATCAGAAAACAAGCCAGCGCATAAAAATCATCAGAAAAATCAATATTCACTTTACTCATACGGGAACGCTTACCAAAGCCAGGTGAAAACATATTAGTCGCTAAATCCACACCTAGCTCGACAGCACCTTCAAAATCAATTAATTTTATTTCCATTGTTACTGGATTTATAATTATATTATTTAATGATAAATCACCAAAAACAATATCATGTTTATGTAGCAATATTATTTGCTCAAACAATTGAGTTGAAATTTTTAAAATATTATCAAACCACTGCCTCATACTGGAATCAGACACCGTAGCATGAATTAATTTATTTGATTGAACTACAAACTGCCGGAGATTTTGTCCTTCAAGGAATGCTTGAACTAAAAAATAATGATCCCATTCCTCAAAGAATCCAATCGCTTCAGCACTAATGCCAGTGCCACTAATTTTTTTTAAAATACGAAATTCTTTTTTTAAACGATCAATTGTATCGACACCTTGATTGTCTATCTCAATATATGGCCTGGCTTCTTTTATAACTACATCCTCTTTGCTCAATATGCTTTTCGCTTGATATACGCCACCTGCACTTGAATATTTAATTACTGAAATAATTTCGTATTCTTCACCAATAATTAAACATTCATCAGTATTTTCTTCATCACCCTGTTTATTTTTAGCAGAGATAGGCAACTGCTTAATAAATCCATCTTTTATAAAATCGGGCAATACAAAATAGGGTGAGCGATGATCTTCAATATATTCAAATTGATCATTAAGAATACACATCTTTTTTTCACCACTCACATTGACCTCAGAAAATGAGCTAATACCACCATAGCGATAAAACAGCACGCTGGAGTCTCGGTATTGCCTATCCGACAAAATATAAGGGCCTTTTTCATTTTCTAATGCAATATAAAGACGCTCAATCAACTGCTCAAAAATAATTTGACTACTTGGATAAATCGTAATGAATTTTCCAGCTGATTGTCGTGCACATCTTTTTCTAAGAAGTGTCCATAAAATATGCGGGTCGCTCGCAAATTTAAATTCAACGCCCTGATCAAGGCAAACCATCGTCACTTTTCCTAAAATGCGTAACGCGGATTCTGGAATTGCAGAGACGTGAATCTTCCACCCCTGAACCGGAAGCACGGCCTTAGGTGATAAAATTTGTGTCCAGAATGGACCTTGGCTTAAGCGCCACATAGGCGGCAGGAGTTTTAATACAGAGTTATAATAAGACATTGAAGGTTTATATGCAGATGTGGGTACAAAAAAATCATCATTATCAATATTTTTTGTATTTTTTAATAAAGAAGTCACTTCTATGCTCCACCCTGCTCTGCTCGTTTATAAACAGCAACAACAGCGCAAAGCATTAACTCTTTGCGCTGCCTAAAATCAGAATTTATTGTTTGAATAAAATGAATAGTTAAACTTTATTCAGAACAACTATTTATTCTGCTTACTGTTGATCGTTGCTACCACAATGGTTGCTCACTGTGCTCCAGTCAGCAACTTGTTTGTCAGCAAGACCAGCACTGATTTCTGCAAGCGCTTGAAGGCTCAAAACCTTAGATTTAATATCATCTGACTTTACTTCTTGTTCTACAGCATCATTATTTTTTTGCTCAGTATTAGCAGTCATTTTAAAGTCCTTTAGTTTTGAAAATGGCATAAGCCGATCAAACAAATGAACGAGCTATTTAATTGCCTTCGTTTATACAATTGAGCCAAGCTCAAATACAATAATCTATTAAAAATAAAATAGCGTCAAGCATTAAATATTATAAATATTAATAAAAAAACACCTGTACCCTTTATGTAACAACACACAAATTTATGTATTAAAATCAATGATTTTAATACATCATATTATTGAAGTTTTTTATAATGTCACGGCTATTTTTTCAAAAAACATATTTAATCAATAAAAATAGCCGCAATTAATATGCGGCCATTAACAACATTAAAATATTACTCTCTTGCATCCCCTGCATCCATAGGCGATATCAGCTCCGCAAATTTAATAACGGCCAAAGGAGGATAAACTCCTAATTTTTTTGCAGCTCCCATATTCACTAAATAGGTAAACCGATTTAAAGAATCAATAGGTATTTTTGAGACACGCTCTTTCTTCAACAATATTTGCTCTGCCTTATACGCGGCCAATTCACCTACGTTAAAATAGGTGCTCACCAGCCCCAATAATGCACCGTCATTTCGAATAGGCGCTTCAGTGGCAGAAAAAACGGGGATTTTTGCAGCTTGTGCAACTTGCACTACCGTCCGAGCATTTTTAATCATAAATGAATCTGATGGTATATATATAAACTGTGGCTTTTTTTCTAATAATGTTTGTGCTGCAATTTTTATTCCTTCCACACTTGGTTTATTATTTTCATCCAAGGCAACTGGGGCTAAATCTAGCGATAATTTATACTTTGCTGCAATTTTTTCTAAACCTTGCACCGCAAGTACCGCATTTTTTTCCTGTGAGTTATAAATCACGCCAATTGTTTGTGTGTTACGCATTTTTTGTAATGCATTCATTTGTGCGCTAAGTGGAACTAAATGTGATGCACCCGTTAAATTTCGCCCGGATGCTTGCATGCTTTTAACCAGCTTTGCTCCTATAGGGTCAGCTACAATATTAAATACAACCGGAATATCAGTAATATGTTTATGTGGATTAACCTGACCGACTAAACCAACTACTTCTGCTGTCACCGTTGTACCAAAGGTATAAATCAAATCTGGTTTTAACTCGCGCGCTTCACTCACAAACTCGGCAATTTTTGTATTATCAGCTTGCGCATCACGAATAATAAATTCAGCAGCAATATGGCGCTGTTTAAAATAGGCAATAAATCCTTTTTCTGCATCGGTAAATCCACGGTAAAGAATCATCATCACTTTATACGGTGGTTTTTCCTTAATTTCAGCTGCTTTTAATTCAAGAGAAAAACAGAGCAAATACGTAAATAAAATAAGGCAACGAAAATACATCTGTGATTCCCTTTATTGCCTCAGCCTGCAAATGCAGTACGGGGTTGATTTAGGTCAAACAAAAAGAACATGACAGTAAAACAAGTTGCACAAATAAAAGACACCATGCCAATTCCAAAAAAAGCACCATTAAAACCAAATTGAGAGATAAGCACGCCCGCAATAATGGGCCCTAACACATTACCAAGACGCTCAATTAACCGAAAAATTCCGGTTGTGGTTCCACCCCCTACTTCTTGCACCACTTCTTTACAGAAGTCATTAATCAGTGCCAGCTGTGGTGATACACCAATAGCGTGGGCAATGCCAAGTAAAGTAATACTTGCCAGTAAACCCGCCGTGCTATCAAAAAAATAAATAATAAACATTGCTGCGGCGGCGGCATAACCACCAATACTCACAAACCATCGTAAATGGCCAATTTTATCGGCCATTTTTGCCACATAAGGAGATAAAACAATAATTGCCAAACCATATGCCATCATGACTCGACCTGTAGTGGATTGATTATTTCCAAGCAACTTTAAGTACAGAGGAACCGAGTAATACAAGAAACCTGTTAATGCAATTTTTGCAGGTACAGCAGCCAGGAAAGTAATCACAACAAATTTTTTATTTCTTAATAAGCACTTAAAATCATTAAGACTTAATTTTTTCTTTACCGCAGCAATGGCATCTGGGTTGCTGCGAAGAAAGCGCAACACAAAAATGGCCGAAGCCGCACTTAAGAGCCCAGACAATAAAATAGTAGCGTTATACCCAAGCCGATCAGCCAGAATCCCGCCAATTGCAGAGCCTGATAAAGAACCTGCAAAAAAACAAGATAAAAAGACCGCCATCCCTCTGGTTCTTTGGGCAATAGGTGTATGACTTGTCACATAGCTTTGAGTTGTAATAAATACAAGCCCATAGCCTAGGGCCGTGAGCGAGCGCCACAGCAGCAAGTCATATAGTGATTGCGCACAGGCAGTAAGAATAAGGCCCAATGTAGTCACCGCTGCTCCAGCAATAAATGCTTTGCGATGCCCTACCCGATCACTCCACATTCCCGCCCATGGCATCGATAGTGCCCAAGTAAACATAAAAATCGATATGGGTAATCCAATCACAATGTTTTTAGAAACCCCCATTTCAGGCGAATAAAACTGCCCAACATAAACGGGGAAAAACGATAAAGACAATGAGTCTGCAAAGATCAACAGAAAAAATGGCCAACGAATATGATCAACCGCAGTGGCATAAAGCGTCTGGCGCTTGCCAGGAGCATGAAACTGAAAGCCTGCCAAGCGCTGGCGAAGTAAAGCCTCCAGCCCGACTTGGCTGGCATGCTGCAACAGAGCCTGATATCGCCGATTCAATTTGGCAACAATCTGATTAAATTGCGCGCTCAATTGGCCTACCCCGCCCAAGTGATCAAAAGGGAGGTAATAGCTGAAATCACCTTGCCGAATTCGCACTAAAAAATGATGCGTCACATCAATAGGGCTTGCAATCACAAACGTTAATACAAAACGCATCAACTCCAATGCAATCAGGCTGGCCACCAACAATACCGTCATCACGTCATAAGCAATTTCTTGCACCTGCTGCTCAACCAATGCCGAACGCTGCCCCAGATGTAATGTCCCAACACGGTGATGCTTAAAAATAAGTGGCACGCTTGTATTAAAGTAAGCACCCACTTTTTGGCTTGCTGGCTCTGTAGCACGGGGTAAATCTGGCTTTTGCTCCAGTGAGTCGTAGGCACTCTGATAAAGTATATTGCCCTGTGTATCGCTCAAAACCATATAGGCGATATCGGGATTCTCTTTACGCACAGCAGTTAAAAACACCTCAACCCCGACCATTTCATCCAGTGGCACACCATAGTGATCTGCTTTTTCTATCACCTCGGCAACTGAATAGCTCACTGCTGCGACGGTCCTTGCCATTTCAGGCGGTAAATCTGTCTCAAAATGCTGCAATGCCAGCCATGATAAAAAGAGGGCCGATATCAGCAGCATGCCCCCCGCTAATAAAACCAGACGCATTTGCAGCTGCTTCACCTCTAGCCCCCTGATTGCGATAAATGGGCAGGAGTAACAGGGGATATTTCCCGCTCCAGCTCAGTCATTTTCTGGGCCAGCTGATGGCTGAGCGTTGTAAAGTCATTAATATCTTGGGCTACACTGCCGCTCAAAACGTGCTCGTCTACCTTAAGTGGGGTTGCTGCGTAGATAGAGCTGTCTATCACGCTGCTCACTTGGGCCAGCTCACCCGCAAACTTTCTAGTCAGGATATACACACCACCTAAAGTCAGTACCGTAAGCAGTACTAAAGTAAGCAACATATCCAGCACTAATTTATTTCGCATTTGGTGAGTGGCACTTTCAATCGCTAATCGGTCGTAGCCAATCACTACAGCGCCTGCCTTGATATTAAAATTATTAACGAACACCATCCCGACTTGAATGGTATCCGAAGTCATTTCTTGCCAGTATTTGCTTTCCAGCGTTTCGTTTATTTTATTTTTATAGGATGAATCATTTTTACCTGAAGCCTGTCCCTCGCCAATCACATCGCCATTTTCATCCATGATGAAAACATAATGAATACCAGAGTGATTCCGTACGAGCTCTTTAATGCTAGGCAATAAATTTAAATTCTCAGAGGGTTTAATGCCAATATTTAAGCCAGCCTCAATACTTTGGCGCAAATCCTTTGCCAAAACGAGATGCCTTGATAAACTTAAATCAAAATAAGTTTTACGATAATTTGAATAGTTAAGAAACGAAATAATTGCCAAGACAAAAGCAATAACCAGCACAAGTAATGCACTTACTCTCCACCATAAAAAATGCCGGTGCTTGTAAATGTCTTTTTCTTGATTGGCTAAAGAGACCATATCGTTTCCAAGGTAAAACCTTTTGTGATATCTATTTTATGTCATCTGTTTTAGGTGCTATGCACACCCAGTGTGCTTGTTCGGTTAAGCAGATCAAGTACTTTCTGAACATTAGCTGACTAAAAACTTAACGAATACATCCTAATCCAACAAGAAAAAACATGTCAATATTCACAACAAAACCATAACAAAAACTTAAAATGCGTGTAAAAATCAAGCATGCTACTGATTTTAAACTACTTTATGACAAAAAAATCACTTACCTTGGCATTCAAAGCCTCTTAGCAATGAAGTAAGCATATTTTAAAAATGCATTCAATTGTCATTTTCACTGTAAGACTCAACACAGGCATAGCACAGCGGTGTGATTTTAAAAAAATTGCACTAAATTCATTTTTTTTACAGAAAAAAACTTGGTAATTAACAAATTTCAACAAAAAAAGCTAAGAAAATAGCATTTAAAGCATTAAATTTAAAAAGATGATATGTAGGAGCTTCAGATAATAGTGTTGCTTTTTATTAAGAATGCCGAGCTAAATTCAAAAAAATACCATTCAAAAAAAATATCACTCCACCTTCAATTTTATTTATTCTTGTATCAAAGAAACGACAAAACACCAAAAACTTAAACATATTTTCATTTAAAACACATCAAGTAAATAAAACAGTTTTTTCAAATAATACTTGAAACGATGAATAAGAAAAACTCAGAAAATATTATCTGCATAATCCTATAAACCGAATGAACATCTATGCGATACACTTCTGTGCTGCGCAATAGAATAAGCATTCAGGACAAAAAACAAGAAAATATAAATGTGAAATCGCTAAGAAATAAAATTTATGCCAGGAAACAAACGAGGAGCTAAAAAAGCTTATTGATGCCGTTAGGCTTATAGACGCCTCCACGCCATGAAATATAGCTGGAGGTATAAGAGTAGAGAGACAAACTTATAGCGAGTTTCTTGGAGCGCTCAGTGCTCAAATAACTCTCTACTTTCAATAGATAGGGAGTTATTTGAAAAAAACCGCTACACCCCCATATCCTTTTCTACCATTTTCATTAACAAAGGCTGTGCTTCAGCCTTAGGGTGAAGCTGATCGGCCTGAAAGAGCGTGGTGTTTTTAATGACAGGTGCGAGTAAAAATGGCGTTAAGCTGATACTGTATTGCTTTGCCAGCCGAGGGTAAATCGCAGCAAAGCCTTGCGTATAGCTTGCACCATAATTAGGCGGCATTTGCATGCCGATCAGATGCACTTTAGCACCGCTGGCTTTGGCTAGTTTTATCATGCTAGCTAGATTTTTTTCCATATCCGCCAGCGGCAAGCCACGCAGGCCATCGTTGGCCCCAAGCTGCAGCAATACCATTTTGGGCTGATGTGTTTTAAGTGCCTGCGGGAACCTTGTAAGCCCGCCAGCTGTCGTTTCTCCTGACACACTGGCATTCACCACCCGCCATGCTTTACCTTGCTTAGCCAGATCTTTATCTAATAATGCAGGCCATGCAGCACTAGCTGCAATACCATAGCCAGCAGACAGACTATCACCAAACACTAGAATTAAAGGCGCTGCGGCCTGAGCCGACGCCATACACACACTAAAACCCAATACGGATACGAAACGCCACATGAATCATCCCTCAGAAATAATGCTGGCCGTGCGCGGTCTGGGTAAGACAGTCAGCACCGCAGTCGAAAAACTCGATCTCTTGCATGATATTGAATTTTCTCTGCCAGCGGGAGCCAGCCTTGCCATCGTGGGCAGCTCGGGCTCGGGCAAATCCACCTTACTCGCCCTATTAGCGGGGTTGGATCAAGCTTCACGCGGGCAAATTACGCTGGCAGGTAAAGATTTAGGCAGCTTAAACGAAGACCAGCGGGCCGAGCTGCGCGGGCAGGTTTCTGGCTTTGTATTTCAATCGTTTCAGCTGTTACCCGAGCTATCTGCCTTAGAAAATACCATGCTGCCACTGGAATTAGCAGGTAAAAAAGACGCCGCAGCCCGTGCTACAGAATGGCTGGAACGAGTAGGCTTAAGCCATCGCCTGGAACATACGCCAAGGCAATTATCGGGAGGCGAGCAGCAACGTGTTGCCTTAGCGCGCGCTTTTGCATCCAATCCGAAAATCCTCTTTGCAGATGAGCCAACCGGCAGCCTAGATGCCGCCACCGGCACGGCCATTGCTGATTTGTTATTTGAGCTAAATCGGGAAACCGCTACCACGCTAGTGCTCGTCACCCACGATGAAAAACTTGCGGCGCGTTGTGGCTGGCAATTAAGACTCTCTGCGGGGACGCAGATCGAGTTTTCAGCATCGTAATTAATTTACACAATTTCCTAGAGCGGGTGTAACCCGCCCTACAACGGCTATTAATCCGACGATTTGCCTTAACGGAAACCCCATGCATAAACTCAATTGGCGTTTGTTTTACCGCAGCTTTCAAGCCGGTGAATATCGCACCCTCTTGGCGGCATTGATTATTGCCATTGCTGCCCTCACCGCCGTGGGGCTGTTATCAGCAAGGATGGAGAAATTGCTGGCGCTGGAAGCCAATGATTTGCTGGCAGCGGATGCCGTCATCAGCTCAGATCACGCCCTCAATGCCAACTACCGGCAGCAGGCAGAACGCCTGGGTTTAAATACCGCAGAAACCGCTGTTTTTCCAAGCATGGCAGGATTTAATGGCCAAGTAATGCTGTCGTCCGTCAAGGCCGTTAGCCATGCCTACCCTTTGCGTGGGCAATTAAAGCTCGCGCCCGATGGCCATGTCAGTACCGCGCCGGAGGCGGGCACTGCCTATGCCGATGCAAGGCTGGCAGCGACTTTAAAACTCAAATTAGGCGACACACTGGAAGTCGGCCAGCTCAAGCTTAAACTCGCCGCCCTGATAGAGCGCGAGCCCGATACCGCCATGGATTTCTCTGGCCTGCAGCCTCGCCTCATGATTAATCAGCAAGACTTAGCGGCCAGCGGCTTATTGGGGTTTGGTAGCCGCGTAAAATACCGGCTACTCGTTGCTGGCCCCCCCGCCACCATTGCCACATGGCATCAGGCGGTGCAGCCCAAGCTGATGCGGGGCGAAAAACTGGAAGACGTGCGCGATGCTCGGCCCGAAGTAAAAACCGCTTTAGAGCGTGCCGAGCGCTTTTTGCGGCTCACTTCCCTGCTTGCGGGCTGCCTAGCGGCCATGGCGATTTTGCTGGCGGCACGCCGCTTTGCCACCCGTCATTTTGATACCGTTGCCCTGCTACGTACCTTGGGTGCGAGCCGTGGCACGGTGCGCACCCTGCTGCTATCGCAACTGGCCCTCCTCACGCTAGCGGCAAGCATCGTCGGCGGCGCGCTAGGTTGGGGAGCGCAAAGCCTGCTGGTGTTCAGCATTCAGCATCGCCTGCCTGCCGCCCTACCCGATGGCACTTTGCTGCCTTGGCTCATCGCCTCTTTATTGGGATTTGTGCTGCTGATGGGTAGCGCGGGGCCGATGCTGCTGGCGCTGGCAAATACCCCGCCGCTACGCGTGTTACGCCATGAGTTAGAGCCCAAAGCCAGCCTGATTTTACAATGGGCACTCACCCTGTTAGCGCTTTTATTGCTGCTCTGGTGGATTGCGGCGGAAGCCAAGCTGGCCTTGATGGTGGGCGCAGGAATTGTGGCAACGCTATTACTCGCTGGCGGCAGCGGCCTTGGCTTACTCTGGCTTTTACCACGTATCTTGCCAGAACACCCGATTAAGCTGGCGCTGCGCCAGTTGCTACGCCGCCCTGGCCTAGCCTTTGCCCAGCTAGGTGCTTTGGCGATTGGCCTCTTGGGCATCTGGCTGCTCACCGTGGTAGAGGGCGATTTACTTAAAACATGGGAAGGCCGTGTGGCGGCCGATGCGCCCAATCATTTCGCCGTCAATATTCAGCCTGAGCAAGCAGCGCAATTTGAACAACGCTTTATTAATCGACACATGCCCATACCTGCGCTGCAAAGCATGATTCGTGGCCGCTGGACCATGCAAAACAAGCAAGCCATCAAGCCGGAAAACTTTCAGGAAGACAGAGCAAAGCACTTAGCAGAGCGCGAATTCAATCTCTCTTGGGGCGATATTATGAGTGCGGACAACCGCATTGTTGCGGGTAAGTCGCTCAATGATAAACAGCCCGGTTTCTCGGTAGAGGCCAAACTTGCCACGACTTTAAATATCAAACTTGGCGATATGCTGAGCTTTGATATTGCGGGCAGCACAGTCACCGCGCCCGTTGTGAATCTACGCGAAGTCAATTGGGATTCCTTTCGAGTCAACTTTTTTGTGGTTGCCAGCAAGGCGCTTGTCGCTGATTTACCCACCAGTCTGATCACTAGCTTTCATCTCAGTGAAGCACAAAAAACCATTGTGCCCGAGCTGGTGCAAGCCCTGCCGAACGTCACGATTATTGACGTAGGCCAGGTGCTGGCCGAAGTGCGGCGGATTTTAGATTTATCTGCGGCAGCGCTGCGTTTGGTGTTTTTATTCTGCATCGCAGCGGGGGTAACGGTGCTGTTTGCCGCGCTTGACACCACCGAATCTGAGCGCGCCAGAGAAGCCGCTATATTACGAGCGCTGGGTGCCACATCGAAGAAGCTGCGCAGCGTGTGGCTATCAGAAAGCCTGCTGGTTGGCGGCATTGCAGGCTTAATCGCGGGGCTGATGGCCAGTGTAGGTGGGGTCGTGATTGGCCAGGAATTACTCGAGCTGCCTGTGGCCTTTAACTACTGGCTGCCTTTCGCCAGCCTGCTATGCGGCGCCGCCATCACCACCTTGGCCGTGCTCAGGCGCTTACATAAGCTCAGCAAAACATCGCCTATGGTTTTGCTAAGGGATGCGGGGTAATCGTGATATAGGGTGTGCAAGTCGTTTTTCTTGCACACCCTTTATAAACAGCCATCCAACTAGCCAACCCATTCATTCCCCAGCCTAAAAAAAACTGCACCCAAGCAATCAAAGGCTATGCTGAATTTAAAACAGCAATGCGGGTGATATCATGGCTTTGTTTCTTGTGTTTACTATGCTGGCCTTAGGCGTTCTTTATGCCGAGCTTTTTCATCGCGCCAGAGCACTTATCTTTCGCCACTACCCAGAATTTGTCTTAGAAAACGAAAAACGCTGGCGGGAACAGTATTATCGCTACCCCGGCATGTTTGTCGGCATTTTCAATAGCGAAGCCAATGGCATTACCGATCTGGTTTACTCCACCAGCTCGCGCCATGCTATTCCGCTCGACGACGTATGGATTTTTGACGCCCTATTTCTCAATGTATTAGCAATCAAATGGACGCTAGGCTTAATGTTTGTGTATGCGATATTTTTTTAAATAAAAAAGCCGACGCATTACGCGTCGGCTTTTGCCCATCTAATCGATGCCTTACTTTTTATTAAAATCGCCCGCATACACCACGGATAATTTTGCCGGGTCGATGTATTTCACCATCACCGCTTTAATCTGCGCCGGGCTTAAGGCTTTTAGCTTGGTTTCAAAATCTGCGCTAAATTGCATAGTTCTGCCCAAGTATAAATTACTGGCCAGAATACCCGCTAAGCTGCCGTCCTGAGTGCGCGATAATTGCATTTGCTGCACAAAACTTTCTTTACCTAGTTTAATTTCCACATCGGTAAAACCATCCTTGCGTACCCGTTCGATTTCCTCACGGATGCCTGCTTCCAGCTTGGCACGGTTTTCCGGTGCATAAATTGCGTAGGTCAAGAAACTACCTGATTCATCCTGACTAGAAACTTGTACGTTCGAGCCCCCACCGTAGCTAATGCCGTCTTTCTGGCGAATACGTTCCAGAATTCTGGAATTCATACTGCCGCCTAAAAGGTAATTAGCAAAAGCTAGCGCCGGGTAATCAGCGTGCGCTTCACCTACAGGCAGCGCAATGCGGCCAATAAAAAAGGCATTGGCTTTATCAGGTGTAGGCTGTTTAATATCTAATGGCTTATTCGGCTGAAAAGGCTCATCTAAACGGGCGTAATCTTGCTTGGCATTCCAGCTGCCATACTGCTTAGCCAGCTGAGCTTTAATCGCTGCTTCGTCAAAATCACCCACTACAGCAACTTCAGCGTGATTGGCTCCGTAAAACTCTGCCCAAAACGCTTTAAGATCTGCAAGTTTAGCGGCTTTTACTTGGGTAATTTGCTGCTCAAGGCTGATATAAGCACGTGGGTCACCCTCTGGCCAGGTATTTAAATGGCTTTTAAGCAAATCAGAAGCAATGGGTTGCGGCTCTTTACGCGATGATTCCAGCTGCGCCAATTCTTTATTAATCAGCAATAAAAACTCAGCTTCATCAAATGCAGGCTGGCGTAAAGCGTCATTAACCAAATCCAATACTTTAGGTAATTTATCTTTTACCGTTTCCACATAAACCGAAAGCTGATTAACATCACCTATTATTTGCAATTTGGCTTGTAATTGATCCAATTGCTCAGCAAATTGCTTGCTCGTTAGTTTCTGAGTGCCTCGATCAAGCATTTCAGCGGTTAAACCTGCAATCAGTGCTTTGCCATGTAGATTTTTTTCATTACCCATATTCAATGACAAACTGGCCGATACTGTATTACCGCGAGTGGATTTAGGCAAAAAAGCGTATTTCATGCCATTGGCAAACTGGCCACTGTGCGTGCGCTTATCAATGTTTTCTGGCGAGGCAACAAAACGTTCACCTTCAGCCATCGCAACACCGGGCTTAAACTGCTTAATTTGTTCGGCCAAATCAACTTTGGCAGGCAGAGGTGCGCGCTGTGGATTGGCTTCAGGAATAAATTCGCCCGTAGTGCGGTTACTGGATTTTAACCAGGTTTGCGCCACACGCTGCACATCGGCTTTGCTTAAGGCTTTGACCCGGTCTCTTAATAAGAATAATAAACGCCAATCGCCATTGCCAATATAATCAGATAAGGCTACACCCAATTGCTCCGGGTTATTAAATACTTTAGCCATATCACTATCTATCTTGGTTTTAGCACGGGCAAGCTCTTCATCACTAATCGGGTTATTTGCCAGATCTTCAATTGTATTAAGCAACACTTTCTTTGCCATAATGATGCTTTGATCATTTTTCTCCAGCGGCAATATGGCATTCTGTTCACTACGTAATTCCACACCAAACAAAATAAAGCCCGGCTCTTCCAAATTGGCCGACCATGAAAATACGCCGGTGCCTAATTTACTTTCTACGAGTGATTTATATAAACGGCCATTAGGCGTATCGCCCAGAATAATAGAGAGCACTTCAAACGCAGCATAATCAGGATGCGCCGCTGGCACCGTATGGTAGGCCGCGCCCACAAACTGGCTCTCGCCCACGCGGCGAATCACCACGCTGCGCTCGCCATCTTGCGCAGGATCTAAAGTGTACGTGTTTTCAATAATGCGCTTAGGACGAGGAATAACGCCGAATTTCTTTTCAATTAATTTCAGCGTTTGCGCGGTATCAAAAGAACCCGCTACCACAAGTACTGCATTATCCGGCTGATAGTACTTTCGCCAAAAATCTTGCAGGCGTTTGATATTGACGTTTTCTACATCGGTACGCGCACCAATCGTGTCTTTACCGTAGTTATGCCATTGATAAGCCGCAGATAAGATGCGTTGAATCAGAATACGTGAAGCCGAATTTTCGTTTTTTTCCATTTCATTGCGCACAACGGAAAACTCGGTTTTTAAATCATCACCCGAGATGCGCGAATTTACCATGCGATCGGCTTCCATAGAGATTGCCCATTCCAGGGTCTCTGGCTTAGCGGCAAACGTCTCATAATAATTGGTGCGATCCAGCCATGTGGTGCCATTAAATTGCACGCCGCGCTGGCTCATTTCTTCCCACAGCCTTGGATGCGCCTTGCTGCCTTTAAACATTAAATGCTCTAACAGGTGGGCCATGCCCGTTTCGCCGTAGTTTTCATGCTTAGAGCCCACACGGTAAGTGATATTCACCGTTGTGATGGGTTTGCTGGCATCCGGCACCAGCAATACTTTTAAGCCGTTGCTAAGCTCATATTCATTCATTCCCTCTACAGAACGAATCAGCTTCAAACCTGAAGCAGTGGCGCTGCTGCTTGCAGGAACCGCCGCCGGGCTAATGGAAGGAAGAAAGGCAAGGGCAAGCGCTAAGCTTAAAAACGTCAGGCGAGGTAGCTTCATAGTTTCCATCTTGTTAGAAAAGATAAGTGGCACATCATGACAAGGCAATAACTTACTTAAGTATGTCCATATTTAAGCATAAATTGAAAGCAATTAACGGGCTCAAACAATACTTAAGCTTGTAAAACCTAATAATGCTTCTTTTTTAGTATATGGATAAGCGGCTTTTCAGGGCATGGCAATAGTGGGAAAGCCAAATACCAAACAATTAGCTACCATGCTAACTATTAGCCATAGAGATAAATACATGGATCCCATTAAAAACCAGCTGAGCATCTCGCTCCCTAACGAGCTAACCCAGCTCTCACGCCTGTATCGCAGTGCAGTAGATCAGTGCGCACATCGCTGCGGTTTAACCCTCGCCAGTGCCTGGCCTCTGGTCTTAATCGGCCGCAATAAAGACATACGCCACGGTGTGCTGGCCGAAATGGTGGGGATAGAAGCCGCATCTTTAATCCGCGTGATTGATCGACTTGTGGCCGATCAACTTGTTTTACGCACGGAAGACCCCTTGGATCGGCGGGCCAAAATACTCTGTTTAACCGAAGAGGGACGCCAGCATGCCGGACAAATCGAGATCCTGCTTGCCGAGCTAAGAAGCCACGTTTTTTCTGACTTGCCCATAGAAGACTTAGAAGCCTGCAACCGTATTTTTAACCATATACGGCTTTCTTTGGAACAGTTTTTAAGTGAGCAAGCCGCGTGAAATTGCCCACATTTGGCGAAATATCTTTTTCGCTCAAAAGCTTTGCCGCCGCCATGCTGGCACTATATATCGCCTTTAGCATGGATTTACCCCGGCCATTCTGGGCCATGCTCACAGCGTATATTGTGGCTCACCCTTTTTCGGGAGCGGTGCGCTCTAAAGCCATTTATCGCGTGATTGGCACGGTGCTGGGCTCGATTGTCACGCTACTGCTGGTGCCCAATTTAGTTAATTCACCCGAATTACTGCTGCTAGCGCTCGCCTTATGGATCAGCCTTTGCATCTACGTCTCTTTGCTTGATCGCACCCCGCGCAGCTATACCTTTTTGCTGGCAGGCTATACCTGTGCCTTGATCGGTTTTCCCAGCGTCAGCATGCCCGGCGCAATTTTTGATGTGGCCCTTGCCCGCGTAGAAGAAATCACCTTGGGCATTGTTTGCGCCACGCTGATTCACAGCCTGATTCTCCCCGTGCCCGTAGGCCCCAACTTGCTAGCGCGGATTGATGAAGCACGGGATAAAGCAAGAACATGGATACTTGATGTTTTAAAAAGCAACAAAGATAACGATAGCGATCGACGAAAAATGGCCGGTACCATTTCTGAACTGCGCCTTTTAGCCACCCACCTGCCCTTTGATACCTCGCGTCTGAGCTGGGCCTCGGGACTAGTCAATGGCCTATGCGATCAACTCGCCTTAGCGCTACCGCTGCTTTACGCCATTGAAGACCGTAAGCTGGCACTGGGCGAGATCCCCCCTGAGTGGCAGGCTCTGCTCAATCGTATCGCCGCCTGGATTGAAGCGGGTACCAATGCCGCACAGGCTGATGCGCTTTATGCAGAAATTGCTGCGATCAAGCCCAAGGCCAGCGCGCAAAGTACCTGGCAAGATGTGCTGCTGATTAATTTGGGCACACGGCTTACGGCGCTAATTCAGTGTTGCACCCACGCAGCAGAGATTCGCCGTGCGATGAATCAGTCATCCTCGGTACTGGGCGCTGATATAGAAAAAATTCTGATCAAAACCAATACAGATAAACTGCACCGAGACCGAGGCCTTGCCTTTAGATCGGCGCTTACGGCCTTTTTGGCCATTACCCTCAGCGGCGCTTTCTGGATTGCCTCCGCCTGGCCATCGGGCATGATGGCACCGGTCATGGCCGCCGTCGCCTGCTCGCTTTTTGCCGCGCTGGATGATCCTGCCCCCGCCATTAAAGCTACTTTTATTCTGGCAGTGGTCACCATTCCCCTCTCTGCTTTTTATCTGTTAGTGGCGCTCCCTGCCACCCATAGCTTTGGCATGCTGGCGATGCTGATGTTCCCTGTGTTTTTTATTTTAGGCATTTTTATGATGCGGCCAGCCAGTGCTTTTCCTGCACTGATGATTACCTTGGTGCTGGCTAGCACACTGGCTTTGCAAGACACCGCTATGGCCGATATGAATACTTTTTTAAATAACAAATTTGGTGAATTAGCAGGTATCGCCAGTGCCCTTGTTGTAACGGGGCTCATTCGATCTTTATCGGGTGAATGGGTCGTTAATCGCCTCCTACTTGCGGGCTGGCAAGATTTAGCCAAGCTGGGTAAGGCAGCAACACCCGATAAAGGCTTTGCCTCACGGATGATAGACAGGCTGGGCTTACTTGCGCCGCGCTTAGCCACCCTGAGCGACCCCGCGCCTGCCGCCAGCGTGCTCAATGATTTACGCATCGGCCACGAAATGACCATCTTGATTCAGTATCAAGATCAGTTGCCCTTGCATATCCAGCCACTACTCACGCAGCTATCGCAATACTTTGCAGGGCGCGCCAAACAAGCGATCCCTTCTGCAAATCTGCTCAGCCAATTAGATAGCACCTTGCGTGGGGCTATTCAGGAAACCGCCTCGGCGGCACAGCTCGCTTTGATTGCCGCCTTAGTCGGTATCCGCCGCGATTTATTCCCAGATACCGTAGCAAATTTATCTCATCAACCCATCGCAGACTTATCGCAACAAGCCATAGCCCTGCCCAATCATCAGGACGAAAAACCATGATTAACCTTGCTTGTTTTCGGCCCGCTCAGGAGCCACAGCAATGATGGAAATTGAATTGTTTGGATTGTTTATGCCGCAGCTCTTAGTGCTCAGCATACTGGCCTTTCTACCTTACTGGCTCACCCGCTGGGTTTTTCAGCGCCTTGGCGTTTATCACTGGGTATGGCACCCGGCGCTGTTTGATACGGCGCTCTACGTCATCCTTTTAGGCCTTATCAACACGCTTCTATCGAGTTAAAAAATGAAAAAAATAATCCAGATTCTGATTACCTTAGCCGTAGTGGCCGCCGCCATTTTTATCGGCATGCGTCTATGGAATCACTATGAAGTAGAGCCATGGACACGAGATGGCCGCGTGCGCGCGCAAGTGATTCAAGTGGCTCCCGATGTGAGCGGCCAAGTTACCGCTGTGGCCGTGCGGGATAATCAGGAAGTAAAAGCAGGCCAGCTTTTATTTGAAATTGACAGAGAGCGATTTGCACTCTCTTTACGTCAGGCCGAAGCCGCCGTACAGGCACAGCGCAGTGCCTTAAAACAAGCGGAGCGTGAAGCCAGCCGTAATAAATCGCTCAGTGGGGTAATTTCTCAAGAAAGCATCGAGCAAACCCTTTCAAAAGTTGAATCTCTGCAAGCCGCAATGGCGCAGGCCGTAGCCAATCATGAAGTAGCCAAGCTTAATCTAGCACGCTCACGCGTCTACGCCTCAGTAAACGGCGTGATCACCAATCTGGATTTGCAAAAAGGCGGCTTTGCTACCGCTGGCAGACCCACGCTGGCACTGGTTGATCGGGATTCCTTCTATGTGGAAGGTTATTTTGAAGAAACCAAACTAGGGAAAATCAAATTAAATGCCCCCGTCACCATGAATATCATGGGGCAAAAAACTGAAATTAAAGGCCATGTAGAAAGCATCGCCGCAGGGATTGCCGATAGGGATCGCGGTGCCAGCAGCAATCTTTTGCCCAATATCAACCCCACTTTTAACTGGGTACGTTTAGCTCAGCGCATCCCAGTACGCGTGGCTATCGATAAAGTCCCGAGCGAAATCCATCTGGTGGCGGGGCAAACGGTGACGGTTAAAGTCCAGCCTGCGGACAAGGAGCATCAGGCTGCGGGGCCAGCGGCAACAGTTAGCTCCCAGCCTGCGGCAAAGAAATAAGAGATGATCATGCTAAAAAAAATACCTTTATTTACCTTGATTACCTTAGCGGGCTGTGCCGCCGTTGGCCCTGATTACCAAGGCCCAACTGCCAGCAAAATAGATAGCAGCACCGCACAAAGTGGGTTTTTAGACGCTAAAAGCGAAGCAGCCCTGCCGAAGAATTGGTGGCAGCTTTACCGTGAGCCCGCACTCAACAAGCTAGTTGAGCAAGCCTTTACCGCCAACACCGATTTACGCCAAGCGGCCGCTAATCTAGCCCGCACTCGTGCCCTCTTGGGTGAAGCGCAAAGCTTAAAATCGCCCAATATCGGCATGAGCCTTGCTCCGGGTTATGGTCGCCCTTCCGCTGCAGCCAAAGGCTTACCCAAGGCTTTGGATGATGATTTTAGCTACGACACCGGCGTGAGCGTGTCTTACCAATTTGATTTGGTCGGCAAAATCAGTAGAGGGATTGAAGCATCGCAGGCCGATAGCGAAGCCGCCAAAGCTGCCTATGATTTAGTCCGCGTCTCTGTTGCTGGCGAAACCACCCGCGCCTTTGCGGATATCTGCTCATCAGGCAGGCAGCTGCAAGTCGCCCAGCAATCAGTTAACTTGCAAAAGCAAAGCTTGGGTTTGGATGAAAAACTCTTTAAAGCAGGCCGAGGCACATCTTTAGATGTAGTTCGTTCACTCGGGCAATTGGCCCAGTTGCAAGCCGCCCTGCCGCCCCTGCAAGCACAGCGCCGTATCGCCATGTATCGCCTTGCCGTACTGACTGGCCATGTGCCTGAAGCCATCGAATCGGTCTTACCTGCGTCGGTTTTACAGTGCAATACCACACCGCAACTGGCCAGTACGATTCCTAGCGGCAAAGGCAGTGATTTACTGCGCCGCCGTCCGGATATCCGCCAAGCCGAACGCAGCCTAGCCGCAGCCACCGCCCGCATTGGCGTGGTCACTGCCGATCTTTATCCTAGCATCAGTCTGGGATTAAC
This sequence comes from Janthinobacterium sp. B9-8, assembly GCF_000969645.2. Lineage (NCBI taxonomy): Bacteria > Pseudomonadati > Pseudomonadota > Betaproteobacteria > Burkholderiales > Oxalobacteraceae > Janthinobacterium > Janthinobacterium sp. B9-8. Next base: position 2,336,823 of record NZ_CP014222.1, read on the forward strand.
CGCTGGGTCCACCGGCGCTTTAGATCAATTTGGCGATAGCAACACCATGCGCTGGGGCATCGGCCCGCTGATTTCTTGGACCATACCCAATACTGGCGCAACCCGAGCCAGAATTGCAGCGGCCACGGCAGGTGCAAATGGCGCATTGGCTAAGTTCGACTCCACCGTGCTCACCGCCCTGCGCGAAGTAGAAAGCGCCCTCACCGTTTACGCTCGCGAGCTAGACCGCAATGCAGCGCTGATCAACGCAAAAAGCGCCAGCACCGAGGCCGCCAAACAAGCGCAGCAATTATATAAATCAGGGAAAACAAGCTATCTCACCGTGCTAGACGCCAACCGTAGCCTAGCCAGCGCAGAAAGCGCCCTCGCTAGCTCGAACGGCGCACTCACCAGCAACCAGATTGCGGTGTTTATGGCTTTAGGCGGGGGATGGGAGGAGTAAGTTTAAGGTGGGCACGGTAAACCGCTTTGCCCACCCTACTATGCTTTTACAAACTCAAAAACCTTAAGCGCGCAGTGCGATCACTTCAATTTCAACCATGGCGTCTTTTGGCAGACGCGCGACTTCTACGCAACTGCGCGCCGGGTAGCTGCCTGTGCCTTCAAAGAAGCGGCTATAGGCTTCATTGACTTCGGCAAAATGGTTTAAATCTTTTACAAATACCGTGGTTTTGATGATGTTGGATGCGTTCAGGCCCGCTTCAAGCAAGATGGCCGCCACATTGGCTAAGCACTGAGTGGTCTGTGCGCCAGCTGCTGCCGGCATTTCGCCTGTAGCCGGATCAATGGGTAATTGGCCGGAAGTAAAAACCAGCTGGCCAATATCTTTAGCTTGTACATAGGGGCCAATCGCTGCAGGGGCATTGCTGGTGTTCAGGTCTTTCATGGGGTGTCCTTTAGTCAAAATAAAAATCAACGCTGTATAGACAATGATAACACCCCAAGCGGCGCGGCTTAAGTGAAGGTTACCCGATGCGTTAAGAACACCAGCTACTACACATAACTTTACACAAACAACACATGCGCTTTACCTCGGTCAACTATTCTGCAGTTGTTGCAAGCCATCTTGCAAAACCAAACTACTCTCAAGGAAATCACCATGTTCAGCGCACTTAAAGCCAAATTTCAACATCGCCAGATGAAACGCCGTGCAGCTATTATTGCTGTAATGGGGCTTTCTTTAGGCGGTTTAGCTTACGCAGCAGCACCAGACAATTGCGGTGGTGGGCCAGGTATGCGTCACGGCAATCCTGAGCAAATGCACAAAATGATGCAGGGCCGCTTAGATAAAGCGCTGAAAGAAGTAGGCGCAACAGATGCGCAAAAAGCCCAGCTGAATCAACTTGCCGAGCAAGCGTTTACGGAAATGAAAACGCAACGGACCGCGATGCATGCTGATAAAGATGAGCTGCGCAAAGCCTTAAGCCAGACCACGGTAGATGCCGCACAGCTAGAAACACTGCGCGCGGCCAAGATCAAGGCAATGGATGAATCATCCCGTAAACTGACGGCGATCCTTGCCGAGGCCAGCAAAATTCTGACTCCGGAACAAAGACTTAAACTAGTTGAAAAAATGGACAGAAAAGGCCGTAAGCACGGTTAATCAGGTTTTTTAAAATGAAACCTGCTTATAAAAATGCTTCAGCTTAAAGCTGAGGGCGCAAAATCTCGAACCACAGATAGCACAGAGGAAACAACAGATTCGATGGTTTTCTCTGTGGACTCTGTGTCCTCGTTTTACTCTGTGGTTCAAGGTTTAGCGCTCGATCAAGACTAATTGAAAAATCTTGCTAATCAGAAGAGCGGTGCGCAAAAAAACGACTGGCACACCCTAGAAAAAAACAGCTTTTTTGCTATGTTTTTGCCTTAACTTGAATCGCATCGCCACAGGAATCACATGTCCAAGCAGCTTTTACTCATCGACGACGATGAACGTCTTACTGCGATGTTGGCCGAATACTTGCGGCTGCAAGGCTTTGCGGTGGACGTGGCGCACGATGGTAAACGGGGTTTAGCGGCCCTTGCCAGCCGCAGCTTTGATGCGCTGATTTTAGATTTAATGCTGCCTGATGTAGACGGCCTTGATTTATGCAAGCAGATTCGCCAGACCCAGCCGCTGCCCATTCTGATGCTCACCGCCAGAGGCGATGTCACCGACCGGATTGTAGGGCTGGAATTAGGTGCCGACGATTATCTTGCCAAGCCTTTTGATGCCAGAGAATTACTCGCCCGACTACGCGCTATTTTGCGCCGCCAAAACAACACAGACAGCAGCAACTCGCTCACTTTTGGCAATATAGAAATCGACGCCGATGCCCGCAGCGTCATGGTTGCGGGGCGAGCGTGCGCCATCACCAGCTACCAGTTTGATTTACTACTCTGCCTCGCCCGCCACGCCGGAAAAGTGCTGAGCCGCGAGCAAATTTTAGATCAGGTACGCGGTGAAACGCTGGAAGCCTTTGACCGCAGCATCGACGTACACATCTCAAAACTCCGCGCCGCGATTGGAGACGATTCCAAAGCCCCCAAACGCATCATCACCGTGCGCGGTGTGGGCTATGTATTTGCTAAAACGGAGGATTAAAAATGCCCCGCTCTGCAATAAAGCCCAAATATTGAAACACAGAGCTCACAAAGAACATGAAGTTTGAGGGAGAAAAACGAGAGCTAAATTAAGTTAATTTAATAGATTTTGAGTATCTTAAAAATGAGCAATCTGGATTCATATCGCAGCTCATAGTACGGGGCTTAAATCTCCCCTTGAAACACGCCGTAGCGAGGAACAAGCGGGGCGGGGTTTCGGCCAGAGGCAGCGAGGCACGAGCGAGTCTCGCCTGCCGCCGACTCGATTGTCCGCAGCGTAGGAGCCTTCGTGTTATTGGTGTTGTGGCTTGGCTTCGTTTCTTGGCCACACAAGAAAGGAAGGTCCAGCGGGACGCCCGCACCTAAATTAACGTGCCGAAGGCACTTAAAAGATCTTTTTGGCTTTGCCTAGCGCCTATGAAATAAAACCCATCGCTTTTGTAGAGGCGGTGCGCAAGAAAAACAAACTTGCACACCCTATAAAAACCAAGCTTTGCCCTGTTAAGTTGCCTGGGTTGGTGAAAAAACCACCAGATACGCACATCAAAAGCTGATAAACATCGGGTTTCCCCCGCCCTACATCAAATATCACCCTGCTAAAGGACTCACCGTGCGGCATAAGCTTTACTGGCAGATTTACTTTACCGTTGTTGGCAGCCTGGTGTTATTTGCACTTCTGGCGGGGCTGCTTTATCAATGGCATGACGATCCGCCGCCCAGACGCTTAATCCATGGCACGGCTAATTTGCTGGCTGCGGCGCTTCCACCTGCTGATCGGCCCATTAGCGAGCAAGCTGCAGTTTTTACCCAGCTGACTCAGGAATTCGATATCCCTATCAGCCTTTATGCAGCGAACGGACAAATGATTGCCAGCGTAGGCGAGCCTTTGGAGTTAAGGCGAGGCAAGCCACGTATTTTTCAATTACGCCTGCCCGACCAGCGCCTGATTCTGGTTGGCCGCCCAGCACATCGTGAAAAAAGCCCCGGCCTATTGGCAGGCTTTGCCATGTTGGCACTGGCCATTGCCATTGCGGCGATTCCATTGGCGCGTAAGCTCAGCCGTCGTTTAGAGGCACTTGCCAATCAGCTTGATGCTTTAGGTGAAGGGAATTTTTCGGTGCGATTGCCTGTACATGGCAAAGATGAAGTATCGCGGCTATCGATTCGCTTTAACCGCGCCGCCGAGCAAATTGCCGAACTGCTGAACGCGCACAAAAATCTACTCGCTCACGCCTCGCATGAATTACGCTCGCCACTGGCCCGTTTGCAAATGGCCGCCACCCTGCTGGGCGATCATGCCCCTGCCCATTTGCAGAAAGAACTCAGCCAGAATATCAGCGAGCTGAATGAGCTGGTCGAAGAGATTCTGCTGATGAGCCGCCTTGATGCAAGGCCAGAAAGCCTGCAAACCCAGCGCCTTGATTTGCTTGAGCTGTGCCAGATTGAAGCCGCACCTTTTCAGGCCAGCGTAGCAGGCCCCAATACCGAGATCGAAGCTGACCCGCGACTCTTAAAACGCCTCATCCGTAATCTATTAGAAAACGCCAACCGCTATGGCGCGGCACCATTAAGCATTCGTATTGATATAGAGGCCGATTGGGTGCGGCTCAATGTGTGCGATCAAGGAGCAGGCATTGCAGCAGCAGCCCAGCCGCATATCTTCGAGCCATTTTACCGCCCACCCGGCACGCCCGAGGGCAAAGGCGGCCATGGCTTAGGGCTGGCGCTGGTTAAACGGATTGCCGAGCATCATGGTGGCAACGTTGAATATCAATCGCCAGCAAGCGGGGGCAGCTGTTTTAAAGTCAGCTTTAAAAGAAGCACTCAAGCTTAATCTGCAATACATACCCATCATTTTCTAAATAGAGCACCCGCTTCTGAAGCACAGCACCTCGCTACTTGCTTTTGAACCTGCTCGCCCGCTTATAACCAACGCGGCAAATATTCTGCATCGCTTTCACAAAGGCATCACCGAATCGTCACGGCCAAGTCACACACTTTCTGCATAGTGGATATCAGTTTATATAGGGCCGAAAGCCTGCCCCGGCACGCTTTCTCTTAATCGCAAAAATTCTTGTAAGGCCATCCACATGCTGAAATCCTCACTCCTTGCACTGACTTTAGTAATCGCTACCCCTAGCCATGCCGGCCTGGCTAGCGGCGATATGGCTTTCACTACCTTTAATGCTGATGAAGATGGCTGGGCCATGGCCACTTTTGTCGATATCGCAGCCAATACCAAAATCTATTTCACAGATAATGAATGGAATGGCGCAGGCTTTAATAAAGGCGAGAGTTTTCATGAATGGCTAAGCGGTTCTGCAAGCATCACTGCAGGCACGGTGATTCGCTTTAGTGCTACAGATGATGCACGCAAGCTCTCGTCTTCCTTAGGTTTATTCAGCCGCAGCAATGTATCTGGCAGCAATAACTTTGGGCTAAGCCAATCTGCCGAAACGGTTTATGCCTATCTCGGTACATCGGCCACTGCCCCCACTACTTTCCTAGCAGCGATTTCTACCGGCGCTTTCAGCAGTGCAGAAGGTGGCTTAACAAATACGGGCTTATCGACTGGCAATGGCGCAATCCAGCTGAGAAATGGTTCTGATTTCGCGGAATACACCGGTTTACGCACTGGCCAAGCACAGATGAGCGATTACAAAGCGCTGGTCAATAACACAGGCAACTGGTCTGATCTAGGCAATGGCAACTTTGCCAATCTGGCCGCAAATACCGGCTCTTTCGGTAAAACTATCACCCCCGTACCAGAGCCTGAAACCTACGCGCTGATGGGGCTGGGCATGATTGCCTTGCTCACGCGCCGCCGTAAGCTGCGAGTGTAAAGCGGGCTATATTTTGAAAACGGGTGCATGCCAAAGCTTGCACCCGTCCTGAAGTTAGCTCCTACCGTGGCTCAATCCGCAGCCAGCCATTGATACATCACCAGCGTATCCACAAAACCCAGCTGCTTATGCCGGTAAGCTTTAGGCACCCTGCCCACCACTTCAAAACCCAGCTTTTGCCACAACGCCACTGCCACAGTATTGCTTGAAACCACGGCATTAAATTGCATGGCCTTAAAACCCAGCGCCAAAGCACGCTGCTGTGAATGCTGGCACAGCGCTTTGGCCACGCCTTTGCCTCTGGCGGCATCTGCCACCATATAGCCGCAATTGCTTACATGTGCGCCCGGTCCGCTGGCATTGGCTTTAATATAATAAGAGCCAAGCACCACGCCATCTTCCACCGCTGCATAGGTTTCGGCAGGCAGTGTGCACCACAGCTCAAATGCTTGCTGCTCGTTTAAATCAGGGTCAAATGCATAGGTTTCTTCTGCTTGAATAATTGCAGAAAATACAGACCAAAACTGAGAGAACAATTCGGGGGTCATTGCAACTATATTCATTGATCACTTCTCGCGTAAATAAACAGGGATGCGCTTTTTAAAAAGCTTATCACGCTCATCCCCAATATTTTTCCAGATACAAATGGCCAGCTTGGGATGCTCGGCATAAAAAGATTTACTAAAAATTAAAAAGTAATCTTTTGTGCTGATATCCGGCTCTAAGCGCTGTATTTTTAATTTTTTATTCTGCTCTAAAAAAGCATCACCCAGATGTTGCTGCGTCGCATAAGCATCAATACGGCCTGCCGTTAATTTGGCAAAGTTATTTTCGATACTAAGCGCCTCTTCATAGGGAATATTTAATCGCTCTAGATCTTTAACAACCGACCACCCCATATTTGCCCCCACTTTGCCCTGCAAACCCGTCAACCCCTTGCCATCCCAAACCAGCTTCGATGCTCGGTTTACAAAAAAAGCATAGCGCAGAGTCGTTAAGCGCTGGCTATGATCGGGCAATTCATCGCGCATAGGATAAACAGCAAAGGCGGCGCGCTCCTCCGTATATGAGAGCATTAACACGCCTTGAATCAAATTACTTTTTAAACTATTCAGTAATCGCAAAGGGGGATAGCGTTCTATCTCTGGCAAAACGCCACACTGTGTTGCTGCAGCACGTGCCTGCTCAATTGCAATCCCTGGCAAAGCCTGCAATTGTAAACTATCGCCCATAATATAAGGAGGAGATGATTGCTGATTCACCCCGATACGCAGCACAATCTCTGCCTGTGCTGCTGCCACTGGCAAGCTCGCCAAGACACCTATTCCAAGAAATTTTGCTTTATTCATTTTTCCAGCTTAGCAGCAAAGCACAAAGACTCCTCTTGCTAATCACATCAAACCGACAATGTGCCTGCACACAAGCAAGCTGACACTGCTTATAATCTAGCCTCTGCTCACCCTGGCCACTTTTATGTCTTTGCCGCAATACTGGCGCACCCCGCTCTGCCTTGCTCCCCGCCCTTTACACCCCTGGCTTACCGAACGCGGCTCTCTTACCGCCATGCTGATGGCGCATTTTCCTGAGATCTCGGTACAAGTGATCTTTCAAGGCTGGCAACAAGCGCATTGGGATGAAGCAGCTTGCTTAAGTAGAACAGCCAACAGACAAAATATGGCCTGCCGCGAAGTCGTCTTAAAAAGCAAACGCACCTCGCTGGTTTACGCACATAGCATCACCACGCCTGCCGCCTTACATAAAGGCTTCCATCTATTTGGCCGTAGTGGCAGCCGCCCGCTAGGTGCCTTGCTATTTGCTGACCCCACTATCTGCCGCTCTGACCTTAGCTGGTGTTGCATCGATCCACGCCATCCACTCTGGCAAAAAGCTCAGGCCGCCGTGGGATCATTACCAAAGAAACTATGGGCAAGGCGCTCGATATTTTATGCAGGCCACGACAAACTACTGGTCACCGAAGTATTTTTGCCTGCACTATTAGACAGCGCTTAATAATAAGATAGCCAAAACCAGCAGCCCACCTTCAGCGCAAAATACCCCCAAGATGTAAGTAATTACTTTCTCTTGCGAAAAGGCCATAAACCTTGACGCCAGCGCTTTCCAGCAGCAAAGTAAGCGCACATTTTTTGAAGCTGACTCACCCTATGCTATCCCGACTTCCTGCTTTCGCCCGCCTGATGCGTATCGACAAACCCATCGGCACTTTATTGCTGCTCTGGCCAACATTATGGGGGCTATGGTTTGCCAGCAATGGCCGCCCCGACCCGATGCTGCTGCTGATTTTTTGCCTAGGCACCTTTTTAATGCGCGCCGCTGGCTGCGTGATTAACGACTATTGCGACCGAGATTTTGATGGCCATGTAGAGCGCACCCATGCTCGGCCCTTAGTCTCTGGCGAAATCAAACCTAAGGAAGCGCTATTGCTGGCGGCTGCCTTAGCACTCACCGCATTTTTACTGGTGCTGCCTTTAAACCGGCTGACGCTACTCCTCTCTATCCCCGCCGTATTTCTAGCGGGCTCTTACCCACTCACCAAACGTTTTCTAGCCTTACCGCAAGCCTATTTAGGCATCGCCTTTGGCTTTGGCATCCCTATGGCCTTTGCCGCCCAAACGGGTGACGTGCCCGCTTTTGCCTGGATCTTACTGCTGGCCAATATTTTATGGACCATCGCTTACGATACCGAATACGCCATGGTCGATCGGCCTGACGATTTAAAAATCGGCATTAAAACCTCGGCCATCACCTTTGGCCGCTTTGACGTGATCGCCATCATGCTCTGCTTCACAGGTTTTATCGCCCTGATGGCATGGCTAGGCATAGAGAGCCAGCGCGGCGTGATTTATTTTATTTCCCTGCTCATCTCAGCAGGCTTAGCACTCCAGCAATACAGCCAGATCATCGCCCGCGAACCAGCAGATTGCTTTAAGGCTTTTTTAAGTAACAACCGAATTGGCGCGGTGATTTTTATGGGCTTGGTTTTAGATTATGGGCTTAGCCACTGATTTCATAGAAAGTAGAGGCCTACCTTTTACGTAATAAGCCCCCTTCTACTGATGGAGACCCCAATGAAAAAGATCATTACAGCACTACTTATCACCTGCCTAAACAGTGCCGTTTTTGCAGAAGTGAAGAATACAAAAGACTTACCTGGCCATTATTATTTGCAAGGGGTACGTGAAGTGGGCTCCGAGCTATTGCTCGGCAAGGATGGTCAGTTTCAATGGATGATGAGCTATGGCGCGGTGGATCAATACGCCCAAGGTACCTGGCTAGTGGACAAGGGCAACGTTTTGCTCGTCTCCACCCCTGCCGCAGAAAACCCCAGCTTTCGCCTGTTTACCGAAGATGAAATGCGTATCCGTAAGCCCGCAAAAGCGGGCACTTGGGTAGCGATTGTAGGTATACCCCAAGTTGGGCCGACACCGGGCGTTGCAGTGAAATTTGAAAGCAAAACAGGTAAGACGCTGACCGCCATCAGCGATGCAAATGGCGATGCCATCGTTGATATGCCTGATAGTGAGGAATGGATGCGAGCAGGTTTACGTGGCGCAAAAAGCAAAAGTGACTGGCAATGGTTTGCGATTCCCGCAGAGCGCAAAAAAGACCGGATAGCTGCTTTTGCAAACAGCGATGAAAGCCAAGCCAGGCCCGCTACCTTTGAAAAGCTACAGCTAAAAATAGAAGAAAAAGGCCTGCGCATCAGCGACCAAGAAGCGATGCCTCGCGGCCTTTATACCAAGCAATAACAACACGTAAGCATAGAGCTTGCCTGCAAGCTCTATGCTTAATCAGCCACGCAGCATCTTCTCTGCCCAGAAAATCCCACTAACCGTTTTACCATCAGTAATCGATCCATCCAGCACACCTGCAATTAGATCATCGAGGCTCACCGCTACGCATTCTACAAACTCGCCTTCGTCGAGCTGAGGCTTGCCCGCCGTGAGATTTTGCGCCAAATAAAAATGAATTTCTTCATTTGTATAGCTAATGATGGGATGGTGAACACCTAGCTTTTGCCATTCTTGCGCGGTATAGCCGGTTTCTTCCAATAATTCGCGCTTGCCGCAAGCCAGTGCATCTTCACCGGCATCAAGCTTGCCAGCGGGGAACTCCAGATACACGCGGTGCATAGGGTAGCGATATTGCCGCTCCATCAAAAGTTTGCCATCGGGCAGCACCGGAATAATCATCACCGCACCGGGGTGGATCACATATTCACGCGTGGCATGGCTACCATCGGGCAGGCGCACGGTATCGCGATTGATATGCAAGAGCGCGCCATCAAACACCCGCTCGCTACTGATTTTTTCTTCGATTAAATGTTGATCTTTTTGCATGGATTCCCAGCGGGTTGATAATTAAAAAGTTCTGTAGACATAGAGGACACAGAGAAAAACGAAGATAAATCACGGTGTTTCTATGGCCTCTTCCCCTTATTTGCCCTCAATCGAACCATACCGCAACAGCGATTACAATTTAACACTGCTGCTATTCCAGATTTTACGCGCATATTCGCTGATGCTGCGGTCCGATGAAAAGCGCCCCATTCCGGCCACATTCAGCAGGGCTTTTTTATGCCACTCCAATGGCTTTAGATACAGCGCATCCACTTTGCCCTGCACTTTTACATAATCTGCAAAATCTGCCAATAATTGATAATGGTCGCCCCAATTGACCAGTAAATCAAAGATAACTCGATAGCGCTCTGGCTCATCGGCACTAAAAAAGCCGGATGCTATTTGATTTAATACTTCATGCAAGACTGGATCGGTCTCATAAATCGCACGGGGGTCGTACGATTCTTGCCGCAGGCGCTGCACATCGTCGCTATTATTACCAAATATAAAAATATTATCTGCGCCCACCGCTTGGCTAATTTCTATATTTGCACCATCCAAAGTACCAATCGTTAATGCGCCATTTAATGCAAATTTCATATTTCCTGTGCCCGATGCCTCAGTACCTGCGGTCGAAATCTGCTCGGATAAATCTGCAGCGGGGATAATGATCTCAGCAAGGCTCACGCTGTAATTAGGAATAAACACCACTTTCAGCTTATCGCCCACTCTGGCATCGTGATTAATTTTAGCGCCCACATCATTAATCAGGCGAATTAATAATTTGGCCATTTTATAAGCCGATGCGGCTTTCCCTGCAAAAACAACCACTCTTGGCACAATAGCGGCATCTGGATTTTTTAGAATAAAGTTATAGCGGGTAATCACATGCAATACATTAAGCAATTGCCGTTTATATTCATGAATGCGCTTTACCTGTATATCAAATAAAGCGTCAGGTGAAACAATACCACCGAGATGCGTAGCGATATAGCGTACTAAGCGCTCTTTATTGGCCCGCTTAGCCACCATAAAATCGCCAATAAAACCCTCATCTTCAGCCAAGGGCTTTAGCTCGGCCAATTCATCTAGGTTAACCCGCCATGTTCTGCCTATTTTTTCGTCAATCAAGGCAGCTAAAGGCCGATTGGCTTGAGCTAGCCAACGCCTTGGCGTAATGCCATTGGTCACATTGGTAAAGCGCTCTGGATAAATCCGCGCAAAATCAGCAAAGATGGTCGATTTCATTAATTGAGAATGCAGTGCCGAAACACCATTCACTTTATGGCTAGCCACTACAGCAATATAAGCCATACGAATTTTTCGCTCGCCTGATTCATCCACCAAAGAAACGCGGCGAATCAAATCTGCATCATCCGCAAAGCGCTGTTTAACCTCAGCGAGAAAGCGCTCATTAATCTCAAAAATAATTTTTAGATGTCGGGGCAGCCAATGGCTAAACATCTCTACCGGCCAGGTTTCCAGCGCCTCGCTCATTAAAGTATGATTGGTATAAGAAAAAATTTTCTGTGTATATCCCCAAGCCGTGCCCCAATCCAAGTGATATTCATCAATTAAAATACGCATTAATTCTGGCACAGCCAATACAGGATGGGTATCGTTTAAATGAATGGCAGTTTTATCGCTAAGTTGATTAAAATCTTCATGGGTAAATAAATAGCGATGCACAATATCTTGCAAAGAAGCCGAAACAAAAAAATACTCCTGCCGCAATCTAAGCTCTTTGCCATGCTGGGTAGAATCGTCAGGATATAAAACTCTGGATACATTTTCGCTATGATTTTTTTCTTCTACCGCTGCAAAATAATCACCCTGATTAAACATATGTAAATTAATACTGCGTGAAGCCCTCGCCGACCAAAGCCTAAGCGTATTGGTAGCCGTCGTTTGATAGCCGGGAATAATATAATCATAAGCCATCGCCAATACATCTTGCGTATCCAGCCAATGCACCACATTACCTCTTGTTTCTATTCGCCCGCCAAATTGCACTACATATTGAATTTCATCCCTTGGGAATTCCCATACATTTAAAGCAGACAACCAGGTATCTGGTGCTTCAACCTGCTGGCCATCAATAATGCGCTGCTTAAACATTCCAAAATCATAACGTATGCCATAGGCAAACCCCGGCACGCCCATTGTGGCCATTGAATCTAAAAAACACGCGGCCAAACGCCCCAAGCCGCCATTACCCAACGCCGCATCAGGCTCGTAATCCAGAATCTCATTTAAATCCACACCCATTTCATCAAGCGCCGCTTTCACCGGCTCGAATAATTCCAGCGCCAATAGCGCATTGGATAAAGCGCGGCCAATTAAAAACTCCATTGATAAATAATAAACCCGCTTTAAATCCTGAGAATACTGCGCCCGTGTGGTGCGCATCCAGCGCTCTACCAGCCTATCCCTTACCGCCAAAAAAGTCGCATTCAACCAGTCTTTAGGCTGAGCCACAATCGGGTCTTTGCCAATAAAAAACACCAGCTTATTGGCAATGGCATGCTTTAAAGCATCGCTATCATTACCGGGAGAATCGTATTCAAAAGAAACCGTCATTGGGTGCTCCTTTAAAAAACGCGTGGAATCGTCGCCCTAGCTTAGGGTGTGCAAGTCGTTGTGCACCGGCTCTCTGTACCTACAGACCTTTTCCCTCATTCATTCATCAACTTTTCATACAAAGCCACATACTGCGCGGCTGCTGCGCTCCAGCCAAAATCGGCCTGCATGGCGCTACGGCGGGTGGCTTTCCAGTCTTTAGGGCGATGCCAAAGGATAAAGGCGCGGCGCAGAGCGCGGGTCAGGGCGGCTACATTAAAATCGTCGAAGACAAAGCCGGTGGCGCTGGCGTCTTCTAAGTTTTCCAAGCTGCAATCAATCACAGTGTCGGCAAGGCCACCAACCCGGCGCACTAGCGGCAAAGCGCCGTATTTCAGGCCGTAGAGCTGGGTAAGGCCGCAGGGCTCAAAACGGCTGGGCACGAGTAGCACATCGGCGGCGGCCATGATGCGGTGCGAGCAATCTTCGTCGTAGCCAATTTGCACGGCAATTTGCGCAGGATGAGCTGCGGCAGCGGCTTTAAATGCATCTTCCAAGGCCGCGTCCCCACCGCCTAACAGCACAAACTGCCCGCCACGCTGGGTGATTTCATCCAGCGCGGCCAGCACCAGATGCAGGCCTTTTTGCTCGGTAAGGCGGCTGACTACAGCAAAGAGCGGCTGATCGCTGCTTGGCTCTAAGCCCATGCGCATTTGCATATCTTGCTTGCACTTAGCCTTGCCCTGCATTTTTTCCACGCTGTAATTAGCGGCGATCAGTGGGTCGAGAGTCGGGTTCCAGACCTGATCGTCTACGCCATTCAGAATGCCTGTCAGATCTGCTTTTCGGGTTCTGAGCAGGCCATCAAGGCCGCAGCCCTGCTCGTCGTGGGTAATTTCGCTGGCGTAGCGTGGAGATACAGTGCTGATATGGTCGCAAAAATACAGCCCTGCTTTCATAAAAGAAATCTTGCCGTGAAACTCGATGCCTTCCAGCGAAAAAAATTCAGGCGGTAATTCTAAGCTGGCAAAGGCCGAGGCCGGAAACACGCCCTGATAGGCTAAGTTATGCACCGTAAACACGCTTTTTGCAGGCCGGCCCGCAGCCACTAAATAAGCGGACACAAGGCCCGCATGCCAATCGTGGGCATGCACCAGCTCTGCCCGCCAATAAGGATCTAAGCCACTGGCAAGCTGTGCCGCCACCCAGCCCAATAGGGCAAAACGCAGATGATTATCGCTATAAGGCTGCTGGCCCACATCGAGGTAAGGGCTGCCGGGTCGATCAAAGCAATGCGGAGCGTCGATCACATACACGGCAATGCCGCTGGCGGTATGACCAAATAAAATTCTAATCGGCCCCGCCATGCTATTCACGGCGGCCACTTCGCCATCAATATTGAGCCCAGCCAGAATCGCCGGAAAGCCAGGCAAGAGCACGCGCACATCACATCCCAAATACCCCAGCGCCAAGGGCAAAGCCCCCGCCACATCAGCCAGCCCACCGGTTTTTAACAGCGGAAACAGCTCGGCACAAACATGTAACACGCGCATAGATGGCTACCCTTGGATTGGTTTTAGCAAACTTCGTAAACATAAAAGCCCCCAAACCCAAATCTTGAACCACAGAGAACACGGAGGACACAGAGAAAACCAAACGATTCAAAGATAATATGTCCGCTTTAAGCTTTGACTAGAGATCAACACAAACAAGGCAAGCCATGATCCCCGAGTGTTTTTATCGGAAATTCAACGAAAATGACGCTATTTCAAAAATAGGACGTATCAGGTTTTCTCCGTGAGACTCCGTGTTCTCTGTGCCCTCCGTGGTTCAAGATTTGGGTTTTATCACAGCTTCGCCAGCATTTCTCTTGTCACCAGCACGACACCGCCTTCTGAGCAGTAAAAGCGGCGCTCGTCTGCGCTGCGATCCTCGCCGATCACAGTGCCCTCAGGGATTTGGCAGCCTCGGTCTATCACACAGCGACGCAAGCGGCTGGAGCGCCCCACAGTGACCGAGGGCAAGATCACCGCCGAATCGATGGTGCAAAAAGAATGCAAACGGACTTTAGAAAACAGCACCGAGTTATTCACCAAAGAGCCAGAAACAATGCAGCCGCCAGAGACAAGGGAGTTGAGTGTCATGCCGTGGCTGCCATTGATATCCTGCACAAATTTAGCAGGGGAAAGCTGCTCCTGATGCGTCCAGATCGGCCAGTTTTTATCGTAAATATCCAGCTCAGGCAGCACCGAGGCGAGGTCTAAATTGGCCTCCCAATACGCGTCTACCGTGCCAACGTCTCGCCAATAGGGGGCAGCACTGGCGTCGCTCGATACGCAGGATGCACTAAATGGATGAGCCAGTGCACGGCCTTCGGCCACAATGCGCGGAATAATATCTTTACCAAAATCGTGGGAAGATTCTTCATCGGCCAGATCTTCGGCCAGCATGCGATTAATATAATCGGCATTAAAAACATATACGCCCATCGATGCCAAAGCTTTATCGCTTTTATTGGGCATGGCGGGCGGATCGGTGGGTTTTTCAATAAAGGCGGTGATTTTTCGCTCTTCATCCACCGCCATTACGCCAAAGGCGGAGGCTTCAACCCGATCGACTTCGATGCAGGCAATCGTGCACGCGGCGTTGTTTTCTACATGATCGAGCAGCATGCGGGAGTAATCCATTTTATAAATATGGTCCCCCGCCAGAATCACCACATATTGCGCTCTGTAGCTGCGGATAATATCCAGATTCTGAAATACCGCATCGGCCGTGCCGCGATACCAGTGTTCTTCGTCCACTCTTTGCTGAGCGGGCAAAAGATCAATAAATTCATTCATTTCATTGCGCAAAAAAGACCAGCCGCGCTGCAAATGCCGAAGCAGGCTATGCGATTTATATTGGGTAATCACGCCAATTCGGCGAATACCTGAATTAAGGCAATTAGACAGGGCAAAATCAATAATTCGGTATTTGCCACCAAAATGCACCGCAGGCTTGGCGCGGTGATTGGTTAAGTCTTTTAAACGAGAGCCACGGCCACCGGCCAGCACCAGCGCCACGGCCTGATTAGGGAGCTGGCGAGCCAAAACCAGCTTATCAATTGCTTCCATCTCACCACTCCCATCTGCCTACTTATATGAATACTAAGCAAGCTTGAGAGTAATTTCTTAGAAAGATGTTTAATCAGGCGCATCAACATGCCCGTGGGCACCAAAGTGCCCACGGTTTTACACCCAATACTGATGTGTTTTACGCTGGTTTTATTTTAGATTTAAGACCGTGTATTCAAAATACTCAAAGCCACCGCTTCGGCAATTTTAATACCATCCACACCGGCAGATAAAATTCCACCCGCATAGCCTGCACCTTCACCGGCAGGGAATAAGCCCTTGGTGTTGATGCTTTCTAGCGTGTCGTTATCGCGCTTAATCCGTACCGGTGACGAGGTGCGGGTTTCTACGCCGGTAAACAGCGCGTCACTCATGCCAAAGCCTTTAATTTGCTTATCAAACGCTGGCATCGCTTCGCGAATAGCGGTAATCGCGTATTCAGGCAAGCAATCGGCTAGGTCAGTTAAATGCACACCCGGCGTATAGGAAGGCACAACCGAGCCAAACTCGGTAGAAGGCTTGCCAGCCAGA
Source organism: Janthinobacterium sp. B9-8 (assembly GCF_000969645.2). Classification (NCBI taxonomy): domain Bacteria; kingdom Pseudomonadati; phylum Pseudomonadota; class Betaproteobacteria; order Burkholderiales; family Oxalobacteraceae; genus Janthinobacterium; species Janthinobacterium sp. B9-8. The sequence continues at coordinate 2,352,813 of NZ_CP014222.1, forward strand.
AAATCGCCTAGCTTTTGCACTGGCGCTTGGTAAGTGCTGCCACCGGCTTCAAAAGCCTTACTTTCCCACTTACGCTGTAGCTCAATCCCTGCCAGCGGATGACCTGGGAAATCTACTTCTGGCGTAATCCCCACCACAATCGCCGCATTGGCATTGCGCTCATTACGCGAATACTGGCTCATACCATTGGTGACCACACGGCCTGGCTCGGATGCTGCGGCCACCACCGTGCCACCGGGGCACATACAGAAGCTATATACCGAGCGGCCATTGCTGGCGTGGTGAACCAATTTATAATCTGCAGCACCTAAAATCGGATGGCCTGCGCTTGGGCCAAAGCGGGCGGTATCGATCAAGGCTTGCGGGTGCTCTACTCGGAAACCCAGCGAAAACGGCTTGGCTTCCATATACACGCCCTGCTCGAATAGCTTGTAGAACGTATCGCGCGCGCTATGGCCAATGGCCAGCACTACATGTTTGGAATGGATTTTGTCGCCATTGGCCAGCTCAACGCCTTCAACCTGACCATCGTTCAGAATCAGCTGCTCTACCTTGCTAGAAAAACGCACTTCGCCGCCCAGCTCAATAATATTGGCGCGCATGCTTTCAACCATGCTGACTAAACGAAACGTTCCAATATGAGGCTTGCTGACATACATAATCTCGTCTGGTGCGCCCGCTTTTACAAACTCTTGTAAAACTTTATGGCCTAAATGCTTAGGGTCTTTAATCTGGCTGTAAAGCTTGCCGTCAGAAAACGTACCCGCGCCACCTTCACCATATTGCACATTCGATTCAGGATTCAGCTCACCCTTGCGCCATAAGCCCCAGGTATCTTTTGTGCGCTCACGCACCGCCTTACCGCGCTCAAGGATAATCGGCTTAAAGCCCATTTGCGCCAGCAATAGCCCCGCAAATAAGCCACAGGGCCCCGTGCCGATTACCACAGGGCGATCAGTTAAACCTTCCGGCGCGTGGCCCACATATTGGTATTCAATATCCGGCGAGATCATGATGTGGCGATCAGCACTCAAGCGTTTAAGCACCGCAGCTTCGTTTTTGACTTCTGCATCAAGGGAGTAGATCAGCAGAATGGCCGCACGTTTACGCGCATCGTAGCTGCGCTTAAAGATCGTAAAGCTGATCAGATCAGCTTCAGACACAGCCAGCCGCTTGAGCAGTGCTTGTTTTAGCTCGTCCGTCGAATGATCGAGCGGCAGTTTTACTTCGTTTATTCTTAACATTCTGTCTTTCCGAAATTCAAGGTGCGCGTAGGTGCTTGATTTGATTATTTTAGGCCACGCCTGAAATAATCAAACAAAGTCACGCCGCGCGGATTCAACCCGCTATTTTGCCGGTTTTCTGCGCATCGTGCAGAACTATGGCAGCGCAAATAAACCCGTCAGCACATCTGCCCACCCAAAAATGTTAAATCTTTTAAACACACAGGCTTAAAGACCTTGATTTTACGCAGCTCTCTTGCTTGGTAAAAAAGCGTTCCTACAAAATAAGACGGGTGAAAAATGCCAAATAATTGGTGAGAAAAACGGCGGGTTTCACCCCCTACAAAGACTATTTTCCTTAACAAAACGGCTCAAGTTGATACCCATAGAGGCACGTTTATCTTTCCCAACGCTGCAAGCTAGGGTGTGGACGAGTGCGCATAAAACTGCCCCCTAACTTCTGTAGCTTGAGAAATACTATTTCTTTGGGACCGCCTTCTCGCATGAAAAATTAAGAAACTCGTAATTAAAAACTAGAGAGGTGTAAGATCATCGAATAATTAAGTGCTTCTTTTGCTCATTGTTTAGCAAATTTTTGCTTTTTTTGATTGTTTCAAAGCATATCCAACCCAAGGTCACAAAAAATTAACCTAACTGCAACACAAAGATAGTCTTGCTGCAAACTTTAAACCTTACTCTCGCGCCTCAACACAAGAACCCAATAACAGAAGAGAGAAAAGCAATGCGCATCACATTATTAGCCAGCTTAATTTGCAGCTCCTTAGTATTAGTAGCGTGCAATGACAGTGATACAGACACGCCCGTTAGCCCGCCGGCTACGCCAACTGTTGCCGCAGGCACCAAGCTTGATTTAGCGGTACTACAAACCACCGATTTGCACGCCAATGTGCTGAGCTACGATTACTACAAAACCACCGATGACACGACGATTGGTTTTGAGCGTACCGCCACCCTGATCGATGCCGCACGTAAAGAAAATCCAAATAACTTACTCTTTGACGATGGCGACACGATCCAAGGTAACTCACTCTCTGATTTCCAAGCGCAAATCGAGCCAGTAAAGTGCGATTCCCAGCTCGCGATTCATAAAGTCATGAGCCACATGAAATATGATGCAGGAAATATCGGCAACCACGAGTTTAACTACGGCCTGAAATTCCTTGGTCAAGTGACAGGCAATGCCATGAAAACCGGGCCAGAAGCAGGCCAAAACTGTAAAGGGCCGGATTTCCCCTTGATGGTCTCTAATGTGAATAATGCGGGCGATGGCAAACCGCTATTTGCACCTTATGTGATTCTGGAACGCACCTTTAAAACCACGGATGGCAAAGATATCAAGCTGAAAGTCGGCGTAATTGGCTTTACCCCACCAGGCATTATGAACTGGGATAAGCGCAATCTTGAAGGCAAAGTCACCGTCTTACCTGTCGTAGAAGCAGCCAAGAAATACGTGCCACAAATGCGTGCTGCAGGCGCAGATATTGTGGTTGCGCTTTCACACGGCGGTATTTCTGATGCGCCTTACAGCCCAGAAATGGAAAACGCGGTGTATTACCTAGCAAAAGATGTACCGGGTATTGATGCCATTGTGTCTGGCCACTCGCACAGCTTCTTCCCTGATGGCAAAAACTATAAAGACATCAAGAACGTCGACAATGTAAAAGGCTTGGTCAATGGCGTGCCAACTGTCATGGCGGGATTTTGGGGTAACACACTCGGTGTATTGAAATTAAACCTAGAGTTTGACGGCAAAGCGTGGAAAACCAAAAGCTCACAAGGCGAGCTAAAATCGGTTAGCACGAAAGATGCTGCAGGTGTAGCCACCACCGTAGCCGCAAAAACCGAGATTGCTAAGCTGGTAGAAAAAGAACATCAAGGCACAATCAAATACGTGAGTGCTGGGGTGGGTAAGAGCGAATACCGCATCAGCTCTTTCTTCTCGCAAGTGGGCCCAACAGCAGCAATGCGCCTGATTAATCTGGCACAAGCTGACTATGTAGCCAAGTTTGTGAAAGCCAATTTACCGCAGTACGACAAGCTGCCTATCCTGTCTGCCGCTGCGCCGTTTAAAGTCAACTTCCGGGGTACTGGCTTTACCGACATCATGGCCGGTGATGTGGCAATCAAAAATATTGCGGACCTTTACCTTTACCCGAACACACTGCAAGCCGTAAAAATCAACGGTACTGCGGTGAAGCTTTGGCTAGAGAAATCAGCAGAACAATTTAACCAAATTGACCCTGCTAAAACAGCCAATCAAGACTTAATCAACAGCGCATTCCCATCGTATAACTTTGATCAAATCGACGGCATTACTTATGAAATCGATGTGACCAAAGATAAAGGTAGCCGCATTGTTAATCTAAGCCTCAATGGTAAAGCGCTTGATCTAAAAGCCGATTTTATCGTGGTCACCAATAACTACCGTGCCAGCGGTGGTGGTGGATTTGCGGGCCTAGATGGCAGCCAGATCGTGATTGATAGTGGCGGCGATGCCAATCGCGACATCATCGTTAATTACGTCAAAGAGCAAAAAACGCTGACACTGGCAAAACAAGGCCCAGTGGCAAACTGGCGCTTTGCCAAGGTCAAAACAGCAGGCAAAGTGCTGTTTGAAACCTCGGCAGATGCGGCAGCAGCCAGCGTAGCCGCTCAGGACAAAATCAACAATGTTTCGCTCGACTCTACCAAGGCGGATAAGAGCGCAGCGGTATTTAGCATTGATCTGAGCAAGTAATGATTCGCTGATCGTTTGATTTAAAAATCCTCAGGGCGCAAGCCTTGGGGATTTGGAGTTTTTATGAAAGCCTTATCCAAACCCATACTTGCCCTTGTTGCCATCACACTTTTAGCCATTGGCGGCATCGCTATCAAGCAATATCAACAAGGCCAGCAAGCGCGTGACTTAGCCATGCCCGATGAAGCAGTTCAACAATTACGCTTCGATGCAAAGGATGGCAAAGCACGTTTACTTGAATTGGCAACACAAGGGCATCCGCTCGCCGCCAGGCTGATTGCAGAACAAGTAGAAGACAAACACGCCGCCGCCCGCTGGCTAGAGAAAGCGGCCGAAGCGGGAGACTCAAAAGCGCGTTATCTACTCGGCATGGCCTATTTAAAAGGCGATGGCGTGCCTCAAGATGCACAAAAAGCACGGCTCTGGCTAAGCACTGCAGGGGATATTGGCATCTATCGTCTAGGCATGATGACGCTCAAAGGCGAAGGCGGAGCGAAGGATCAGGCTAAGGGAATCGCTATGGTGCAAACCGCTGCAAAAAACCACGACCCCGCAGCAATCTACACCCTCGGTAATTGGCATCGCTACGGCGACTATCTAAAACAAGACGACAAGAGCGCACTCCAGCACTACAGAAACGCGGCCAACTTACAATATGTACCCGCCCTGCAAGAGCTAGCACTTGCTTATGAAATGGGTGAAATGGGCTTAGATATCAACCCCGCCCAAGCCCACAGCCTCAGCGAAATGGCAGGGCATATCAGCCGCTGCAAACAAAACCATGAGCATGAAGTTAAGGTGTTTGATTAAGCTGTAGAAGTTCAGACCTGATCTGACAGTCCCCGTTTTGATTAGTGCCGGATTGTCAGATTAGTTTAGATTGTCGACCTTCTCCTTCCAGAGTGATTTGCCTTCTAACAACGTCTGCAGCGGCGTCCTGCCGCAGCACATTTTCCCTTGATGCGTACGTTGGCGGTTGTAGTAGTCCAGCCATGCATCCAGATCCGTTTGCAGCTCGTCCAGTGACTGATACAGCTTACGCCTGAAGGTCACTTGGTAAAACTCTTGCAGAATCGTTTTATGGAAGCGCTCGCAAATACCGTTCGTTTGTGGATGCCGCACTTTAGTTTTGGTGTGCTCAATCTCATTGATCGCCAGATACAGCTGGTAATCATGCGTTTCGGCTTTGCCGCAATACTCAGTGCCACGGTCGGTCAGAATGCGTAGCATCCCCATTTCCTGCTCGGCAAAGAACGGTAGCACCCGGTCATTGAGTAAGTCTGCGGCAGTGATCGGCGTTTTGGTGGTATAAAGTTTGGCAAAGGCCACTTTGCTGTAGGTATCGACAAAGGTCTGCTGATAAATCCGGCCAACCCCTTTGATGGTGCCGACGTAAAACGTGTCCTGTGAGCCCAGATAACCTGGATGAGCCGTGTCAATTTCGCCATGTGCGACATCATCATCCTGTTTACGTTCCAGTGCCGCAACTTGAGCCTCACTCAGCACGATTTGCTGTTCAGTAACCTGCTTCTCCAGTGCATGCAAACGCTGTTTGAACGAAGCCAAATCATGCCTGAGCCAGATTGAACGCACACCAGAGGCAGAGACAAATACACCGCGCAGCCGGAGTTCGTTGCTGGTGCGTACTTGTCCATGGGCGGGCTGCTCAGTGGCATACGCAATGACGGCGGATTCTGTTGCCTCATCGACTCGGTTCTTGGGATTGGGTTTGCGGCGATTGGCGTCGAAGAGTGCTTCGATGCCACCGTCTTCAACCGCATGTTGATAGCGATAAAAGGTATCGCGCGACAGCCCCATCATTTTGCAGGCTTTGGATACGTTGCCCAGTTCGGTGGCGAGATTGAGCAAGCCGATTTTGTGCTTAATGAAGTTTTGGTTTAGATTAGCCATGGGGTTACTCCTGCGCTTGCGCGCTGTTTTGAATAAAGATTCGCACCTCTATCAAAACGGGTAACCCCACCTACTGGCAAGGCCTACTGTCAGATCAAGTCTGAACTTCTACAATTAAGCCTCCCTCGCCTCTAGCCGTTTAATCTCAAACAGCCGACTTGTAGGAGTGGTTTTAGCCAAGAAAGCGTGATGTATTAGATAACATCAAAGCTAAAGCCACTCCTTATTCCCTGCCTTAATCCCACACTGGCCCAAAATCAGGCGCAACGATGCGCTCGTTTTTATCTAGGCCTGCAATGGCTTGCATCTCTGCCGCCGTAAGCCTCAGCTCGTCCGCTTTTAAATTACTCATCAGATTGCTGCGCTGGGTAGAAGAAGGAATCACACTGATGCCCTGCTGCAATAGCCACGCTAAAGCAATCTGCGCGGGGCTAACTTGATGGCTGGCGGCAATTGCTTGCAATACCGGATCTTGCATTACCTTGCCGTAAGCAAGCGGCATATAGGCGGTAAGCGCAATGCCTTGCTGCTGGCAAAATACCCGCACTTTGTGGTTTTGCAAAAAGGGATGCAGCTCGATTTGCTGATGGGCAATGGCCTCTGCGCCAATCGCATCAATCGCCTGCTGTAAATAGCTCAAAGTAAAATTAGACACGCCAATTTCACGCGTTAAGCCCTGCTGCTTAGCCAGCGCCAGTGCTTCCATATACTCCGCCACAGGCAGTGCATCGGAGGGCCAGTGGATCAAGGTGAGATCAAGCTGATTCGTTTGCAGCTTATCTAAGCTGATTTTTAAACTATCTATCAGCTTGTTTTTGCTCAGATTAGCCGTCCATATTTTTGTAGTCAGATAGAGGCTATCCCGCTGAATGCCGCTCTCTGCAATCGCCTTACCCACCTCGGCCTCGTTTTCATAAATCTGCGCGGTATCGATATGGCGATAGCCAACTTCCAAACCTGTTAATACCGAATCGATAACGATTTGATCTTTCAAACGGAATGTTCCCAAACCAATTTTTGGCATATTCATATTTTTAACTCCAGTTTTTGTAAGCAATTTGTTGATTCATTTCTTTGGCCGTATTGCCAAGTTTTTTATCCAGCACCCCAGACCATGTTGTCAGCGCCAAAGCACCCAGCACCACCACGCCGCCTATCCACGGCGTAGCCAGCAAACCTAAGTGTTCGACAATCAAGCCGCCCGCCCAAGCGCCGCCTGCAATGCCCACATTAAATGCCGCAATATTCAGCCCTGACGCCACATCCACCGCATGGGGCGCATCGCGCTGGGCCTGTTGCACCACATAGACTTGCAAGCCGGCCACATTGCCAAACGCCACTGCGCCCCAAGCCAACACCGTTGCCACCACCAACACAGGCGAATGCACGGTAAAGGTCAACACAAATAACACGACTGCCAGCAGACTAAAGATCATTTGCAGAGCGCGAATGGGGCCTTTCTGATCGGCTAATTTGCCACCCCAGATATTGCCCACCGCCACTGATACGCCATACACCAGCATCACCAGGGCCACACTCGATGGCGCAAACCCCGTGATCTGCTCCATCAGCGGTGCTAAATAAGTAAACGCCACAAATGAGCCGCCATAACCCAGCGCCGTAATGGCATAAACCAAGAGCAGCCTTGGTTTTTTAAGCACAGCCAATTGCGCCAAAATCGAAGATGGGGCCGCCTGTGGCAAGTTGTTAGGCACCAGCAGCAAGCTACCCGCAAAGGCCATCACGCCTAAAATAGCCACCGCTAAAAAGACCGACTGCCAGCCAAATATTTGCCCCAGCCAGGTGCCCAGCGGTACGCCGGTGACCAAGGCAACGGTTAATCCCGAGAACATCAGGGCAATCGCGCTGGCGGCTTTTTCCTTAGGCACAAGGCTGGTCGCCAGCGTGGAGCCAATCGAGAAAAACACCCCGTGCGCCAAACCGGTCAACACCCTTGCTGCCAGCAGCGTGGCGTAATCCGGCGCTTGCCATGCCAATAAATTACCCAAGGTAAACAAGGCCATCAGCCCCAGTAATAAAGGCTTGCGCGGCACGCGGCTCGTTAAGGCAGTCAGCAATGGAGCGCCGATGGCCACGCCCAGTGCGTAAAAGCTGACCAATAATCCCGCCGAGGGCAGCGAGACCTGCAAACTGCCCGCCAGAGTTGGAATCAGCCCAACAATCACAAATTCTGTAGTGCCGATGGCAAAGGCGCTCAGAGTAAGCGCCCAAAGTGCTAGAGGCATTGTGTCTCTCCAATAAATGAATGCACCGATTGTCTACCCTTGCCGCACAGAGAAAAATAGGCTCTACTGACATTCACTTGTGACTGGAAGTCAACAATGCTTCATCTCGATGCCCTGCTTACCTTTGTGACTATTGTCGATACCGGCTCGTTTTCTGCCGCTGCCGAGCGCTTGGGACAAACGCCATCGGGCGTCAGCCGCTGCTTATCAAGGCTGGAAAAACAACTGGGCATCAGCCTGATTAGCCGCACCACCCGCCGCCTTGATCTGACAGAAGAAGGCCGCTGGCTATTAGATAAAGCACGGCAAATCTTAGCCTCTCTGGCCGAAACCGAAGCCACGCTCACCGCCAGCCAAGCCCAGCCCTCTGGCCTGCTACGCGTGAATGCCGCCACGCCGGTGCTTAATCATTTGATCGCCCCACTGGCGGCTGGCTTTATGGCCGCCTACCCCAAGATTCAGCTGGAGCTGATCGGCGCAGAGGCGGTGATTAATTTAATTGAGGAGCGTGCCGATGTGGCGATTCGCATTGGTGAGTTGTCAGATTCCACCCTAAATGCCCGCCGCTTGGGGGAAAGCCAGCTGCGCCTTGTGGCATCCCCCGGCTATTTGCAGCAGCATGGATCACCGCTCAACGAAGACGCACTCACCGCCCACAGTCTGCTTGGCTTTAGCAGCCCTGCCTCACTCAATATCTGGCCGTTAAACGGCGGCAGCGGGATGGCGATCAGCCCCACGATCAGCGCATCCAGTGGTGAAACACTGCGCCATCTGGCCCTCAATGGCGCAGGGATTGCTTGCTTGGCTGATTTTTTAATTGGCAAAGATTTGCAAGCGGGCCAGTTGCAAACCGTGCTGGGCGATGCCTCTTTGCCTTGGAAGCAAACCATTTGGGCGGTATTTTATAAACAAGGCACGCTGGCCCCCAGAATTGCCTGCTTTGTAGATTACTTAGCCAAGGCCTTAGCATAAGTCACCGCCCAATTAAAAAGCCCACGTTCACCGTGGGCTTTTCTCTGCATGCTCCTTTTATTGAGGATAGGCTGGCGTTGCTGAGGCTAAATCTAGCCATTTTCCGCTGGAAACCTGATTGAATTTTTTTTGGGCAAGCGCATAAAACTGCTCTGTGGCGAGCGGCAGTTTTAGATCGGCCACCGAATCAAGCGCGGTCTGGCTTAAAGGCAAACCATACATGGCAAAGATTTTACGCACATCCTGCCCGATAATTTTAGAGCTAAGCACATAGAGCAGCTCATGATTGCTGATGGTGTTATTGGCATAACGGCTCATGCCATATTTATTGCCCGCTTCCCATTCCTTACTCACTAAACGATCGGCCTTTGTCAGCAAGGTGAAGTAATCCATGCTGGCTTGCATGCCAGGCACCGCTTCATTGGCACGGTATTTACTGAAGAGAAACGCTAGCTGAAAATGCACCGCCCGCATCGGGTCTTGCGAATCGCCGCCCCAGAGGCGGCTTTCCATATCAGCGCGTTGTGCCTCACCGCTCTTGCCGCTTTGCCGGTTTTGCACAATATATTGATAAAGAGCAGGGTGATCAGTGATATGCCCATTATCAATTCCTGTAAGGGCGTACTGGCGCATCATATGGGCACTGGCAAGGATGTTGTTATCGCATTCAACCACGCAGCCTTTACCATTTAGCTCGATATGCATCACGCGCTGCACGGTGTTGTGGCCCAACTCGTGAGCGTGTCCCCAGCCTGTGCCGCTGATACCGGCAAAACCATCCGAAGGATTTCCCGAGCACAAATAGCCGCAGGCGGCTATCCAGCCCACAAAATGCTGCACGCCCGGTGCACGGTGGATTGGCCCCTCGCACGTCCAGCCTAGTTGGGTGCATAGCGTGGCGACATTGGCCGACATCGGCATATTGCTATAGCCATTGGCAATATGGTTTGAATCGAACAACATACCTTTGATTTGATCGACGATATAGACTTTAGGGTCCAGATTGCCCATCGCCTCATTGGCATAATTAATGGTCTGCTGAATTTCACCGCCCACAAACTTAGCAGTTTGCCAGCCAAAATCTTTGCGCTTTAAGGCGGCAACCGCCTCGTTAATATCCGCATCGCTTTGCGCCTTAGTGAAGTCAAAATGCGAATATTTGGCCGCGCCACGGATCTTTAGCTTCACACTCTGGCCTGCAGTAGCACCCGCATAATTTAAATAAAGCGGGCCGCCAAAAGGGCTGACCAAGGCTGTTTCACCGCTCGCTTTCAATGGCAAAGTAAACGACTGCGGATGGCGTGGCCGCTTATAACCCTCGCTCACCGCATCGGTCAACGGGTTACCCCAGCTACGCAGATAATTGCTTTGCACGCCCAGCTTGCCGTTGCTTGTCAGCACCTCGATATAAACCGGCTTACCCGGCACAGCAGCACGGCCAATCGCCGTTACGCCATCGGCCTGAGCAATCGTCACTTCAATCGTTTCGGCACTGCTGCTTACCGGCAATTGCTGCGCAGCCTGCGGCATAAAATCACCCTGCCCCGCCTTGGCAACGGTGGTATTCGCCCGGTTAAAAGCCAGCCATGAATCAGAAGCATAGGTACGCAAAAACTCGGCAGGCTGAGTACTGCGATTCATTTTGCCGTACTCGATATCCGGGCGGTATAGATCGGCCCACAAAACCAGCAGCTGATGAAGATCGGCAGTGGCCTCTGCAAACACCTCGCCACCCGTACTTTGCAAGCTCGCCAATTCTTTATGTATCGCCGTAATCGCATCGGCAGATGATGTGTCTTTGCTTAAATCGAGGCTTAAGCTAGTGCTGCCCAGATGCTGGATAGCTTGTATCAACAGCGCTAACTTATCGCCCTGCTTGAGGGTATCGCTCAGCGTGCGCTGGCTGCCTACCGACATCCCTGCCGTGCTTGCAAAGTAATTACCGCCATAGCCGCCCAAATCCATGCCCAAGGCTTGCAATACTTTACGCCCGCCTGCCGAATCACCCCAGTTTGGGTGCATATAGATGATGACTTTGCCGCTTTCTAAATATTTGCGTACCTGGCGGCTTAGCTCTGCATCGTCTTTTACCCCTGCGCCAAAAAACAAGACATCGGCATCTTGCCAACAGCTATTGTTACTGGCGGCTAAATCGCAGGCCACGGCTTGCGGCGTTTTGCCCAAGCGGGTCAGCAGCTTGGTCACAAGCTTGGCATCGTAGCCAGCCGTTGCAAATTTAATCGTGGCGGGCAGTGGCCCAGCCGCTTTGCCCGTCACTGCCCAGTTAAAGGCGCGACTAAACAAGGGGAAATGCTGGTTTTCTTTTGACTGATCGGCCATCCAGGCCAAGACATCAGCGCCATAAGCCAAACCTCTTCCCTTGCCATATTGGCTAATGGCCGCCATGCCCCGGCCCTCATCCGACCAAACTAAAGGGGTGGCAATAGTCGATAGGCTTGGAGTAATTAAATTGCTGTTTTTGCTTAAATTAATCGTTAGATCAAGGCTGGCACTGCCATAAATATCGCTCAACGCGGCATTGTTCTGCTGCTGATAACGCTGGGCCAACACTAAAGCCTGCTGCAATAAAAGCGCGCGATGAGAAACACTTAAGCCCGCCGTACTGCCATTCTTAACTGCAGTCGCAATTAAACTTGCATCGTTGCTACTGATTGGCACGCTGGCTGTGGATGAGGCCGTAGCCGGTGAATCAGAGCCGCCACTGCCGCCACAAGCAGTGAGCATGCCCATGATCAGCATGCACAGAAGAGATTTATATTTCATCAGGGAAAGTGCCTCGTTGAAACTGCGCGATTCGCTCTAGCCCGTAGACAAGAGCGACATTAGATTTTCATGATATTACCAAGCACGTCCAAGCTATGACATTGGTGTTTCTAATCAGCAGAGGTAAAAAAATCACCTGGCACTGCCCTGCATAAAACCCCTGCCGTTTATCAGGCTTAGCCGCCATCTGCCGTAACTTGGTCAAAAGTAATACAGACCATAGGGCATGGCTTGATAAAAACTATCAATCACATTTAAACAATCAATTTGTTTTAGCTATCATAAAAAACCATAATCGGTTTCAACAAGGAGCCACCATGCAGCAACCCACACTCAGGGAACTCTTTTGCGAACTGCTTGCCAGTCTGGTCTGGATGCAGTGATCCCAAATCTAAGAGGAAGAAAATCATGTCATCGAAAAAACTCACCACCCAAGCAGGCGCACCCGTTAGCGATAACCAGCACGCACTAACAGCAGGCCCGCGCGGCCCGATGCTGATGCAAGACGTTTGGTATATGGAAAAGATGGCGCACTTTAATCGTGAAGTGATTCCAGAGCGCAGAATGCATGCCAAAGGCTCGGGCGCTCACGGCACATTTACGGTAACCCACGACATCAGCGCCTACAGCAAAGCCAAGATTTTTTCTGAAATTGGCAAAGAAACCCCGCTATTTATGCGCTTTTCTACCGTAGCCGGTGAGCGCGGCGCAGCGGACGCCGAGCGAGATATTCGCGGTTTTTCTATGAAGTTTTATACCGAGGAAGGCAATTGGGATTTAGTCGGTAATAACACACCGGTGTTCTTTTTACGCGACCCGCTGAAGTTTCCTGATCTAAACCACGTGGTGAAACGTGACCCGCGCACCAATATGTTTAATGCCAATTCACAGTGGGATTTTTTCTCCAGCCTGCCCGAAGCGCTACACCAAATCACTATTGTGATGAGCGATCGCGGTCTGCCAAAAAACTACCGCCAGATGCACGGCTTTGGTAGCCACACTTTTAGCCTGATTAATGCTGAAAATAAACGTACTTGGGTGAAATTCCACTTTAAAAGCATGCAAGGCATTGAGAACTACAGCAATACAGAAGCCGCAGCTGTGGTAGCTAACGACAGAGAAAGCTCGCAGCGCGATTTATACAACAGCATTGAAAACGGCGATTTCCCGCGCTGGCAAATGTGTGTGCAGCTAATGACAGAAGCCGAAGCCGATAACTACGCAATCAATCCCTTTGATCTGACCAAAGTATGGCCACACGGTGATTTTCCGCTGCATGAAGTCGGCATACTGGAGCTAAACCGCAACGCAGAAAACTACCATGCCGAAGTCGAGCAATCGGCGCATAACCCAGCCAATGTCGTGCCCGGCATCAGCTTCTCACCAGATAAAATGTTGCAAGGTCGTTTATTTGCTTACGGCGATGCACAGCGCTACCGCCTTGGCGTGAACCACGGCCATCTGCCGGTAAACGCACCTAAATGCCCATTTCACAATTACCACCGTGACGGGCAAATGCAAATGGGCAATTACAACGGCAGCGCCTATCCAAGCTACGAGCCAAATAGCTTTGGCGGCCCGGTTGAAGACCCAAGCGTGGCCGAGCCGCCTTTGGCCATTCACGGCAGCGCCGATCGATACAACCCGCTGCAAGATCAGCCGGATGATTACATCCAGGCCGGTAATTTATTCCGCTTAATCGGCAAAGACGCTCAAGAGCGCCTGCTGGACAATATGGCCGGTGCGCTCAGCCAGGTTACTGTAAAAGAAATCCAGATCCGCCAGCTGCGCCACTGCTACAAAGCCGATCCAGCTTATGGTTTGGGATTAGCAAGCCGCTTGGGAATTAGCGAGGCTGAGATTAAGTAAGCGGCATAGATTTAAAAACTCAAAGCCGAGTAAAACTTCATCCCACAACATAGCAACTTAGGGCGCACTGCGCCGGGCAAGCTGTATCGCCCGGCGCAGTGCGCCTTGCTTACTACAACATATGAAAAAACAGAACAAACCACATTCAGTTAATGATTCGCTAGCCCGAAATCTCTGGCTCAACCAGTGTTGCCAATTGCAAAAGTGACTCTTGCCAGCCGAGATAGCACATTTCGGTGGGGATCATCGCGGGGATTCCATCTTGCACGATGCTAATCTCGGTACCACATGAGCGCTTGCTTAACACCACGGTTACCTGCATTTCCCCTGGCAAGTTTGGATCATCAAATTTATCGGTGTAGCGAATTCGCTCAAAGGGGATGAGTTCGAGATACTCGCCACCAAATGAATGAACATCCCCAGTCGTAAAATTCGTAAACGACATCCGAAAAGTGCCACCTGCTTTCGCATCCATATGGTGAACCTTGCATGTAAAACCGTATGGCGGCAGCCACTTCGCCATCGCGTCCGCATCCAGAAAAGCCCGATAAACACGCTCTGGAGGCGCACGAAGTACACGATGCAAACGTACAGTGCCTGTAGTCATTTTGATTCTCCAATGGTTAGTGAAAAACGAATAAATCAAATATTCAACGATCAAAAAAAGCAACCCAAGTATCAGATGCAATGAGCTAGTGAGTTTGCGCCAGCTCAGAAGCGATCTGCCCTAAACATCCAAGACCACGCAAGGTTGCTTCGACGGCCTCATCTAAGGGCGTGTGCGGCTCCCGACCTAAAGTTGCCACTAAATTTATGTTGCTCATGCGCACGGGGTGACGCCAAAGATAGCGCATATCAAGCAGCTCACGCAGCGTTTCAACAAACGGTGACATCAGGCGTATAAGCCACCATGGAAAGCGGCGAAGCTTGGGCCGAAGGCCGCCATGAGCTTCGATCACACGGCTAATTGCGGCCGCCATTTGCGTACCATCTGCATCCCAATGCCCTGCCATATGGAAGTTGGCAAAAGGAGCGAGTTTATCCTGACACGCCAGCAGCTCGACCATAGCCCGAGCCACGTCCGGCAGATAAGACCATTGATGGCCGACTCCTTGATCATTTGGCTGCGCAATCGCCATCACCGCCTTCCCCGGTTTGATCAGCCCTTGTGAAAACCAATTATTGCCCACTCTGGGGCCAAAGAAATCGCCGGCTCGCACAATAATGACGCGCGCGCCGCGATGTGTGGCGGCTTGCAAGCGTTGTTCCAGCTCAACACGTATTTCGCCTTTACGCGTCAGAGGACGCTGCGGCGCATTTTCACTTAGCAAGGGGAAGGCATCAAAGCCGTAATTATAGATTGTGCCCGGCAAAACAATAGTTGCGTGTTCAGCCACAGCCGCAGCGATTGTGTTCTCAAGCATGGGCAGCACCAGCTCCGCCCACTTGCGGTAACCGGGGGGGTTCACCGCATGCACAATGGCAGAACAACCTCGTGATGCCTCAAGAACATCATCTCTGTTCAGCGCATCGCCACGAATCCAGCAAATACCATCCTTTAATTCCACCGGCACCGCCATCCCCCGCTTGAGTGCCCGCACCTCCCAGCCTGCATCACGCAGCTGGAATGCGACTTCCCCGCCAATCCCACCTGTTGCACCAAGTACTAAGGCCACTTTATTTGTGTTTACCATGATCGTTCTCCACGTGTTTGAATCAAGTTACGATGGAGGAATTCTGAAGGGGACTGTGTAAAAAAGAAATTGCCTAACTTAGTACAGCTGCTATACATTTATGTATGGACAATAACATTGCTTGGGAGCTCTATCGCTCTTTTCTTGGCGTGCTGCAAGAGGGCTCACTCTCTGGAGCAGCACGCTCCCTGGGTATCACCCAGCCCACGGTGGGCAGGCATATTGCTATGCTTGAGAAATCACTGGGCCTTGCGCTGTTTACGCGCTCACAAACGGGCTTAATACCCACGGAGGCCGCACTTGCCACTCGCGGCTATGCCGAATTAATGAAGAGTGCAGCCGCGGCATTTCAACGAGCCGCCGAAAGTCAGGGTGAAGGAGTAAAAGGGACGATAAGAGTATCAGCCAGCGAGGTGATCGGCGTTGAGGTTCTGCCAGCAATCATTGCAGATCTACAGCAGCGGCATCCCCAGCTAAAGGTTGAGCTGGTTCTGACCAATCGTTTACAAGATCTGCTACACCGGGAGGCCGATATTGCGATTCGTATGACGGCCCCCCAGCAAGCCTCGCTGATTGCACGGCATGTTGGCGCTGTGGCGCTTGGTTTGTACGCTCACCAAAGCTACCTGGAGCAGCGTGGTTTCCCTCAAACGCTTCATGATTTAGCAGAGCACTTGCTCATTGGCTTTGATGAAGAAACGCCCTTCATACGTGCCGCCCGCGTGCACCACCCCGAATGGAAACGCCAGACGTTTTCTCTGCGCACCGATAGTGATATTGGCCAGCTGGCACTGATCCGCTCGGGCTGCGGCATTGGAGTGTGCCAAGCCGCACTCGCTCAGCGTGATCCCTTGCTTATTCGGGTGCTGCCTCAGCTTTTTGAATACAAATTAGAAACCTGGGTCGTCATGCACGAAGACCTGCGCCACAGCCCGCGCTGCAAAGAGACATTTGACGCACTCGTTAAGGGGCTGGCGAGCTATGTTAGCTAACGGTGCATGGCCGACAGCTAAGTGAATCAACAATCTGCATCATCCCAGTTAGTCCAGTTAGTCCAGTTACTTTAGAAAACCTGCCTCGCCGCAAAACCATCAGCAAAGCATGCATCTCGATCAACAAACCTGATCACAAAAAAAACCGGCTACTAAATTGTCTTGAACCCTAAGCCAAAACTCAGGTCTATTCCTTTTTTCCAAACATGCACACAAAAGGAATACTTTGCCTTATCGCCCTTCCACCCCCGCCCACGCTAGCGATCCGGCCTGCTGGATGCTTATTTTTATTGCCTGGCTGATCGCTGCCAGCAGCACACTAGGTGCCTTGTTTTTTGGTGAAGTAATGGGTATGCCACCCTGCACCCTGTGCTGGTATCAGCGGATTTTTATGTTTCCACTGGCGATCTTCCTGCCGCTGGCGCTGTTTCCACTCGACACCAAGGTAGCCCGCTATGCCTTGCCCTTGGCACTAATCGGGCTGGGTTTTGCGGTTTTCCACTGGTTTTTACAGCTGGGTTTTATTTCGCCTTCCGCCAGCCCTTGCGCCCAAGGCTCATCGTGCTCTGAAGTAGAAGCCGAATGGTTTGGCTTTCTCACCATGCCACTCATGTCGGTCTGCGCCTTTGCGCTGATCAGCATTTCTTTATTCGCAACATTTGTTCAGGGTAAAAAATGAAGCAAAAAATTATCTTTATCTCCGCAGCGCTGGCTTTATTGGCACTGTTTGTTGTAAGTACGCTGATATTTAAAAATAAACAGCAATCTGCTGCCCAAGCTCATGTTCAGGTTAATCAAGAAGCCTTAATGCGGATGCATTCGCCCATTATTGGCGCGCAAAATGCAAAAGTGACTATTGTTGAATTTCTTGATCCCGCCTGCGAAGCTTGCGCAGTGTTTTATCCCTTTATCAAAGAGCTGATGGCCAAAAATCCGGAGCAAATCCGCCTTGTAATTCGTTACGCCCCATTGCATCAAGGCGCAGAACAGGTGATTGCCGTATTAGAAGCCGCACGCAAACAAGGCAAATACTGGCCCGCACTTGAAACCCTGCTTGCTACGCAAGATCAATGGACAAAAAATCATCAAGCGAATGTCGATCTCGTTCTACCGCTGCTCGCACCCTTGGGGCTGGATATGGCGCAATTACAAACCGATATGCAATCCAGCGGCATTCAAATACTGATCCAGCAAGAAATAGCCGACGCGCAAGCACTGGGCGTGAATAAAACGCCAAGCTATTTTGTGAATGGCAAGCTACTGCAAAGTTTTGGTTATCAGCAATTGAGTGATTTAGTCGATGAGGCGCTCAAAAAGTAAACAAACTGCACCAAGAAAACTAGCCCTGATGCGTACGCTGGGGCTGGTTTTTTGTGCGTTTTTTGCAACTCACCCCCAAACTGGCCTTTCGAATAAAACGAGCTAAAGTAAATAAAAATACAGCGCTGGAGAGGGTGATGCTTAAACCACTGCAAGAATGGATTTGCGATAGCTGCGGCAAAACAATTACATCGCCTAATGAAGGCTACGTCATCTGGCAGCACGATAGCAATCAGCACGATTTTGATTTTAAAATCATCCATAAGTTTGTGTGCGAGCCGCCATCCTATCCCTCATCCGTCCCCCTGAATGATTTCTTAGGCAGCAAAGGCAGCACCTATTTACTTTCGTTTATTAGCCTTGGCAAAATCAAAGCACGCGGCCAATACCGCAATTATTGCCATGTGCTTGATTTCGACGAATTCGTCGATCTATACCGCCGCGTACAAATCCCCTATTACGAAGAAGCGCGCAAAAAATTTAATAACCCTCAATTACTGGCCGATATGGAAGACGCCAGCGAAGTACACCCCTATCAGGAAGATGTGCTGAAGCTGATTATTGAAAAGTATTGAGGGGTGTTTAAATCAAAAGGCATAAATTGAACTAGATTCCAATTGCCCAATAAAAACTAACCATTAGAAACAAATAAAACACACCCGATATCTATCGAACAAACGCCGCTAAGCATTAGATAGCGGCGTTTGTTTGCGACCTCGCTTTGGGTCTGTTCGGAAATACTTAATATTCAGCGCCAGAAACAATAAATCCCAGAAACAGTAAATCAATTTGCATTCATTTAGCAATGCCCTCCATCCAGACTATTCCCTGCCAGCGCCTTCTCCCACAACACCCTTTATTTGCTGCAAGATGCTTTCGTCTTTGATTTTATCGTCGGCCAGCAACAAGACTATTTTGCTAATAATTTCACTGCTGCGATGATCACTTTCTTCAAAAGGAAGCTGCAGTTTGGCCACACTCTGCCCTGCAGGAATAACACACAAGTAAGAACCCGGCTCAATATGAATATGAGCGCTGGCAAGATTGATACGATAGTTGCTCAAATGCCCTTGCAAATGCACCTGCCGATCTTCGATACGAATGCGCTCGCCGCCTAGTGCTGGCTGTAGCGCTTTAATTAATGCTCTTCTTGCCGCAACCGTTTCGCTGGAGCTGTATTCTTCGCTTCCACTGCTCATTGCACGGGCAATTAATAAATCCAGATCGCGCATCGCTTCACTAAAAATCAGCGGGGGCACTGCAGTTAATGCCAAAGCCTCGCCATTCCGAGTAAAAGTCACGGCGCTCGTTTGCAAGGTATCCACTTCGGTGAAGTAGTGATATTTAAAATCAAAATCAAAATGCGCAGACACATCCCCCACAAAGCGCTTGGTATGCGTTGCTTCTTCAGCCCATCGGGAAGGACGCCAGTTTCGGCTTTTAAATATGCCCTGAGCAATTCGGGTAGATACCCAGCGCCCGGCATAGCGCTGCGATTCCGTAGCGGCTTCAAGCTCAGCGGGGGTAGGCACATAGAGCTCACGAAACACCTGCTTAAAGGGTTGCTGCAGCTTAATCAGAACAGCCCATTCCTGCCATTGTACGAGGCGGCCATTTGCCAGCCATTCGATCGGGTGCGCCAGACGCAGGCCACCTTCAATTATTTCAACACCAGTAGGATGCGCAAGCACTCCAGCACGATAAACACCGCAATGCCCTGCTTCATCCACCCAAACAAGTTGGTGAATAAGTGCGCCCAAAAGCGGATGCTCAATTCCTAGCTCTATTTGTGCAATGCTCAGCCAGCGCTGTTCCAGCAAGTAGGTTTCCAGCACCTGAATAAAGCGAGTGCGCTGTGCTTTGAGCTCCTCCCACAGCTCTTTAAGCTCAAGCCAGGCAGGCTCTTTTTTAATTCCGGCAGGCACGCTGGCGAGGCATTTTCCTTTGCTATTTAAAAAGGCAGGGCCAGAGTCCGAGCCTTTTAACTCGATCCAAACACTGTAATCACCGATTTTTTGCTCTGAGAACAAAAACTGTAAGGCATCACCCAGGCTGGCTTCCATCTGCCATTCCAGCTCGCCAAGGCTACTAAAACCCGCATTACTGGCTAAATTAATCAGCCCGGATTGCACAGCCGCACGCTGATTGCCCTGCCGCTGAGCGCCATATTGATTGGCAAGCTGATAAAGCTCTTTTAGTTGCAGATAACGCGTCCGGCATTCGTCTTCGTTTTTCAGGGGTAAAAGACCGAGCGCCATCATCGGCACATGGGCGTGCTTACTGATTGCGGATTTTTCCAGTGCAGCCGCCCCCTCTCCAACAATGGCTCCGAGTAATTTCGCCAGATCTGCCGGCCAATAGTGCTCTTTTAACCAGGCCCAATCATCAAGGCTCAGTTCGCCAAGCAATGGGCGCGCAGTATGAATATCTATCGTGCCAAATGCCGGTTCAGAATCTGCGTCGTGAGTGGCCAGATAGCTAAAGCACCAATGGCGTAAGGCCTCAAGCTGCGCCTTGCCCAGTGCCTTAAATAATAAAGGCTCTATCAATGCATTCCGGCTTTGCAACAAAATCTGCACAATTTTTGGCGGGTAACTTTGTAAGCGGGTGAGCAACACATCAGCGGTTTCATCAGGATCAAAAGCCGTAATATGTAAGTACCGAGACCAGTATGAACTCAGATTGTTTTGTTCCGGATTGGCCAGCAAATCATCTGCAACCCAGAATAAAGCCCGTGCACTGGCCAGCTCAAAATAGAGCTCCTTATCCTGAGGCTCGGAATAATCCAACATCTCCGCTAAACCGTGCCTGTGCAATAAAGTAAACAGCGTCTCACGCAATAGCAAATAAGCACTCGGCCAATCTGCATAGCGCTGTGCCAACAGCTCCATCGGTGCAAAAGCAGGATCATTCACACAAAAACGCTGCAGATCATCGCACGCCAGCCATTGCTCTTTAGCCGCATATGCCACACAACAGCGAATCCGCCGCATCATGGGGGGCATATAGCTCAAAGACCCAAAATCATCTTTCAGCTCTACCGGCAACACCCGCTCACTGGCTTGCTCCTGCCACAAACCTTCCTCATTAAAGTACAGCTGGCCTGCCACAATTTGCTGTGTAAGCACGGATAACTGAGCATACTCTGGCCAGACATGCTCCTCCCAAAAAGCCGCGCCCAAAGGAATCAGCCCGCGGCGTATACCGCAAGCCACGTAGGCCAGCGTCTGCCTTGCATAATCGCGGCACCACTTTGCTTCAAGCAGATCTAATTTTTCAGATTTTCTCAGGGCATATTTGAGCAACCATACGGTAAGCTGCAGCAATACAGCCTCACGATCGAATAAAGTATCATTCGTTTTTACATAAGCCCCGTCCATTTGAAAGGCACGATGTTGCAGCAGCAAAGCGTCTGCATTTAATGCCGCCAAAGTGAATAGCCGGTCACTTTCCCCACACTGGGCACGCACTGCGGCCTGCCAGTGCATAAAGTGCTCATCCCTGATTGCATCCCAATAAGATTCACACACATCGGCCCATTGGCGGAACTCGCTTTGCGGGCGTTTCACCTGCGCGAAAGCCGCATCAATATCCAGCGCCTGCGCGGTGGCATTAAGTAAAACCGACTGCTGTGCAAATAAAAATTCCGGATTAAATTTCAGCATGGTTTAGCCCCCGACCAAAGGAATGAGCCGGATAAAGAAAATAGCCAATGCAGGGTGGAATGTAATCTCTGTATCAAGCGATTCAATCTGCCTATCCCCCGCCAGCAGCAAAAAACGGCGCTGCTCAAATGCAGCCAACGCCAGCTCAAGCTCGTGCCTTGAATCCAGCTCCACACTTGCCAGCACGGGCAGTGCAATACGCCCACTCTGGTTCATTGCAGCAATCTCCGTTTCAGACAGGTATTGAGGCCGAACAGCGGGCCTGAGCGCCGCCTGACGACACTGCTCCAGCACCGTTTGCCGAATCAGCTCACGCGCACTGAGCGTTGTACCAAGCAAAGCCAGCTGAATTTGGAAATTTGGCGAAGACGGGGTGGTTGATTGAAACTCAACAGTCACATTTTTCATTAGAAAGCTTAGACAGGTTATTTCTAAGCTTGAAACTTAACGGATTAATAAGCGAAAGGGAAGTTATATGGACTGCAATTGTAGGGAACACACATGAGGGCCATCTCATGTGCAGCGACAAAGTACATCGTAAAGCTCAGCGTTGAATCACCAGTAATATACAGCTGAAACTACTTGTAGTATTCACTTCGCGTCATTTCCAAAACCTAACGTTTAACTTAATTCATACCAACACAGCGTCAATTTAAATAGAAAACTAAATACAAGATACTTACAATATTCGAGCGCCATGTAAGTAAAGGCCGATGCGCTCTGCAACATTCACAAAGCTCTCAATCCTAGCACTGCGGTCTATAGAATCTTGGGTGGGGTACAACTCATTTAATAACTCAATCATTACCTGCCTAAAGTCATCCGTCGGTATTGCTGTTCCTAAAACAGAAAAAACACCATGCAGTGCCTTATGAAAACGCCTTTCGTCCAGTGAATGCCCACTATCCCAAGTGGATACGAGAAGCCATGGTCTTAATTGCTCTTTAAGTGCTTCTAAATTCATAGGAAGACTCCCCACTCTCTGTTTTACCTAACATTTATTACTGAACCAAATCCAAATACTTCAAGCCGGTATAGCATATGTTTCTGACTAAATTTTTACATCAAACAAAAGTAAAACATCACTATAACTTGCGCACTAAACAGGCCAATCTTAAATTGCATCAGCATGGTATTGGGCGCCATCAGCAATGCAGACCACTCTGCGTTCCCCAGTTTTTTTCTCTAGCCCCCCACAAACCTCAAAAACCACGCCTCTCAGCCAGCGATGCGCGAGGTCGGCTTCCATTCTGGGGTGCCACAGCATGGAGATAGTGATTTCTGAGGAGGGGAAAGGCAGGGGGAAGCGGTGCATTCCGGCGCTCAGGGCTTGTGTGTGGCGCTCTGGCACGGTGGCGATCAGATCTGTGGATCTGGCGAGTGCCAGCGCTGCGGAAAAATCGCTGACGATGGTGGTGATTGTCCGTGTGAGGCCCAGTGGCTGCAAGGCTTCGTCGATCAGCCCTCTATCCAGCCCGCGCCTTGAAACCAGTACGTGCGGGCTGGCGGCAAATCGCTCGGGGGTGATTTCCACTTGGCTAAGCGCATGCCCCATGCGCACCACGCCGATAAAGTGATCCCTGAATAAGGCTCGGGTGCGTACCTCGGGACCGGTAGTTTCGCTGATCACGCCGGTCTCTAAATCAACCGAGCCATCACGCAGCGAGGCACTGTCTTTGTTTAGCTTTTGCACAAAGCGCAGCCGCACGCTGGGGGCTTC
Organism: Janthinobacterium sp. B9-8; assembly: GCF_000969645.2. Lineage (NCBI taxonomy): Bacteria > Pseudomonadati > Pseudomonadota > Betaproteobacteria > Burkholderiales > Oxalobacteraceae > Janthinobacterium > Janthinobacterium sp. B9-8. Next base: position 2,375,967 of record NZ_CP014222.1, read on the forward strand.
TGCACTGATGCGAGCAATCAGTGCAGGGCCAAAATTCTCTACAAAACCATCGCTACTTCTTAAGGTAAATGTTCTGGCTAGCTCCTTAAGATCGAGTTGATTGGCGGGGCGGAGCACGGCTTCTACCTCTTGCACCAGCTGGCTAACTTGCTCCCGCAGCTCAAGTGCGCGCGGCGTAGGCACAAGGCCGCGCCCGGCTCTGACCAAGAGCGGGTCGCCCATCGTATCCCGCAAGCGCGCCAAGGCACGGCTCATTGCCGATGGGCTAAGGCCGAGCCTTTTGGCAGCTTTAGCCACACTGCCCTCAGCCAGCACGGCATCAAGCGTGATCAGTAGATTGAAATCCGGAGTCGTCATGCTGGGTATTATATTTTGCTATGGCGTTAAATGCATGAATAAAGTGCAAGCAACGCGTCTTCCGCCATAGCAAATATGGGGCTATCTTGCAGGGAGCGGCTTTTGTAGGACGGGTGCAACCCGCCCGACTTGGTATGAAATAAAACGGCGGGTTGCACCCGCGATGATTCGATGCCTCAGCCAGCACACACCCAACAGCAAGGAAGTTCACTTTGAAACCTGCCCCATCCCATCCAGCCGTCACGCAAAGCACAGCCTCAACCCGCTGGATACTCGCCAGCCTATCGCTAGCAATTTTGTTGCCATCGCTGGGCACAAGCATCGCCAATGTGGGCTTGCCGACTTTGGCACAGGCGTTTAACGCGTCTTTTCAACAGGTGCAATGGGTGGTGATTGCTTACCTGCTGGGCATCACAACTTTAATCGTGAGCGTGGGCAGGCTGGGTGATCTGGCTGGCCGCAGGCGGCTGCTATTAGCTGGGATTGTGCTATTTACACTCGCCTCTATCCTATGTGGCATCGCGCCAACGCTCAATTGGCTGATTGCCGCTCGCGCAGTTCAGGGCCTGGGGGCGGCCATGATGATGAGCTTAGCCATGGCTTTTGTGGGCGAGGTGATTCCAAAAGAAAAAACCGGCAGCGCCATGGGGCTACTGGGCAGTATGTCAGCCGTGGGCACAGCGCTAGGGCCATCGCTAGGCGGCGTATTGATTGCAGGGTTGGGCTGGCAGGCGATATTTCTAATTAATATTCCACTCGGTGTCCTCGCTTTTGTGCTGGCGCAGCGCCATTTGCCGCTTGATCGGCCTATTGCCCAGCGTCCGCGCTTTGATCACCTTGGCACGCTTTTACTCGCCTTTACACTTGCGGCTTATGCGCTGGCTATGACGATGGGGCGAGGCCATTTTGGGCTACTGAATGTGGCCTTATTATTGGCTGCGGCTTGCGGAATCGGCCTGTTTATACTCGCCGAAAAAAACGCAGCCGCCCCTCTGATCCGCTTAGATTTATTACGCAATGTTGCGCTGAATACCGGCCTTGCCATGAGCGCACTGGTCGCCACCGTGGTCATGGCAACGTTGGTGGTGGGGCCATTTTATCTGTCCCGTGCATTTGGGCTGGACGCCGCCCATGTAGGGCTGCTGATGTCCATCGGCCCCATCGCCGCCGCATTAACAGGGATTCCTGCTGGCAAAATAACAGATCATTTGGGCACTCTGCCCTCCACCCTGATCGGGCTGAGCAGCATGGCGATCGGTTGCTTTGCTCTGGCTCTGCTGCCCGCATCATTGGGCGGCTATATCGCCCCCATGGTACTGATCACCAGCGGCTACGCCCTATTCCAAACCGCGAACAATACCGCTGTGATGGGAGAAGTGAGCAAAGATCAGCGCGGCCTGATTTCCGGCCTGCTTAATCTGAGCCGTAACCTTGGCCTGATCACCGGCGCATCCCTAATGGGCGCGGTGTTTGCTCTGGCAGCAGGCACAAACACCTTTAACACTGCCAGCCCCGAAGCGGTGGCTCACGGCCTAAAAATCACCTTTGCTCTTGCTGCAGGGCTGATTTTTCTGGCGCTTTTTATGGCGATTAAGGTTCATCAATGTCATGAGAGCAGAAGCCAACTTACAGCACCTTAAGACGGGTCGCTATATTGCTTAGCAAAACCCACATTTTGAAACACGAAGGCCTCAGAGAACACGGAGTTTCACGAAGACAAGAAGCCGAGCGCATTGCGTCCTTAGACATTGAATACGATAACAATGATTAACTCGAGGGAGTGACCAAAGCAGGTCATGCTTTAGCTAGCTAGTGCAATGCACATGGTTTAGACGTACGGCAAAAACCTAAGCCTAAGGCTAAGGCTTTAATATTTTTTAAGGACAGCCCACAGTATTTCTCATGAAAAATACTTCCTCAATAGCTCCTTAATATCGATACCAACCCCATAGATTGTTGGGCGTAACATGAATAACTCTTTCGTCCCCATACTGTCCGCAGCCTTGCACTCAAACTCAACTGTAAGTGAGGCTTTCTTCATATGGTTATTCATTCGTTGCACCCATTGTTCTCGAATTTGGGCAGGCATTCCTCCCGGCAAGCACGCGGTGATTGGCTCTACAATTGAATCGTAGGTTTTTTCAATGAAGGCATGCTGCTCCATAACAACCGAGTTAAATATCGGCACTACATATGATGTCTTATCACCACCATCGGCAGGCTTTAACACGGCGAGTTTCCCAACTACATGAGCCTCAACCAAGCAACATCTAGCCTTAAACTCGGCAAGAAAAAAGTCAGCAACTTTTCTCAATGTGATCGTTGAGTTCAACATTCCTCGTTCAATCATCTCTTCCTGCAAGCGAACGAAATTAACTTGAATTTCATGATTTCTATCACCAAAATCCAAGCCCATGATCTGGCGAAGATACAGCTCAAACTCGGTGAACGTCATCTTACAGCTCCTTGAACTTGCTTATAATCATAGGATGGCATGGCTCAAACCAAGCAATTACTGAATCAAAAACAAGCAAAAAATGTCGTAATGCTGAATATTAACTGTCATCACAGTGAAAATTGAACACTTTACTAAAACAACCTGATCAACGTAAAAATTGACTGTTTACTACAATTTTCGCGCTGTACTGGCTGTTTTAAACCACTCTTTAGTAAGAGTACCAAGAGCCTTATAACGAAAGCGCTAAAAAAAGTTTTTTTAACTTTGGCTAGTGTGTATTGGTGAAACCCGCAGGCAAATACACGGGCTTCACGCTACTGGTAAGTAAGAAACCCTCACTTCACCAACACCTGCCCCATCATGCCCTGCCCTTCATGCTCCAGAATATGGCAATGGAACATGCGTAAGCCACGGTGTTGCTGGGTGATTAAAATGCGAGCACTTTGGTAGGGTTTTAGATTAAAAGTGTCTTTATAGGCTCGCCACGGGGCGAGCGTGGTTTTGCCTTTGAGTGTGGTATCGATCACCTCAAACTGCGTACCGTGAATATGAAAAGGGTGATCCATATGCGAATCATTCACGATCTCCCATAGCTCGGTGTCGCCAAGACGGCTATTCAAATCGACCCGCTGCATATCGTAGCTTTTGCCATTCACTAAGAATTGCATGCTGTGTTGGCCGCCTTCCATGCTCATGATTTCGCTAAATACCACGCGTTTTTTGGCCACAGGTTTGATCTTTGGCGGCAAGGTGCGTAAGCGCTCTGGCAGTTTGGCAACGCTATCTTGGGTAAATTGAATGCTTGCCAGCTTGATATCACGCTCAGGCGCTACCTTGCCCATTTTGCTTCTGTCATAAGCCAGCGCCATCAAGCTGACGGCCCCGGCTGGCCCTGCCACTATCCATTCGGTCCGCTCGCCGGGTGCAAGCAGCAGCTCGTCCATTTCTTGCGCCCGCTCTAAAAGACCACCGTCACTGCCGACCAGAATGATTTTTCTGCCAGGAATAGCCAAGCGTAAATAGCGGGCGCTGCAGGCGTTCCAGATGCGCCAGCGCTGCGGATCCCCAACCGTGATCACAGGCTCTCTCTGGCCATTCACCAGTGTAAACTGCCCTTCACGGCCATTCATCCAGTCGTTCATATTGTTGTCTGGAATGCTGCCATCGCTTGCTAAGCGCAAATCAGAAATTACCAGATGCTGCTCGGGCAGATGCGCCAGCACATCGTTTTTAGCCCGCACAATAAAGAGCCCCGCTAAGCCGCGATACACCTGCTCGGGCGTATCGCCATGCGGGTGCGGGTGATACCAATACGTGCCTGCTGACCCTAGCGGCAGAGTAAATCGATAAAGCCGCTCGCCGCCTGCTGGCACGGCATCTTGCGGATTGCCATCCTGATCGGCGGGCACGGGCATGCCGTGCCAGTGCACGGTGGATGCTTGCGCCAGCTTATTCACAAAGCGAATTTCTACTGTGTCCCCCTCAAAAGCCTCGATCAAAGGGCCGGGAATGCTGCGGTTATATGCCCAGACCACGGTTTTTTTACCCGGGATCAGCTCTGCTTCAAATGGCTCGGCGGTGATGGTTGCGGCAACCACGGCAGGTTTGGGGCTGAGATTAGGCAGGCGAAACAAAATAGCGTGCGGATTGCCAGCCGGCAGCGCCTCAACAGGCAATAAGCTGATATTTTCCGGGGCCATTTTAAGCGGCATGGCGGGCGTGCCAGAGGCGTGCGCAGCGTGTTTGCCATGACTCATCGCCGCCCAAAGTGGATTTGAGGCCAAAGCCAAACCGGTCGAACCTAAAGCTGCGTGTAAGAAGTGTCTGCGATTCATGATGCTTAGCCCTTATTCAACAGAAAATAGCTTAGGCTCGGTAGCATTGCCTAGCTGATAAATCTTTAAAGTGCCTTTAATTTCCGGCCCCATGCCTGGGGAGTTTTGCGGCATACCCGGTGCGCTAATCCCTGCAATGGCGGGCTTTTCACGCAGCAATTTTTGAATCGCCGCCACCGGCACATGGCCTTCTACCGTGTAATTAGCAACACGAGTGGTGTGGCAGCTGGCCAGATTGGACGAGCCATACTGCGCTTTAATCGCCGACATATCGTTGCTATTAATGGCTTTGACTTTAAAACCATTTTTTTCCAGATATTTCGCATACTCTTCGCAGCAGCCGCAAGTCGGGCTTTTATACAAAGTGGCATTAATCGCCGCCAGCGCAGGCTGGGCCAATACGACTAACGCAAGGGTAGATAATAATTTTTTCATGACAAGATCACCCAATCAGCCAGCCGCAAGACAGCCGCTGGCTAAAGCAAGATTATTCAAAAAGCAGAGAGATAATTTGGGCCTGAATCAGGCCAATTGTGGTGGCTTATCGGGCGAATCAAGGGAGGGATCGGGCAATAGCTGCAGCGCCACGCGATTAAACACAGACTGTATGGCAAGGGGCTTAGAAAAACTTAAAACAACAGGAAAACCGAGGTAATGGCTCAGGCAAGATTGCAGGCAATCGGCCATTAACAGCGTTTTATCAGTATGGCATTTGTCGGCAGCAGGCATTTGCATCGTGTGGCAAGCCTTGCTGGGCGCGGGCGCAACCCAGCCTGCCATGGCCGTATTCAAGGCCAAGACTGACAGCAACAAAAAGAAAAGCCACGCTTTTTTCATGAGGTTGATTGTATCACTGCAAGATTGGCTGACCAGTTTAAAAAGTAACACTGGGCTTACAACTAAGAACAAATGCCCAACCAATACGAATACACTTCAGCGAATTTCAGCGCTTTCCACTCGAAACAACTCACAAGCACCCGCGCCAGTATCATCACGAGTCAGCGAAGACTGCCAGCGCCAGCCATCGGGCGCACTCACTTCAACCAGCTTGCCGCGCAAATGAATCACTTGGCCTGGCCTGGCCCCTTTCAATATTTTTTCGATCTGAGCATCCGCCGGAATCATATGCATATTGGCGCTATGACTTGCGATCTCCTCAGGCGGGCGAGGTGGCTGATTTTCCCAACGATAAAAGTAAAAACGATTGCCCTGAGAAATACTTAAATCAGACAGAACTTCAGAATCGGACATCGATCCCCACCCCAAAGCCAAATCGACTGGGGACAAATCAGCTTCGCGACCACTGGAGTACATTTCTTTAGCCAATACGCGTGCTTCAATATCAAAATCCGCTAAGGCTTTGATCGTGTAATTATCTTTTTGCCAGACCTCACCGCGATCAAGCATGCTTTGCACGGGATCACGCTGCACCAAAACGCCATTAGCTTGACGAATCGGTTTCTGTGCGCGTTGTTGGCATTGATACCAACCTCCCAATACAATCACAACAACGAAAAACCAGCGCCAAGAAAACATGAGTGTCCTATTTAAAATAGAGTCCTCATCATACCAAAGTCATAGGCCACTTTCGCTATTCGTCTCTAAATCGCATGCCTAAGTAACTGGCCCACTAATAAATTGAAATGAACAAAGCCCAAGGTGGGGCAGTTAAGATTTCTCAGCATAGATTTGAAGAACTCATTCACTTGGCGCCTTTTTGTAAAGATATACAGTGCCCAATCCCCCTCGTCCCCTTTGAAAAAGGGGGACGAGGGGGATTTCTGCACTATTCGGGCGATTCTTGTCGTTTCTACCTCCTCTTTTCTTCCGTGAAACTCCGCGTTCTCTTTAGCCTCCGTGTTTCAAGGTTTGGTTTTTACTACGTAACATCGCCCATTACATCACTTACTAAAACTGGCACTCACGCTTAAAGCCGAATACGCGGCATAGCCATAGATGCTTAAGTAATATTTACCGGCCGCTGGCTGATTAAGGCTGCATGTTTCATTGCTGGTGCTGCCATCCGATTTACAAAGATTGCTTGTGCTTGTGGCACGCGCGCCTAGCTGTGCGTATAGATCAGCATCGCCATTCCCCCCGGCAATACTAAACTGCAGCTTAGTCATGCCTGCCGGCACATCAATCACATAATGCTTCCAGCCCCCTGTTGTACCAACCTGCCCTATCAGTGGCACGCCGCTCTTTAATACCGGATCGGTATCCACCACCTTACCCAGCAAAGCGCCTTTAATTGCGTAATAACCTAAGGACGAATAATTTGAAAAACCATGCTGCGGCGTGCCCTCTGCTCCTCCTTTAATCACAAGACGATAATTACCCGCCGCCAAGGTTTGATTATTAAACTCTGCCGAACGATTCACCGACAAATTGCTGCGGGCAACAATTTTATTTGCGCTGTCATAAACCAATGCTTCTATATCCAACATACGCAGATATTCAATCGGATCAATGCTTGCATTTAGAGTACCGGCCGAATTTAAGCTAAACATAAAACTATCACTATCTGTATTACGCTCAATCTGGCCAAAATTGCGTTGCGGATTAATATCGCCATTCGCTTCAATCAGCAATGGCTTGCCACTCTGATTATCATCCACAGCATAAGGCACCGATTCTTCCACATTCATAATATTTAAATCATCTTCAAAATTACTTGCGGTATTGTATTCGCCCTTGCTCCAGGTAAATAGTTGATTAGCCCAGCTGCCCCCCATCCAGTAATTGCCCATAATCGGCCCCCACTGAAAAGCAGGAATCCCTTCAAAATACTCACCCCCACTACCGCCATGATCGTGCAACATGCCCATTTGATGGCCCACTTCATGCGCAGCCGTCATACCAATGCCATAGCCGTAATCAAAGCCAGCCGATGAATTGCGATACAAAGTGCCCGCTGCCGTAGTACCAAAAGAATGCAGCGGCGCATTGGAGCGGCCATCTTGATTTACATAGTTAAGAACACCCGTGCGGAGCAAATTATTCGCTTTGGCCGCGTTATAAACGGCCAGATTGGTCGTGACATTCATATTCAGCATTGAATACTGGTCAGCAACAGATTGCCATGTACGATACATTTGTTCTTTTGTTACGCCATTTAAAGGCGTTGATCCATTCATCACAGCGGCTGTATTTAAATAAAACACATAGGGGCTGCCTGGTTTACTTTCCAACCTTGTAACATCTTCATTCTGATAAGGGCCAATATGTGGAGCCTGGCGCAACGCCATTGGACTGTATTTAGGATGCGAAACAGCAATATTGGCAAACGCCTGGGTTTGTATAGGAAAACGTTCATCCAGATCAGGATAAATTTTGCTAATCGGCACTTCTTTTGCAGATACAATCCCCTTGCTATTGGTGGTGTATTCAAATGCTCTTTTACTATCGTGCAAAACTAAATAGCCATATAATTTTTGCTTGCTGCCCTTTAATACAAACACAGAATTTTTAGAATCAATCGCCGTACCCGTCACCGACAATACGCCATTTTTATAAAAATAATCCCTGATATTAGCCCCTAAATTTACCCCGCCTAAGGAGCGAACCAGCGCAGACTGAGGGTTACTATTCTGTGCAATAAAATGATTAATCACCGCTTCTGTACTACCCATTTCAACGCTGGCGCCCTCCTGGGCATGGGCCCCAAAACTGGCAAAAGTAATCGCGATCAGTGCAGTAAGTTTGCTCATTTTTATTCCTTTCAGAGGAGTAGGATTGATACTTTAGCTCTGCTATTGATTCACTTATGGTTAAGTAGCCCACCGTAAATGATTAGCAATTAACCCTAGCAGATCACCCCCTCTTAGCAAGAAAGCCATTAACGCTTTACATAAAAAACAACTCAAACCCAAAAGACATTATCTTCATACAAATCAACAACTTGAACTTAAAATAAATTAATCAATTAATTTACTAGCTGAGTTTTTAGCTATTTATCTAAAAAACCAAATCCACATTTAGCATCCAATATTTATTAATTATCTATTTAAGGCTTTTTATGCTAGTAAAATGGATTATTTGCCACACGCCTTATGCTGCACAGGCGCGATTCTTACAGTGGCAGCGTTCATCTGGTACTTATTCCATAGAGGGCCGTGTAGAGTAAGTACGACAAATAACACTCAAGATTTCAAACCTATTCTTAAACAAGAGCCCCTCATGCAACTATTCGGTAGCACCGATTCCGGTCATTCTTATAAAGTCAGATCTTTTCTGCTTTTAACAAACACACCCCATGATTACCAATGGGTCGATTTAAGCAATAAACCCTCAGCATTTTTAACCATCAGCCCCTTTGGCGAAGTACCGGTTCTGCTTGATCAGGGACAGGTGTTTTGCCAATCGAATGCAATCTTGATTTATCTGGCGCAAACAAGCGGGCAATTTACGGGTGGAGAAGAATGGCAAGGCGCTGTGGAATGGCTATCTTGGGAGGCTAACCGAATTGGCTTTAGCTTGCCTAATTACCGCTTTGCCCTACATTGGCAACCCCAGCCGGCGGAAGTGATGCACTATTTAATGCTACGAGTGCAGGCTGATTTAAATATGCTGAATGATAAATTGGCGACCCATGAGTTTCTTTTAGAATCAGGGCCAAGTATTGCGGATATTAGCTGCTCGGCTTATTTATTCTGGCTGGATCAAGTAGGAATTAATGTGGCTGATTATCCAAATATTAAACGCTGGCTTGCGGCCATTTGCCAACTACCCGGCTGGAGCCATCCGGATACAGCAATGATACCAAGCCCGGATTAAATAAGTGCTTTCGTATAACATCCTGCATTTTAAAAGTATGGAGTTTTCATAGTGTGTGAAACGACGACATCGTTGTGCACCAAGGACGATGCGCAAGAAAAACACTTGCATACCCTACAAAAACCACAGGATTTGGCATTAAAAATACCTGATCACTTATGCAGAACGACTTAACTCTCATTAAATCGTCATCCCCAAATGTTGTTATCGAGGATCCAGCAGCGCAACTGGATTCCCGACAACTTCACGCGGGAATGAGGACATGCCCAGCTTTTAAGAAACTTGCAGCAGCACTTTGCCAATATTTTGATTCTCTGCAATATATTGATGGGCAATGGCCGCTTCTTGCCAATTAAAAATACGATCAACCGTTATTTTTAATTGCCCGGCAACAATGGCAGGTGCAATTTTATCCCTGAGCGCCGTGGCTAATTTTGCTTTTACTTTTAATGGCTGGGCTCTAAGGGTTGATCCTGTCAGGCGCTGGCGTTTCATTAAGAGCTGGCCCAAATTAATTTCTGTGCTCACTCCTCTTAATAAGCCAATCAGTACAATTTGCCCATCGATATTCAAGCAAGCCTGGTTTTTTGCCAGGTAATCCCCACCTACACCATCCAGAATCAAATCTACCCCGCCTGCTTCTTTAACCATTGCGGCAAAGTCTTGCTGCTGGTAATCCACCACCAGATCAGCACCTAGCTGGCGGCAAAACGCGGCTTTCTTAACGCCACCTGCGGTCGTTGCCACCCACGCGCCCAAGTATTTAGCCAGCTGAATACTGGCAGCCCCCACGCCACTTGCCCCTGCATGGATCAAGACGCGCTGGCCCACTTCCAGCTTGCCAATTTCAACCAGATTAAACCATGCCGTCATCCATACTTCGGGCAGGCTAGCTGCGTCAGTAAAAGACAAATTCGCAGGTTTTTTAATCGCAAGCGCGGATTCCAGCAGGCAAAACTCAGCATATGCGCCACCACCTACCAGCCCCAGCACCTCATCACCCACAGCAAAATCGACCACGCCCTCGCCCAGCTCAACCACGATTCCGGCTACTTCTAAACCCAGAATATTTGAATCCCCAGCCGGTGGTGGATAGCGGCCTGCGGCTTGCGCTAAATCGGCGCGATTAATCCCTGCTGCTTGTACACGAACTAATAATTGCCCAGCAGCAACTTTTGGCAAAGCCGCATCCCCAAGCAATAGGGTTTGATTTTCTTGAATGACAGCGCGCATAGCTACCTGCTTAAGGTGAGAGGTAAAAAAGGAGCAAAGCCAGCTGCAAGCAGCTTGGATGTACTCCTTCTGATATGGCGGCAAAGGCTTAAAAATCAATAGTCAGTAAAATGTCAGCTTTTTATTACAAAATAATTGCTGTTTTAAATGGGATTAATCAAACATTTGTTCTATGACGTAAGCATGCAGATTAAACAGGTGTTTGATCTTGTTTTAAACGCGCCGCACGCGGTGCTCTTTCAGCCTTTTCAAAGGCCCAGGAGTTTGGGATGAAATTTTTTCTGTCATGCTTGCTACTCGCCCTAACCACACCCGCTATGGCTGCGGGCTATACCGAAACACGGCACCCCATTGTCTTGGTGCATGGTTTATTTGGCTTTGATCAGATGTTAGGTGTCGATTATTTTTATAAAGTGCCGCAAGCCCTGCAAGCCGACGGGGCAAAAGTATATGTGGCCCAAGTCTCAGCAACCAACTCTAGCGAGCTACGTGGCGAACAGCTTTTAACGCAAGTAAAACAAATCTTAGCCATCACCGGCGCAAGTAAAGTCAACCTGATCGGCCATAGCCACGGCGGCCCTACCACGCGCTATGTGGCTTCGGTGCGGCCTGATTTAGTCGCATCAGTGAGTAATATTGCAGGAGTAAATAAAGGCTCTAAAGTAGCGGATGTGGTGCGTAAAGCCACGCCGCCCGGCTCAATCAACGAAGCAACCGCCATTTTGATTGCTGAAGGTTTGGCCAAACTCATCGGGCTGGTCTCTAAAGACGGCTCGCTACCGCAAAGTGCCAATGCAGCACTCGATTCACTAACAACCGCAGGTGCTGCGAAATTTAATGCCAAATTTCCGGAAGGCCTACCGCTTGGCGCTTGCAATGAAGGTGCCTATCAAGTAAATGGCGTTCGTTATTACTCTTGGAGCGGAGCCAGCCCGGTGACCAATGTCTTTGATGTCAGCGATGCCGCCATGGGGCTCACGTCACTCGCTTTTAAAGAAAAAAACGATGGCTTGGTTTCATCTTGCTCCAGCCATTTAGGCCAAGTGCTGCGCGACGATTACCGCATGAATCATCTGGATGAGGTCAATCAGTTTATTGGTATTGTTAGCCTGTTTGAAACCAACCCAGTTAGCGTCTTTCGCCAGCACGCTAACCGCCTGAAAAACGCAGGCCTCTAATGCTGCGCTGGCTATTTGCTGGCATGGTGGCCACCGTTTTATTGGTGGCTGCTGCGGCCTGGTCACTCAAGCCTGAGCAGACCATCGCTCAGGTGGCTGCCACAAAGCCTGCCATTGCTTTTGCCCCCTCCCTGTCCGGCACCGAGGCTGATGGGGAAATCGCTCAGGGCAAAGGTGATTTGCAGCTTAATCAGGCCTTATTGCTGCGCTTTGATTATTATCTGGCGACAGTGGGAGAGCGCCCACTAGCAGAGATCATGGCCCAGATTGCACAAGATTTAGATCGGGAGCTAAAACCTGAAGCCGCTAAAGAAGCAAAGCGCATCCTAGCCCAGTACATTCAGTTTAAGCAGGCCTTGGCTGCACTGACTAACAACCCTGCACTCGCCGGGCAAAGCCTGGAAACCATGCGTTTACGCCTTGCCGCCATTCAAAATACGCGCAGCCGTTTTTTTAATCGTCAAGAAATTAGCGCTTTATTTGCAGAAGAGGATCTGCAACATAATGTGCTGTTAGATCGCTTAGCCATTAATCAGGATGAGCGATTAAGTGCTGCGCAAAAAGCCCAGAAGCAAGCTGCACTCGACGCCCAGCTCAGCCCTGCCGCACAGCAAGCAAGAGCCATGCTGGTGCAACACCTCTCGCTGGCCTCACGGATTGAATCGGCCAAGCAAGCTGGAGCCAGCACCGAGCAACTGCGGCAAATACGCAGCCAGAGTGTAGGGGAGGAAGCTGCAAACCGACTTGCCGCCTTGGATAAGGAAGAAGGCCAGTGGCAAAGCAAAATCGATACTTATTTAGCGGCAAGAAGCCATGCACTCAGCACCGTAGCCCCCGCTGAGCAAAATACCGCCATACAAAAACTGCGTGATCAGTATTTTTCGGCGCAGGAACAAAAGCGCTTGGGGGCGTTTGAGTAGGGAGCGTTGGATTGCGAATGTGTGCGCAAACCCCAATCTTTAACCCCTTCGGCCCCAGTAGAACACGGAGTTTCACGGAGAAAACAAGGTTTGAATTAAGTTGCTTTCTAGGTTTTGAGTGTTTTAAAACCCAGCAGTTCATATCACAGCGAGTAGCGCGGGACTTAAATATCCCTTTGAAACACGCCGGAGCAAAAAACAAGCGGGGGGGGGATCGCTTAAGAAGAAGTATCCAGTTTCGTAGGGTGTGCAAGTCGTTTTTCTTGCGCTCCGACTTCGTCGTTGTACACCCTACGAATTATCAACTCGCCCAATGCTATATGCCAAACTAAGTCTCACTAATCCCCGTTAACTGCGCCGCAATCGATTGGTGCGGCAGGGCGAGATATTCCTCGGCCTGCATTTCAGTTAAGCGGCTGGCGGTGCGAAAAAACTCGCTGGCTTGCACACCGTCTTGGTAAAGATCATCCACTGCTACTTCCGCCGAAATAATCAGTTTTACGCGATGGTCGTAAAACACATCCACTAGCCAGGTAAAACGCCGCGCTTCGGACGCCTGATTACTCGCCAGTTTAGGGATATCAGACACGATCACCGTGTGATAGGTGTGCGCAATTTGCAAGTAATCAGCTTGTCCGCGGGTATCGCCGCAAATCGCAAAAAAATCAAACCACACTACGCCCGCCGCAACCCGCTTAGCTTTAATGGTGCGCCCTTCAATTTTTAGCTGAGGTAATCCGTCTTTACTGGTCGCCATCGCCGAAAACAAGCTATCCAACTCCGCCGTACTTTCTGCAGTATTGGGCGTGAGATAGGTTCTGGCCTGGGTGAGCGTACGCATACGGTAATCATTGCCACCATCCAGATTAAACACATCCAGCGTGCTATTAAGCAAAGCAATAGTCGGTAAAAAATTATTGCGCTGCAAGCCATGTGGATACAGGCCATCCGGTGGGTAATTAGACGTCGTCACCAGTACCACGCCACGCTTAAATAAATGCTCCATCAGGCGGCCCAAAATCATGGCATCCGCAATATCGGAAACATGAAATTCATCAAAACACAGCACGCGTACCGATTTGGCAATCTTAGTGGCCACCGCCGCCAGCGGATCAGTTTCACTTTTTAGCTGACGCAACTCATGGTGAACTTCTTGCATAAACTGATGAAAATGCAGCCGTTTCTTACGCTTATAAGGCAAAGCCGCATAAAATGCATCCATCAAAAAGCTTTTACCCCGCCCCACTCCTCCCCAGAAATACAGGCCACGCGGTAAATCGGGCTGCGGCAACAGTGATTTGCCAAACAAGCGGCTACGTTTGGTTTTGAAAAGTAATAGCTGATGGTAAAGCGCATCCAGACGCTCGATTGCCTCGGCCTGAGCCGGGTCAGGAATAAAACTCGGGCTGGCGCTCAAGCCTTGATACCAAGCCTTAGGGCTGGTGCCTTGCGTTGGCGGAGCAATTACATGCTGGGACATTACTAAAACCTGTCTGAGAACGAGACTAGATTATAAAGCCAGCGCGTTATTTATCCATTTGATTCTTTCTTTAAAACTTTGTTCCTTTTCACTCTTTTAGCTCACAAAAATCAGCCACTGGGAATTCATGCCGTTTAACAGGACAAACTGATAAACACCGCTTGTTTTCTGATATTTACAACTTACAACTCCCTATAAGTACTTTAGGCAAGCTATGACACAACTGTCATTCGCCCTTAATATGAATGAAGCAGATGTTGCCCGCTTTTGACCACAGCCATTGCTTCTGCGAAAGGATTTCGTCATGCATAATATGAGGGTAAAAAACAAGCTTTTTCTTGGCTTTGCTGTGGTTTTAATTCTGCTGGCCTTTATGGCCTTGCTTAGCTTAAAAAGCATGGGACAAATTGACGATGCAATTCGAGATTTAATGGAAGATCGTTATCCGAAAATTGCTATCTCGAATGAATTAATGGCGCTCACACTGGATAGCGGCAGGCAAGTTCGCAATATAGCCCTGTCTGACGATAAAGAAGATGATGTTAAAGCAATCGGCATCCTAAATGAAAATAGAAATAAAACCAAAAATAAATTACTCGACCTAGAAAAAAGACTCAGTACACCTAAGGGCAAAGAGTTATTTCAAACAGTAAGCCAGTCTGTAAATTTACTCGATAAAAAATTCGATGAGTTTCTAAAAATATCTGACGATCATGCAGCAGCCTGGCCCTTTATTAAAACCCAAATTGCCCCCAACAATAATGCCTATGTAAAGGCATTGCGCGAATTAGCCGCTTTTCAAGAAGAATTAATGGAAAAAGGTAAAAACACAGCCTATGAAAGCTATGCATCTGCCAGAACGGTGGTCATTACGGCCAGCTTAGCTGCACTGGCATTAGGTATTATTATCGCTTTATATATAGCCAATTTAATCACCGCACCTTTATTACAAGTGGCCGAAGTAGCCAAACAAATAGCTGCGGGCAATCTTTCTTATAATTGGCAAAATATAAAAATCTATAAAGACGAAATTGGTCATTTACAAAGCGACATTAAAGATATGCAAAGCAGCCTCTGCGGTATTATTCAAATGATGACTGATAATGCGCAATCTGTTTCATCAGCAGCCAGAGAGCTGGCCGCTGCATCGCAACAAGTCTCTGCCAGCACCGATCAGCAAACATCCTCAGCCAGCTCGATGGCAGCAGCGGTAGAAGAAATGAGCACGAGCATGGATCAGGTGGCATCCAATACAGAAGATGTAGGTAGCCAGGCACGTGAAGCAGGCTCTTTGGCCGAATCTGGCAGCAGTGACGTGCAGGCCGCAGCCAAAGAAATGGAGAAAATCGCCACCGATGTTGGCAGTGCATCTGAGAAAATTGAAGGCTTGGGTAAACAAATTGAAGAAATCGGCAGCATCGTTGTGGTCATTCGTGAGGTAGCAGACCAAACTAATTTATTGGCGCTCAATGCTGCGATTGAAGCGGCCAGAGCAGGCGAGCAAGGCCGTGGCTTTGCTGTGGTTGCCGATGAAGTTAGAAAATTAGCCGAACGAACCACTTCATCTGCAGCGCAAATCACCAGCATGGTAAGTGCTATTCAACAGGGGGCGCACGACGCCATCGGCAGTATGCAAAATGGCCACCGCCGAGTAGAAGACGGCCTTACGCTTACAAATCAGGCACGAGAAAGCATCTTAAAAATAAACAATAGCAGCCACGATGTGATGGGGTCGGTCACTAATATCACCGATCAAATGCAGGAACAGCGCACAGCCGCACGCGAGCTGGCGCTCAGCGTAGAAAGAATCGCCCACATGACAGAAGAAAATGCGGTAGCCGTACGCAGTATGAGCTCGTCTATTTTGGGATTGGATGAGATGGCCAAACAACTCACCACCTCGGTCACACGCTTCCGCTTATAAGTAATCCACGAGGAAGCTCATCGTCCCCATCAAACCAAGCGCACGCTCTACCCCGCATCCCGATACTTCGCCATCAGCCGCACATAATGCGCGGCTGAGTAATTAAAATTAGCCAGCTCGGCCTCATTCAATAGGCGTTTTTTCTCTGCGGGGCGGCCCATATACAACCAGCCGGATTCAAGACGGCGATTAGGCGGCACAAGGGAGCCCGCGCCAATCATCACTCGATCTTCAATCACTACTCTATCCAGCACAATCGTCCCCATACCAATCAGGCATTCATCCCCGATAGTACAGCCGTGCAACATCACGCCGTGGCCAATAGTGACCCGCTCGCCAATCACCAATGGCGCGCCTTCCGGATCATCGGCGCGTTTGTGCGTCACATGTAACACGGCACAATCTTGCACATTACTGTCTTTGCCGATGCTGATTGCATTGACATCGCCACGAATCACCGCGCCCGGCCACACCGAGGCATTTTCACCCAGCACCACGTCACCGATTACTTGTGCCGAATCATGTACCCATGCACCCGCTTTTACTTCGGGCTTGATGCCATCGAATAGGCCTATTGCCATGATTTTTATCCCCTAAAAAAAGCTTATTGTAAGCGATCACCTACAAAATATTTACAATAATCTATTGCATACATCATAAGAATCATTATCATTCCGTCTTTATGTCATCTGCTTGAGACCACAAATGAAACGATTGAATCAAATTCTTTGCGGCGCAATTGCCGCAGGCTTCTTTGCAACAGCCCTGCCTTCTCAAGCAGCAGACATCACCACCCGCGCCGTGCTGGAGCAATATTCCAGCATTGTGCATGCCAGCTATAGCGATAGCGTAGCCAGCGCCCGTGATATGCAAAAAAGCATTGATGCCTTTTTAGCTGCGCCCTCACAAGCAGGCTTAGAAGACGCCCGTAAAGCTTGGCTGGCCGCGCGTGAGTTTTATTTGCCCACTGAAGTTTATCGCTTTTACTCTGGCCCGATCGACGACGCACAGGGCCCAGAGCCACGGATTAATGCATGGCCGATTGATGAAGGCTATATCGATTTTGTAAAAGGCAAAACAAAATCAGGCTTTGTAAACAACCCGAAAATCGCCATCACCAAAGAAAAATTAAAATCACTGAATGAGCGTGGTGGTGAAGAAAACATCTCTACCGGCTGGCACGCCATCGAGTTCTTGCTCTGGGGCCAGGATCAAAATGCCAATGGCCCGGGGGACAGGCAATTTACAGATTTCGTCGACGGTAAAGCACCCAATGCCGATCGCCGCCGCCAGTACATGAAAATCGTCACCGAGCTATTGATTGAAGATCTGGAATCGGTCACCCAGCAATGGCAAGCCAGCGGCAATAACTTCCGCAAGCAATTTGTTGCAGGCGACAAAGCCAGCCTGAAAAAAGCACTGACCGGCTTAGGCGTACTCACCCGTGGCGAGCTAGCAGGCGAGCGTATGGAAGTGGCAATGGATACGCAAAATCAGGAAGATGAGCACTCTTGCTTTGCTGACAACACCCATCGCGACATTATTGGCGATGTAATCGGCATGCAAAATGTATGGGAAGGCCGCTATACCGGCCGTGATGGCAAAACACTGGAAGGCGCCAGCCTGAAAGCCCTCGTTGCCCAGAAAAACCCGGCCATTGCAGAAACAATCAGTACAGATATCGCTAACACTTTGAAATTATCCAAAGAAATTCAAGCCCCGTTTGATCAAGAAATCATTGGCAAAAAAGATGCCCCTGGCCGTAAACGAGTACAAGCCGTGATTGATGCTTTAAAGAAACAGGGTAAAAACCTCGTGATTGCAGCGGAAAGCTTGGGTATTAAACGCTTAAGCACCAAAGCACCTTAACAGCTGTAACTCCTCAGAGAATCAAAAGTAGATAAGCACGAAACGGATCTTGGTTTTCTCCGTGAAACTCCGTGCCCTCTTGTTCTCTGTGGTTCAAGATTTGGGTTTTGTTCGCAGACCTAAGTTGGTACTAATTTTTGGCCCTAAGGTGATTTATCGCCTTAGGGCCGTTGCCGTTTAAAAAGTGATTCCATGCAAAAACAGACCATCAAACTGGCCGCGCTCGCGGCTACCTTACTCACTACAGCCGCCATCGCTTATAGCGCCACCAGCCTACTCGCCGCCTTTGAAACAGGCGAAGACAGGCCGGGAGGCAATGCAGCCACCGCAGATGATCACGGCCGCAATGCCTTTTCACTGAGCGCCGATGCGCTGAGCGAAAAAGACAAAACCACTTTTGTGATTGGCAATTCGTTTTTTAAAAAAGCATGGGTCGCCGCCCCCGCCTCCACCACCGCCAGAGATGGATTGGGGCCGCATTTTATTGCCAGATCCTGTGGGGCATGCCATAGCCAGGATGGCCGTGGCACACCACCCGACTTTAATAATGGCATTCAGGAAGATCAGCCCTTATCGCTACTGCTGCGCCTGTCTATCCCCGGCGACAAGCCCGACCCCAATTACGGCGGCCAGTTTAATAACGACGCCATCGACAATGTGAAGCCCGAAGGTAAGGTGCAAATCAGCTACCGGGAAATACCTGGCCACTTTGCGGACGGCGAAAAATACAGCCTGCGCGCACCCACTTACACCCTAAGCGATCTGGCGTATGGCCCAGCCCACCCGCAGCTGATGATTTCACCACGGGTCGCCCCGCAAATGATTGGCCTTGGCTTACTGGAAGCCATCAGTGAAAAAGACATTCTGGCCAATGCTGCTAAGCAAAAAGCAGAAGGCTTAGGTATTAAAGGCGCGCCCAATTATGTGACGGACGCCTATGCAGGCAAAACCATGTTGGGTCGTTTTGGCTGGAAAGCCAATGTCGCCACCATTGCCCACCAATCTGCAGGCGCATTTAATGGTGATATCGGCATTACCTCCAAGCATTTTCCTAAAGAAGAATGCATGCCCACCCAAAAAGATTGCATACAAGCCCCCCATGGCGGCAAGCCAGAAATTGACAGCAAAACGCTGGATAAAGTAATTTTATACAGTCGCACCCTCGCCGTGCCTTCCCGCAGAGATCCACAAGATGCCGCAGTCTTGCGCGGCAAACAGGTATTTAAAGAAAGCAACTGCGTAAGCTGCCATACACCCAGCTATACCACAGCCCACTTTAAAGCCGTGCCCGTGCTTTCAGGACAAAAAATCTGGCCTTATACCGACCTGCTACTGCACGACATGGGCAAAGGCCTAGCGGATGGCCGCCCGGATGGCCTTGCCAATGGCAATCAATGGAAACCCCCGCCACTCTGGGGTTTAGGCTTAGTGCCTGCCGTGAACAACCACAGCAACTACCTGCACGATGGCCGCGCACGTAATTTAATGGAAGCCGTACTCTGGCACGGAGGAGAAGCAGAAAACGCCAAGCAAGCCGTACTGAAATTATCCAAGGCCGACCGGGACAACCTCTTGAAATTTTTGCAGTCTTTGTGATTTAAGGCATCGACATATCGTGAAGCGGATACAACCCGCTGGGTTTCTTGTTTTATGCCAAAGCTGATGGGTTTTAACTCTAAGAGCGCTAACCAAAAGATCTGATCATCGTAGGGTGGGTTAGGCCGCGCTTAATGCTCATTAGGGCACTGATTTATTTCGGCCGTAACCCACCATGACACTGCGCTGCGGTGGGTTACGGCCAAGATATGACAGCGCCCTATTAAATATAATTCCTAGCCTAACCCACCCTACGGATACTTGCTCATTTCAACTTGCATAGATACTTATGCCCGCGGGGAGCCCGCACCTAAATCAACGTGCCGAAGGCACTAAAAAGGTCTTTTTACTTTGCTTGGCGCACATGGGGTAAAGCCCACCAAACTTTGGCATGAACTACTAAAAAAACAGCGAGTTTCACCCGCCCTACGAAATCCAAAGACTTGCAATCGTGTTGTAGTCTTATGAATAAACGTCAAAATTCATAAAAAAAAGCCAAGCACCACATAAGCCAAGCCACACACTAGCTACGCTCTACAAGGAAAAACCAATGAATATTAAATGGATCATTTCCACCGCCCTGCTGGCCTTTTCCACCATCAGCCATGCCGAACCTTTGCAGCCCACTGCCGAATTCAGCACGCGCTGGATAGCGGACGCCTATTTGCCTCGGCATCACACACTGCTTAGCGCGAGTGAGCGATTTGCGGATAGCAGCAAAACATTTTGCGCAGCCCCTAATGAAAAAGCACTAAGCCACACCCGTGCCGCTTGGAAAAAAACCGCTATCGCCTGGCACGCTATGGATGCGGCCCCTGCTGGCCCGATTTTGCTAGAGCGCACGGGCCGCAAAATCGACTTCTGGCCTACCCGCCCGGATGATATCGAAGCGATGATTCCCAAGGGTTTAGACGAGCGAAATGTCGCTGCGCGGGGCCTACCCGCAGCCGAATACTTACTCTGGGGCAATAACGATCCCAAGGCACAGCTCGCCAAGCTTAAAAACCCTGAGCGCTGCCAGTATCTTGTTGCCATCAGTGAGCGCATTGTCAGCGACATCGCTCTACTCAATACCGGCTGGCAAAACTATCACGCCCAGCTGGGTGCAGAAAATCCATTTTTTAGAGAAAACCTGCTGCCAGAAACTTTTAATCTGATGCTGGGTGCGCTGGACAGCCAAACCAAACGCTTACCTAAAGAAGCCAAAGCGGAGGCTTTTGCCGAATGGCGTAGCGGCATTGGCAAAGACAGCTCCATCGCCGTACTCAATGCCATTGAGCAAACCCTGTTTAGCCCCAAATCAGGCATCACCCCTTTGCTCACCCAAGCAGGCAAGCCGGAAATTGCCTTGCAGGTAAAAAAAGCCTTTGCCAATGCCAAAGCAGCCCAAGCGGCCATCCCCGCCGCGTTTAACAGCCCAGCGGCCGCAAGCGCCCGTAGCAAATATCTGGCCAGCATTCAGGCGCTCAAACATAGCATCGAAGCCGGGGCGGCCGAAGCACTTGATCTCACGCTTGGGCTATCTGAATCTGATGGCGATTAACCTGCCCCGCCGCCGCCTGCTGCAAAGTCTGGCGCTCTTAGCTCTGCCGCTGCCCGCATGGGCGGCTGGTGAAGCAGCGCCCGTTTTACTTGCCGCCCAGCTGAGTAAAAACTTTGGCGCAGTCGGAGGAAAAACGATAGTCACCCCCACGCGCGGCCACGGCATCATCCCCATTACAGGCAATGAAGCCATCCTCCTTGCACGCCGCCCCGGCTACTGGATGATGCGCATTAACTGGCAAACGGGAGAGATCATCCGGCAAGTTGCCGCCGCAGAAAACCGCCACTTCTTTGGCCACGCCGTGCTTAGCTCCGATGGCCGCACCTTACTCACTAGCGAAAACAATATCCAGACCGGCCAGGGCATCATCGGCCTTTACCACCCGCAAACCCTGCAAAGACTTGGGGAGCTGCCCAGCCACGGCATTGGCCCGCACGAGCTGCTGTTTATCGATAAGCAAACACTAGCGGTTGCCAACGGCGGCATCCTTACCCTGCCTAAGAGTGGGCGTGAAAAGCTGAATCTGGCCAGCATGCAGCCCAGCGTAGTGCTGCTCGACTGGCCATCGGGGCAAAAGAAAAATGAGTATATTCTGCCTGACACGGACCTTAGCCTGCGCCATCTGGCCCTCAGCAGTGATGGCACACTCGGCATCGCCATTCAGGCCGAATCGCCAAGGGGGGACAGCGTAGACGATGCGCCACTCTTGGCCATCTTGCGAGACGGCAAGCTAAGCCTCGCTGAGACCGTGCCCGGTCTGGGAGGCTACGCCGCCAGCATAGCCGCCGTTGGCACGCAATTTATCCTCAGCTGCCTTGAGGGCAACGCGCTGGCTATTTGGGATAGTCACGGCAAAGCCCAAAAACAATGTGGACTGCTGCGCCCCGCAGGCATCGCCCCATGGGGAGATAAAGCCTATATCAGCACCGAGCTGGGCGTGATTACCCTGCTTGATCCACAGAACGGCACGCTTACGCCAGTATCCAGCCACCCCGGCATCAAATGGGACAATCATCTGATTGTGGTTTAAAAACCAAGCGCTACTGTGTACAAAAACCCAAGTCTTGAACCCTCAATCCCACAGAGGACACAGAGTTACACGGAGAAAATCTCATTTTTTCTGTTTTTCTCCGTGGCTTTCCGTGTTCTCCCTTTCCTCCGTGGTTCAAGATTTGGGTTTTGATGTGGGGTATAACTTCCACTGAGCTGTACTAGCAAATATGGGACAAACCATCCATTCATGGCTTGAAATAAGGGCGTACCGCTCGCATCTACTCAACTTGCTGCGTAAGCCTTTCGGAAAGTATCCATGAGTCAGGAAACACCGCCTTCTTTAAGCCCTCCGCCATCTGGCTATGCCGCATGGCTGATTGAGCTTAAAACGCGTATCCACAGCGCCCAACAACGCGCGGCGCTGGCGATTAATCGCGAATTGGTGCTGCTGTACTGGCAGATTGGCAAGGATATTTTAGAACGCCAGGCCAATGAGGGCTGGGGTGCGAAGGTGATAGAACGGCTAGCGCATGATTTGCGTACCGCGTTTCCGGAGATGAAAGGCTTTTCATCGCGCAATCTTAAATATATGCGCGCTTTTGCTGATGCCTGGCCTGATCCGGCAATTGTGCAGCAGGCTGCTGCACAATTGCCTTGGGGACATAATTTGCTACTCCTTTCAAAACAAAAAGACCCTGCACTACGCTTAGCTTACGCACAAAGAACAAGAATTAGGAGAATGGCTTTAGCCTTTTTCCCGAACAACATGATTCGCGGCTAAAGCCGTTCCTAACACACCACCACAGAGCCATCACATGAGCAATCCACTTCTCGATCTAAGCGGTAAATTACCCGACTATCCAAGCGTTAAACCTGAACACGTCAGCCCGGCGCTGGACACACTCTTAGCCAGCTCCGCTGCCGCTGTTGCCGCTGCCGAGCAAGTCCAGAACCCAACATGGGCCAGCTTTGTAGAGCCGCTGGATGCTGCGCTGGAAAAACTCAGCCTAGCCTGGGGCGTAGTTGCGCATTTAGAAAGCGTGGTTACCACGCCTGAGCTGCGTGAGGTTTACAACGCCAATATCGCGCGCATCTCCAACTTTTATACCGAGCTGGGCCAGAATGAGCTGCTCTATGCGCAATACAAGCTGATTGCTGCCAGCGCCGAATTTGCCAGCTACAACGCGGCCAGAAAAACCATTATTGAAGACACACTCAGGGATTTCCGCCTGAGCGGTGCAGAGCTACCCGAAGCGCAAAAACAGCGCTTTGCCGAAATCGCCGAAGAGCTGTCCGAGCTGACGGTTAAGTTTGGCCAGAACGTGATGGATGCCACCGATGAGTGGGGCCTTTATATTGAAGACATCGCAGAATTAGATGGCCTGCCGCAAGACTGGTTATCTGCTGCCAAATCCGCTGCGACCGCCGATGGAAAAACCGGCTACAAAGTCACGCTAAAGCAGCCCAGCCAGGGCCCGGTGATGCAGTTCTGCAGCAACCGCAAACTGCGCGAAACGGTTTATCACGCCAATGCCACCCGTGCCTCAGAATTTGGCCCGGAAGAGCGCGACAACGGCCCGCTGATTAAACGCATCCACGCCTTACGTACCGAAGCCGCACAATTACTGGGCTTTAATAACTATGGCGAAGAATCACTGGCCACCAAAATGGCTGACACGCCTGCTGAGGTTGCAGAATTCCTGCGCAATCTGGGCCACGGCGCTAAGCCTTTTGCTGCCAAAGATCGTGCAGAACTTAAAACATTCGCTAAAGAACAGCTCGGCTTAGACGAGCTGGCCGTCTGGGATTATGGCTACGCGGCCGAAAAACTCTCTGAAGCCAAATACGCCTTCTCTGCCCAAGAAGTAAAAGCTTACTTTACCGAGCCCACGGTTTTATCTGGCCTGTTTAAAGTAATTGAATCCTTGTACAGCCTGCGCTTTGTGAAAGCCAGCGCCCCTGTATGGCACCCAGATGTAAACTACTACGCCCTGCAAAACCTGGATGGCAGCGCGGTGGGTGGCTTGTATCTGGATCTGTACGCACGTACCGGCAAGCAAGGCGGCGCATGGATGAACGATGTCCTCAGCCGCGATCGCAAAGGTGAGGAATTACAAAACCCTGTTGCCCTCGTGGTATGTAATTTCTCTGCCGGCGTAGATGGCAAACCAGCCCTGCTGACACACGACGATGTAATCACCCTCTTCCACGAATTTGGCCATGCCCTGCACCACCTCTTAACCGAGGTCGATGAATCCGGCGTATCCGGCATCAACGGCGTGGAATGGGATGCAGTCGAATTGCCTAGCCAGTTTATGGAAAACTTCTGCTGGGAATGGCAAGTCTTACCTGATCTAACTCACCATGTAGATAGCGGCGCAGCACTGCCACGCGAGCTATTCGACAAAATGCTGGCGGCAAAAAACTTTATGAGCGGCAGCGGCATGGTTCGCCAAGTTTTGCTCTCGCTATTTGATATGGAGCTGCACGCCAGCACCGATGCCATTGACGCCGCCATGCAAAATGCCGCACTGGTGGCCGAATTCGAAATGCCGGTCGCCCCAAGCTATAACCGCTGGTTTAACACCTTCAGCCATATTTTTGCCGGTGGCTATGCGGCGGGTTATTACAGCTATAAATGGGCGGAAGTGCTGTCTGCCGACGCCTATTCTGCTTTTGAAGAAGCCGCTGCCACTGGCAAATCCATCCTGGACCCCGCCACTGGCGCACGCTTCAGAAAAGAAGTGCTCGCCATGGGCGGCAGCCGCCCAGCGATTGACTCCTTCACGGCTTTCCGTGGCCGCAAACCAGAAGTAGCGGCTTTGCTGAGGCATAATGGTTTGAATTAAGGGAAGGGCTTGGGTATGCGAAAAAAACCCACGTCTTGAACCACAGAGGGCACAGAGAACACGGAGTTCCACAGAGAAAAGCCTTATTTAAATTTGTGTCACTTCATGTTCTTTGACTACACAATCTCAAGCATTAAGCCTTCGTAGGGCGGGTGAAACCCGCGAGCAATGCTGAAAAATATGCGGGTTTCACCCGCCCTACGATTGACATGCTTTATAGATAAACGGGCCATCTAGCCCGTTTATTCATTCTTCCCCCTACTTCAAATACGCCTCCAAAAACCGAATCGAATGACCAATCGAATAAACGCGATTTTCGCGCTTGGCAGCGCCGTGGCCTTCGTCGGCAAACAGCATCAGCTCGGCTGGTACATTGCGTTTTTGGGCTGCCTCATACATTTGCACCGCTTCGCCCACAGGCACACGCGGATCGGACACGCCTTGAATCAACATCAACGGGGCAATCAGCTTATCGATATGGTTAATCGGCGAGAGCTGAATTAAGGCATCACGATCTTTCACCGGATCGCCATATTCAGCGATGCGCAGCGCACGGCGATAAGGCGCGGTGTTTTGTAAGAAGCTCATAAAATTAGAGATGCCCACAGTAGAAACGCCTGCATCGTAGCTGCCCGCAAACATTGTCATCCCCGCCAGGGTGGAATAACCACCGTAGCTGCCGCCAATAATCCCCACCTTCGGCACTTGGCCTCCCTTGCCCCACTTGGCGCGGATATGGCGCGAGGCGTCTTCGATATCGCTCACCACCTGCAGGCGTTTTGGGCCATCGTCCATCGCCAGCCACGCTTTGCCATAGCCATCCGAGCCACGCACATTTGGCTCGGCAAAGATAAACCCTGCGTCTACATAGAGCTGCGCCACAGGGGAAAAGCCTGCCTTGATTTGCGCTTCCGGGCCACCATGAAAATGCACCACTACCGGGCAAGTGATCGTTGCGCACTGGGCAGGCCATCGCACAAACATCGGAATCGGCGTGCCATCTCTGGCGGGATAAGTCTCTAAGCTGGCTCTGGCAAAGCGCTGTGTATCGACTTCCGGGCTCATGGCCTGCTGCCACTGCACCAGCTTGCCAGTCGCCCACTCATAGCGATAACTTAAGCGTGGCGACTTGGCCGTTTCTGCGCTAATCAGGCTAAAGCGCCCATCTGGGCTGTGCCCGCTGATAATGACATGATCAGCGTCTTTAAATGAGGGCAGCTTAATCGGCTGCAAATTGCTGGCATCCAGCGCAAAGCTGCGGGTATAGCCCGCTTCGTTCACGCTATAGCTAATATGCCTGCGGGATTGATCCAGCTGAAAACTGCTCACACCCCAGTTTATCTCTGGAGAAATCGGCTTAAACTGGCCTGCTTTCCATTGATAAAGGCGGCGGAAGTTACCGAATTTAGATGTTTGCACAATCAGCTCGTCAGCACCTGCGCCATAAGCAGCCTGATATTCTTCTTTTTCATTCTGACCAAACAGCGGCTTTAGCTCGCCATTATTGAGCTCGTAATATTCCGCAGCCAAATTAGTAATGGTTTTTTCCAGTAAGATGCGCCCATGCCGCTGATCTGCAATATTCCACAAGCCCGGCTGATCGAACACCACTTGTTTTGTGCCACTGCTGATATGAAATCGATACAGGGTGTAGCTGTCTTTTTGCTTATCATTGGCGCTGTAATACACGTACTGATTATCGTCAGAAACAAAAGCGAAACGAGTTTGCACACCGGCTATATGCTGAATTGCTTTTAAGGCACCGCCCGCTGCAGGCTGCAAATAAAGGCCAGGATTTTCTTCGCCCTTGCGATCACGCTGAATCACTAAGGTTTGCCCGTCGGGGCTAATCCCCGCAATTTGCGTCGCATCCTCTCCACCCGTCATTTGCACCGGAAAGCGCTGCGGGCCATCCAGACGCCAGACCTGGCTCACCCCCGTTACCCGCCAGTTAAAATACAGCCGCGTGCCATCGGGGCTAAGTAGGCCCGCTGAGGGGCTGGAAATATCCAGCATGCTTTGAATGCGCCGCGATAAACCTGGCTCCAATGGCTTGGGGCGAAAGGCTTCAATGGTCTCTTTACTGACACTTTCAGCGCCTAAACCCGCATAATCAATCGCATAGGCGGGGCTGCTGAGCAAAACGCCCAAGAGCAAGGAGTGGATTTTCATTTGCTTCCTATTTAATCGTAACGGTTCTGATGAACTCAGACCTAAAATCTGTAGATGCAGAGAAAACATAAAAGGCGAGTATGTAATAAGACAAAGAGGCGCAAGGCAGCTGCATGGATTAATTACAGCAGAATAACTATTAACCCAGCCTATCATCAGCCAGATTAAAGAAATATCGATCTTCCGGCAACTGCGGCTAGCACCAAGAAGCTACATTTATAGAGAACACAATGAGCTCAGAAACACACAATCCGCTCACCCTGATTAGCCAGCAAACACTGGCACACTATCAGGCCAATGCAGAAAGCTTCAAAGCAGGCACGGCGGATCATGATGTCAGCCAGAATATTGCGGCACTGCTCCGTCATATCCACACCGCCGCTCCTTTCGATATTCTGGATTTTGGCTGCGGCCCCGGCAGGGATTTAAAACAGTTTGTAGCACTCGGCCATCACCCCGTAGGCCTCGATGGCACTGCCCGTTTTGTGGAAATGGCCAAAGCAGAGTGTGGCGTAGACGTTTGGCAGCAGGATTTTCTGGCACTTAACTTACCAGTTGCTCGCTTTGACGGCATCTTTGCCAACGCCGTTTTATTCCACATCCCCAGCCAGGAGTTAGCACGGGTATTAAGCCAGCTCCATGCCGCACTCAGGCTGGGCGGCGTGCTGTTTAGCTCCAACCCACGCGGCGATAATGTAGAAGGCTGGAATCAAGGCCGCTATGGTGCGTATTACAATCTGGAAACGTGGCAAAGCTATTTAATCGCCGCAGGATTTATCGAGCTAGAACACTACTACCGCCCTGCTGGCCTGCCACGAGAACAACAGCCTTGGTTAGCCAGCGTTTGGCGGGCCATTTAATACCACGTTTAGCGCATCAATACCTGTATGTTTTTAGCTGCACTACCCTGCTCTTTACTGGATAATCCCCCTCTTTCTTTCGCCCTGCCATTCTTGCATGCACACACTGTCACAACTTCGCTCTGGGCAACTCAAAGGCATTAAGCGTCTGGATTTATCTTGTGGGCTGACCACTTTCCCGGAAGAAATCTTTTCCCTAGCGGATTCCTTAGAGATTCTGAATTTATCCGGCAATGCGTTATCCTGCCTGCCCGATGATTTACCACGACTAAAATCTTTGAAAGTGATTTTTTGCTCAGACAATCAATTCGATCATTTGCCTGAAGTGCTAGGGCGCTGCAGCAAGCTCAGCATGGTGGGATTTAAAGCCAATCAAATTCAAACAGTCAGCGCAGCGGCTTTGCCATCAGAACTACGCTGGCTGATTCTTACAGACAATCAAATCAGCCATTTACCCGCCGAGCTAGGCCAGTGCCATGCCTTGCAAAAACTCATGCTGGCCGGTAACCGGCTGCAATCCTTACCCGAAACGCTAGCCGCTTGCAAAAATCTGGAGCTGATCCGTATCTCTGCCAACCAGCTTCAAGCTTTACCAGACTGGCTATTTAGCTTACCTAAATTGGCATGGCTGGCCTTTGCAGGCAATCCCTTCTGCCCAACGCCTGCAGCACAGCACGCACCAGCAATTCACTGGCAAGATCTAGAGGTGGCCGAGCAGTTAGGGGAAGGCGCTTCCGGTGTGATTTACAAAGCACTGTGGCAACAAGAAAAACCCAGAGCTGTCGCACTCAAGCTATTTAAAGGCGCACTCACCAGCGATGGTCTGCCCCAAAGTGAGATGGCCGCATGCATCGCAGCAGGAGAACATCCCAGCTTAATTGGTGCCATTGGCCAGGTAGAGCATCCCGATCAACACTCGGCGCTGCTCATGCCGCTGATTGATGGCTTTAGCAACCTTGCCGAGCCGCCAAGCTTAGAATCGTGCACCCGTGATATCTATGCTCAAGATCAGTATTTCAGCCTAGAAAACACATTAAAGATTGCCCATAGTATTGCAGCCGCTGCCGAGCATTTACACGCAGCCCATATTCTGCATGGCGATTTATATGCGCATAATATTTTAATTAGCCCAGAGAATGAAACACGATTAGGCGATTTTGGCGCGGCGTCTTTTTATACCCCTGAGCAAAACTTGCTCCAGAATATTGAAGTACGCGCTTTTGCTTGTTTATTAGAAGAATTACTTAGCCGTACACAGGGATCAGCGGCGACTTTAGATAAGCTGGCTAATCTGCAAATAAGCAGTGCACAAGCCACAATCAGTGCAAGGCCCTCATTTTCAGAAATAAAGAAAATACTAAGCTCTTTATAAAAAAGCATCATTAAAACACTCTCGTTTTAATGATGCTCAATCTCATCATCAGCGAAAAGAAGAGAAATATCCGGAAAGGATTTTTGAATCCGCAATAAAGCGCCAACCACGCTAGGATCAAAATGTGAGCCACTACCTTTTACAATAATACTCATCGCATCTTCATGCGAAAAAGCAGGTTTATAAACCCGCTTAGAAACCAAAGCATCATAAACATCAGCAACCGCCATTAGCCTTGCCGATAAGGGAATATCCTCTCCCTTTAAACCTTGTGGGTAGCCGCTACCATCCCATTTCTCCTGATGGCTATAGGCAATTTCACGCGCATAATGCAAAAATTTATCTTCTTTTGTTCCTAAATAACTCTCTACCGAAGTAATCACATCCCGCCCATAAACAGTATGCATCTTCATTAAATTAAATTCTTCATCGGTCAGCTTACCCGGCTTTAATAAAATATGATCAGGCACACCCACCTTGCCAATATCGTGCATAGGCGCTGATTTATAGAGCCACTGTATATTTGCCGGTATTAATTCATCACTAAACCGCGGGTCGTCCGCCAACTCCAAAGCCAAAAGAGCCACAAAATGCTGCGTGCGCCGCAAATGCTTACCTGTTTCGTTATCACGTGTTTCTGCTAAAGACGCCATAGCCAAAATAGTAGCTTGCTGTAAATGGGCAAGCTCACGCGTCCGCTCTTGAACTAAATGCTCTAAATATTGATTCTGATTTTTCAAAAACACCTGAGCCGCTTTTAAAGCCAGCTGTGTCTGTACCCTTGCCAATAAAATAGAAGGAATAATTGGCTTGCTAATATAATCCGCCCCCCCCACAGAAAACCCCTCCTCTTCATCTTCTATTGCTGTTTTTGCAGTCAGAAAAATAACCGGTATATCTTCTGTTTCTTGGTTTGCTTTTAATCTTGTGCAAACTTCATAGCCATTCATATCCGGCATCATCACATCTAATAAAATTAAATCTGGCCTTGGATCTGCAAGTACCAAACGCAAAGCCACCTCGCCATGATTGGCCACTTTCACACGATATTTATCCCGCAACAAACCATTAAGCAACATTAAATTGTCTGGCGTATCATCCACCACCAGAATAGTTGATCTATTTTCCTGCATTTGTAACGGATCCATATCTACTCCTTACAGCACTAAGCATTCTGCATTAAATCAAACTGGAAACTGATTCATCCATTGAAGCGCATCATTAAATGCAAACTGATTAATAAGTCTTAACAATTCATGGCTCCGTCCTGCCCATAAGCATTCAAACTTCTGCTGATTCTCTTCAAAAAATTCACCCGCTGATGCATCCCCTTCCTGCAATAGCCGCTGCAAATCGTCAAACAACTGCTTCTTATCCTCCATACTTAATATCATTTCGTCCATAGACAAAATAGCAGTCACTTGCGCCTGGTTTTCTTCTGGAACAATATAAAAAAATCGAAGAGCATCCAGCAAACGAGCCGCCACATCAGCAACATCATCCAGTATCTCTAAGATAATTACTCTCGCCTCACCCTGCCCAAGTGCAAACTCAAGTTGTCCGGATACTTTTTGCAATTCATTTGCACCGATTGTTGCTGAAATTCCCTTAATTGTATGTGCATGCCGCTTCGCATCAACCCAATTACCTTCAGCAATCGTTTCAGTAAGGCTTAACTGAATTTTAGGCATTTCGTCTAAAACTTTAATTAATAAACGCCGATAAAAATCCGGGTTACCCATCGCATACTTCAGCCCCATCACCATATCCAAACCGGCAATTTCCAATGGAAGGCCTTGAATAGCAGAACCATGATTATCTTCAGCCTTAACCGCTGCTGCCTGTGGGATATCCCGTTTTACTTCCGGCAACCATTGAATCAGTTTTGCAATTAATAAATCCGGGTCAATAGGTTTAAGCAAATGATCGCTCATTCCAGACTCTAAACTCATTTTCTTATCTTCATTCATTGCTAATGCAGTCAAAGCAATAATTGGAATATCTGCCAAATAATGACCAGCACGTATTGCCTTAACAGCACTCCAACCATCCATTACAGGCATTTGAATATCCATCAAAATCAGATCAAAAACCTCTTTTTCTAAAATATCAAGTGCCTGTTGCCCATCACAGACCACCATCACCTGCATTCCCGCATCCATTAATATTTCACTAGCAACTTGCTGATTTAATGAATTATCTTCTACCAATAAAATACGCGATCCATAGCGACTTGCCAGAGCTTGACGCTGCTGATTCTTCAATAGCGCAGGCGATGCTAATTCCACGTCCTGCTTGTCCTTTTTTAATGAAAGACTAAACCAAAAACAACTCCCTTTATTTTCCTCACTCTTTAACCCAATACGCCCCCCCATTAAGCTCACTAATTGCTTAGAAATAACTAAACCTAAACCAAGTCCGCCAAATTTTCTGGTTGCCGAAGTATCTGCCTGGGCAAAGGCTTGAAATAACTGAGCTTGCTGCTCATGACTCACTCCTACACCGGTATCAACAATTGAAAATTTGATACTCACCTCATCATGACTTTCTGACTCAAGCTCAACCAGCAACTCAACCTGCCCGCAAGTAGTGAATTTCACGGCATTTTCCACCAAATGCAGTAAAATTTTCTCTAAACGCTTAGCGTCTCCTATTAGCACGGAAGGTAAATAATCAGGCGTTTTCAACAGTAAAGAAAGCCCTTTTTCCTTGGCTTCAACCGTTACTTTTTCAAGCACACTATTTAATACACTATGCAAATCAAAAACAAAAAGATCCAACTGTAGTTGGCCTTCTTCCATTTTTGAAAAATCGAATATATCATTAACGATATTTAGTAAATGCTCGCTGGACCTCTGAATAACTTCAATATAATTTTTTTGTCTGATATTTAAATCGGTTTTCAGTACCAGATGAGTCATCCCAATAATGGCATTCATAGGAGTACGAATCTCATGGCTAATGTTTGCCA
The DNA here is from genome assembly GCF_000969645.2 of Janthinobacterium sp. B9-8. Taxonomy (NCBI): domain Bacteria; kingdom Pseudomonadati; phylum Pseudomonadota; class Betaproteobacteria; order Burkholderiales; family Oxalobacteraceae; genus Janthinobacterium; species Janthinobacterium sp. B9-8. The sequence continues at coordinate 2,408,353 of NZ_CP014222.1, forward strand.
GAAAATCTCGTTTTATTCTTAAAGTTTCATCTAATATTTGCTGAATACGCTCTTTTCCTCTTGCTGCATCATGCAAGAGAGGGTTCGCCGTAATAAGCAGGCAAACATTTGCACCTTCACTACTTGGGTGAGGCAATAAGCCCAGCCTCATTTCAGCATCAAAAAAGCCGCCCCCCAAGCATGACCAACTAAATAAGCTGGCTTCAGTTAAGCTATCCGTATCACTCATGAGAGTAAAACTATCCAATTGCTCTAGAAACTTGGCTCTTTGATCTGGGATGAGCAATTGTTCAATCGCCAAACCAAACAGCTTAATTTCAGGGTAAGCAAATAGGCTAATTGCCGCTTTATTGGCCCAAACAACCTTACCATCTGCCCCCAGTAGCAGCATGACTTCTACTGAAAAATTACAAATACTCCTATAGTTTTCCTCAATATCCAACTGTCCCTGCTTACTCTGCTCTAAAGTGCGCCCATGTAAATCAGCCACTTCAGCAAGCTTCTGCTGAAAATCTGCCGACACGCCCATGTCTGGCAGCAATGTTATTTGAGTTTGCACACCACATACCCCACTCATTAATCCCCCTATAAGCCACCAAACTCAAGCTACCCATTAATGGCTGCAAGAATGAACACGGTTTACTTCCTAAAGCACTGAGTAATAAAGCATAGTAGATGCTTACACCAATATGCTGACAACATTAATTCTAGATCAAAATTTTAGATAATTCTGCACCCATGAAAATTCAAAAATAAAAACCAGAATAGAATGCTTCATTACAGACAAGCATAATTCCAAGCTGGATATGCCGCTATATTTTAAAAAGAGATTAAATAAAGTAAAAAAAGAAAAGCAAGGCCAGCTGATCAGCTTATTAAGCAGCGATCAAATACTTAATATGGGTGCATAGCACATAGCATGACTTGTAAGCCTGCTTCAGCGTATGCGATAGATCAATAACCGCTTCGTATATAGGCCAACAATCTGTGCGCAAGATCCCATATCTAAGCCGAGTTAGCGACGTAACTTATTAAAAAAAGCCCAACTAGTGGGCGCAGAGAAAAGACGTAGCCATATGGGTCGGGTTAGTGGCTCGAACGTGCGAGGTTTAGCTCGCGTAGGTTGAGTTAGGGGCAGCAATTCCTGGCCCACCTACACCCATTCACCCCAACCGCCCAAAACGAGCTGGCGTTAAACCTTGCAAACACCGGCGAATAAACCATAAAACGCATGAAGAATGTCAGTTCTCCGCAGGTCGGGTTAGCGGTCTGCGTGCGAGGTTTACCTCGCTCAGCGTGCATAACCCAACAGCAAACCGCAGAGGCTTGATTTTGTAATTGCACTACAGCGGCTTTCCTTTCGCGCAAAGCAAAACCCCCGCCTCTTTCGAGTACGGGGGTTCTGTTTACTGCATAAGGTGTCTGGCAATGACCTACTTTCACACAGGTAATCTGCACTATCATCGGCGCTAAGGTGTTTCACTGTCCTGTTCGGGATGGGAAGGAGTGGGACCACCTCGCTATGGTCGCCAGACTTTAACGGGTTAACACGTTGTGCTTATTGCTCCACAACGCATTCAGTTCAATAGAAGAAGTAATTCAATACTCAAACTTAACTCTTAATCTGGGTAGATTATACCGTCGCGCACACGCGTCTCAGGTTATAGGATCAAGCCTTACGGGCAATTAGTATCGGTTAGCTTAACACATTACTGCGCTTCCACACCCGACCTATCAACGTCCTGGTCTCGAACGACCCTTTAAAAGGCTTAAAGCCTTGGGGAAATCTCATCTTGAGGCGAGTTTCGCGCTTAGATGCTTTCAGCGCTTATCTCTTCCAGATTTAGCTACCCGGCGATGCCACTGGCGTGACAACCGGTACACCAGAGATCTGTCCACTCCGGTCCTCTCGTACTAGGAGCAGCCCCCCTCAAATTTCCAACGCCCACTGCAGATAGGGACCAAACTGTCTCACGACGTTTTGAACCCAGCTCACGTACCACTTTAAATGGCGAACAGCCATACCCTTGGGACCGGCTACAGCCCCAGGATGTGATGAGCCGACATCGAGGTGCCAAACTCCGCCGTCGATGTGAACTCTTGGGCGGAATCAGCCTGTTATCCCCGGAGTACCTTTTATCCGTTGAGCGATGGCCCTTCCATTCAGAACCACCGGATCACTATGTCCTGCTTTCGCACCTGCTCGACTTGTCTGTCTCGCAGTTAAGCCGCCTTATGCCATTACACTATCAGTACGATGTCCGACCGTACCTAGGCGACCTTCGAGCTCCTCCGTTACAATTTGGGAGGAGACCGCCCCAGTCAAACTGCCTACCATGCACGGTCCCCGATCCGGATAACGGACCAAGGTTAGAACCTCAAAGGGGTCAGGGTGGTATTTCAAGGACGACTCCACACAGACTAGCGTCCATGCTTCAATGTCTCCCACCTATCCTACACAAACCACTTCAAAGTCCAATGCAAAGCTACAGTAAAGGTTCACGGGGTCTTTCCGTCTAGCAGCGGGGAGATTGCATCTTCACAAACATTTCAACTTCGCTGAGTCTCAGGAGGAGACAGTAGGGCCATCGTTACGCCATTCGTGCGGGTCGGAACTTACCCGACAAGGAATTTCGCTACCTTAGGACCGTTATAGTTACGGCCGCCGTTTACTGGGACTTCAGTCAAGAGCTTGCACCCCATCATTTAATCTTCCAGCACCGGGCAGGCGTCACACCCTATACGTCGTCTTTCGACTTTGCAGAGTGCTGTGTTTTTGATAAACAGTCGCAGCCCCCATTTCTCTGCGACCCATTTCTGCTCCAGCCGCAAGGGCCTTCACATACTCTGGGCTCACCTTCTCCCGAAGTTACGGTGATAATTTGCCGAGTTCCTTCTCCTGAGTTCTCTCAAGCACCTTAGAATTCTCTTCCTACCCACCTGTGTCGGTTTGCGGTACGGTCAATATAAAGCTGAAGCTTAGAGGCTTTTCTTGGAAGCATAGGATCAATCACTTCAGTCCGAAGACTTCGTCGTCACGTCTCAGCGTTAAAGCAGCCCGGATTTGCCTAAGCCACACGCCTACTCGCTTAAACCACCTATTCCAACAGATGGCTGACCTACCTTTCTCCGTCCCCCCATCGCACTTTACATCGGTACGGGAATATTAACCCGTTGTCCATCGACTACGCATTTCTGCCTCGCCTTAGGGGCCGACTCACCCTGCGCCGATGAACGTTGCGCAGGAAACCTTGGGTTTTCGGTGTGCGGGCTTTTCACCCGCATTATCGCTACTCATGTCAGCATTCGCACTTCCGATACCTCCAGCATCCTTCTCAAGACACCTTCGCAGGCCTACGGAACGCTCCTCTACCATATGCACATCGTGCATATTCGCGTCTTCGGTTATCAGTTTGAGCCCCGTTACATCTTCCGCGCAGGACGACTCGACCAGTGAGCTATTACGCTTTCTTTAAATGATGGCTGCTTCTAAGCCAACATCCTGGCTGTCTATGCCTTCCCACCTCGTTTTCCACTTAACTGATTATTTGGGACCTTAGACGGCGATCTGGGTTGTTTCCCTCTTGACCATGGACGTTAGCACCCACAGTCTGTCTCCCATGCTCGCACTTGACGGTATTCAGAGTTTGCCATGGTTTGGTAAGTCGCGATGACCCCCTAGCCATAACAGTGCTTTACCCCCGTCAGTGATACATGAGGCACTACCTAAATAGTTTTCGAGGAGAACCAGCTATTTCCAAGTTTGTTTAGCCTTTCACCCCTATCCACAGCTCATCCCCTAATTTTGCAACATTAGTGGGTTCGGACCTCCAGTGCGTGTTACCGCACCTTCATCCTGGCCATGGATAGATCACTTGGTTTCGGGTCTACGCCCAGCAACTATGCGCCCTATTCGGACTCGGTTTCCCTACGCCTCCCCTACTCGGTTAAGCTTGCTACTGAACGTAAGTCGCTGACCCATTATACAAAAGGTACGCAGTCACCCCATTTTTCAAGGGCTCCCACTGTTTGTATGCATCCGGTTTCAGGTTCTATTTCACTCCCCTCCCGGGGTTCTTTTCGCCTTTCCCTCACGGTACTGGTTCACTATCGGTCGATGATGAGTATTTAGCCTTGGAGGATGGTCCCCCATCTTCAAACAGGATTTCTCGTGTCCCGCCCTACTTGTCGCATGCTTAGTACCAACCAATCTTTTTCGTGTACGGGGCTATCACCCACTGTCGCCAGACTTTCCAGACTGTTCCACTAAAGTTTGATTTATCACATGCAGGCTCTTCCCATTTCGCTCGCCACTACTTTGGGAATCTCGGTTGATTTCTTTTCCTTCGGCTACTTAGATGTTTCAGTTCGCCGAGTTCGCTCTACACTGCCTATGTATTCAGCAGTGAGTGACCCAAAAGGGCCGGGTTTCCCCATTCGGATATCTACGGATCAATGCTTATTTGCCAGCTCCCCGTAGCTTTTCGCAGGCTAACGCGTCCTTCTTCGCCTATCATCGCCAAGGCATCCACCAGATGCACTTAGTCGCTTGATCCTATAACCTCAAACACGTGTTGCACTCTATTCGTCAATGAAGACGAGCAAAGCGATTCACATCCTTAAAGTATCTGATTTCGCTTTGTTTGCGACATCGATCATTCAGTTCTGACTTCGAATAATCGATTTTGATACAATCTACCCTTATTTATTTCTAAATTTGAGTATTACTTCTTCTATTTTTTTAAAGATCAATTTACTGTCTTGCTGATTTTAGAAATCAGAATTAATGTGACTTTGATAAGCCCTATTAATTCCGAATCCTATTCAACAATCCTTAAACCTACAGTCGATGAGTGTGAGTACTCAATCCAAAAGACTTTTCTCTTGAAAGGAGGTGATCCAGCCGCAGGTTCCCCTACGGCTACCTTGTTACGACTTCACCCCAGTCATGAATCCCACCGTGGTAAGCGGCCTCCTTACGGTTAGCCTACCTACTTCTGGTGAAACCCATTCCCATGGTGTGACGGGCGGTGTGTACAAGGCCCGGGAACGTATTCACCGCGACATGCTGATCCGCGATTACTAGCGATTCCGACTTCATGGAGTCGAGTTGCAGACTCCAATCCGGACTACGATCGGTTTTATGAGATTAGCTCCACCTCGCGGCTTGGCAACCCTCTGTACCGACCATTGTATGACGTGTGAAGCCCTAGCCATAAGGGCCATGAGGACTTGACGTCATCCCCACCTTCCTCCGGTTTGTCACCGGCAGTCTCCTTAAAGTGCCCAACTAAATGGTAGCAACTAAGGACAAGGGTTGCGCTCGTTGCGGGACTTAACCCAACATCTCACGACACGAGCTGACGACAGCCATGCAGCACCTGTGTTCAAGTTCCTTGCGGCACTCCTCTATCTCTAAAGGATTCTTGACATGTCAAGGCTAGGTAAGGTTTTTCGCGTTGCATCGAATTAATCCACATCATCCACCGCTTGTGCGGGCCCCCGTCAATTCCTTTGAGTTTTAGCCTTGCGGCCGTACTCCCCAGGCGGTCTACTTCACGCGTTAGCTGCGTTACTAAGGAACGAATTCCCCAACAACTAGTAGACATCGTTTAGGGCGTGGACTACCAGGGTATCTAATCCTGTTTGCTCCCCACGCTTTCGTGCATGAGTGTCAGTATTAGCCCAGGGGGTTGCCTTCGCCATCGGTGTTCCTCCGCATCTCTACGCATTTCACTGCTACACGCGGAATTCCACCCCCCTCTGCCATACTCTAGTTGAACAGTTTGCAATGCAATTCCCAGGTTGAGCCCGGGGCTTTCACATCACACTTAATCAACCACCTGCGCACCCTTTACGCCCAGTAATTCCGATTAACGCTTGGACCCTACGTATTACCGCGGCTGCTGGCACGTAGTTAGCCGGTCCTTATTCTTCCGGTACTGTCATCCCCAATGGATATTAGCCACTAGGATTTCCTCCCGAACAAAAGCGCTTTACAACCCGAAGGCCTTCTTCACGCACGCGGCATTGCTGGATCAGGCTTGCGCCCATTGTCCAAGATTCCCCACTGCTGCCTCCCGTAGGAGTCTGGACCGTGTCTCAGTTCCAGTGTGGCGGATCGTCCTCTAAGACCCGCTACAGATCGTTGCCTTGGTGAGCCTTTACCTCACCAACTAGCTAATCTGATATCGGCCGCTCTAATAACGAGAGGTCTTGCGATCCCCCTCTTTCCCCCTCAGGGCGTATGCGGTATTAGCTATCCTTTCGGATAGTTATCCCCCATTACTAGGTACGTTCCGATATATTACTCACCCGTTCGCCACTCGTCAGCGGTGCAAGCACCCTGTTACCGTTCGACTTGCATGTGTAAAGCATGCCGCCAGCGTTCAATCTGAGCCAGGATCAAACTCTTTAGTTTAATCACTATGCTAGTACTTACTGGCTTACTTTATTCAGAGCAACCATCGCTGGTTACTCCTTACTAATGCAAGCACTTGTTTCGCTTCCAAATCAAGCACTCACACTCATCGACTGTATTTTTTTAAAGATCGTTTCGCCACTGCTCGAACACTGTGTTGCTGTGTGTGCTGCAGCGAGAGGCCGAAATATACCTACTCGACCCAATCAGGTCAACATCTGAGTAGCAACAAACCCTAGGAAAATAGCTAAGTCATTGATTTGCATAAAATCGACTATGACTTAAAAATTCGACTTGTAGAATCACAAACTGCCCTCATCTATTATTTAATCTAAAAGATGGTTTTAAGGACCCAAAATGGCCAATGTTTTAATGTATAGCACCGGGGTCTGCCCTTACTGCGTGATGGCTGAACGTTTATTAAATAAAAAAGGCGTCACCGAGATTGAGAAAGTGCGCATTGATCTAAACCCAGAGCGCCGCGATGAGATGATGACGCGCACGAACCGCCGCACCGTGCCGCAGATTTATATTGGCGAGCGCCATATTGGTGGCTTTGATGATTTAGCTGCGCTAGATCATGCTGGTGAGCTGGATGCTTTACTGGCCGCGTAATACAATCAAAGCAAGATAGACGGTAGCAATCTGCCCCGAAATCGTGCGATGATTTCGCCTCAAGTTTTACCCCACCAATATAAATAGAAGATAAGGATTTGCCATGAGCGAACAGAACCAAGAGCTTCAGCCCGTTTTTGCTATTCAAAAACTGTATGTAAAAGACATTTCGCTTGAATCCCCAAACTCACCGCAGGCCTTTCTAGAACAAGCTGAACCCGAATTTAATATTCAGTTCCGCAATCAGGCTCGCAGCTTTGACAATGGTTTTTATGAAGTATCTTTAACCGTAACTGCTCAAGCTACCGTAGAAGATCGTACTATTTTCTTGGTTGAAGTAACCCAAAACGGTTTATTCAATATTGAAAACGTCCCTGAAGGTGAAATGGATCCGCTACTGGGCATTGGTTGCCCAAGCATTCTGTTCCCATACCTGCGCGAAGCGGTTTCTGATTTGACCACGCGCGCGGGCTTCCCACCGCTGATGTTGCAACCGATCAACTTTGAAGCAATCTACTTGCAGCAGCGTCAGCAAGCAGAAGAGCAGGCAGCAAATGCACAAACCACTCATTAAACTGAGTGTGATCGCTGCGTTGGTCTTATCTGCCAACGCGGCTTTTGCTCTTGAATACCGATCCATTGCCCGCCATGGCGTCGTTTTATCAGAAGCACCTGGTAATGAAGCTAAAAAGCTATTTTTAGCCAGTAAAGGCACGCCGCTGGAGCTGCTTACTGAACAGGGCGACTGGGCCAGGGTGCGCGATCGCACCGGCAGCTTAGCCTGGTTGAAAAAAAGCGACCTATCCAGCAAGCACACAGTACAAGTATTACGTAACGCGCCCGTATATAAAGCCGCTGATGCAAAATCAGCCCTTCTTTATCGTGCGGGTAAAGATTTGTTACTGGACATGCAGGAAAACACACGAACCGGCTGGCTAAAAGTGAAGCACCGTGACGGCGTAAGCGGGTTTATTCGCATTGAAGAAGTGTGGGGCGTATGAAATTAGCCGTATTGGGTGCAGGCTCTTGGGGCACTGCGCTCGCCATCCGTTTTGCTGACCGGCATCAGGTTACCCTTTGGTCACGAGATATCAATCAAGCGCAAGAAATGCAAGATTTGCGTGCTAACCCTCGTTATCTGAGTAATGCGATTTTTCCCGCCTCATTGTCTGTTACTGGCGACTTAGCCTGCGCCGTACGGGATGCTGAACTGGTTTTGATTGTTACACCAATGTCAGGCTTACGTACTTCGCTTAAAGCATTGCACAATTTAAATTGCAAAGCCGCCGTACTTTGGGCTTGCAAAGGCTTAGAAGCAGGCACGATGCTGTTGCCGCATCAAGTTGCCAAAGAAGAAATGGCCGATGCAGTGCCGCGCGGCATGTTATCCGGCCCAAGCTTTGCCCAAGAAGTGGCTCAAGGCCTGCCTGCTGCAGTCACCATTGCCGCGAGCGATGCACAATTTGCTCGCCACACCGTAGAAGAGCTCAATACCTCGGTATTACGCCTCTATGCCAGCGATGATTTAATTGGCGTAGAAATTGGTGCAGCCGTTAAAAACGTGATTGCGATTGCTGCAGGTGTATGCGATGGCTTAAGCCTTGGCCTGAATGCTCGTGCGGCACTCCTGACCCGAGGCCTTGCCGAAATGGCACGCTTTGCCGCAGCCCTGGGCGGTAAAACAGAAACCATGATGGGCCTTGCCGGAATCGGCGATTTAATGCTGACTGCAACAGGTGATTTATCGCGCAATCGCCGAGTCGGCTTATTGCTGGCTCAGGGCTTAAACCTGGACGATATTTTAAAGAATTTAGGCCATGTAGCAGAAGGTGTACCCACCGCACGGGAAGTATTGCGTCAGGCCAATGAGCTGGGCATTGAAATGCCGATTACTGCGGCTGTATGCAAAATGCTGTTTGAGCATATGCCCGTACAGGATATTTTATCTGAGCTCATGGGGCGCAGCCCAAAAATGGAATCAGAACGCAACTGAGCCCGCCTTTCCTAAGCAAATAAGCCAGTGCAGTTTGGCCCGCAGGCCAAACTGCTAAACCGCCTCAAATGAAGCGACTATACCGATCACGGTCCCGGCTTCATTATTCTCAAAGCATTTTCATCAAATTTTGCCAAAGTAGGTAAGACCAGATAGCGATCCGACTCTGGCACGCCAAACCATTTAGCCAAGGGCCACGCCAACTGCTCGACGGATAGATCAGGAATATAACGCCCCTGCCCCACATCATCAGCACCACCAATCACAGGCAAAGGAACCCGGCCATGAATTTGCCCTCCTGCTACAGCGCCCCCCATCACAAAATGATGGCTTGCCCAGCCATGATCCGAGCCATCGCCATTGCTGCTTAAAGTGCGGCCAAACTCAGAACCGGTAAATGTAGTGACCTGATCCTGTAAACCCAACTCAGTTAAAGCCCCATCAAATGCCGTTAACGCATCATTCAATGCTTTTAACAAAATAGGATGCTGGGAAGACAAGCGATCGTGCATATCAAAGCCGGCCAGTTGCACCATAAACACCTGCCGCTGATTACCCAGCTGGCCACGCGTGCTAATTAGCTTAGCGACCATTTTAAGTGAGTCAGCCAGTGAATTATTTGCAGGAAAAGACGTATTCAGCACCGGTGCTGCTTTAAGTGCTGCATCCAGTTGGGCTGAGGTGTTTAAACCACGCTGTGTTACTTTGACGTATTCGTCCTCCAGGTAATTATTTTTATTGCTACTCATCAGCGCTTTTAATTCACTGATATAGCTCGGACCAAACAAATTGGTCGACCCCCACAGCAAGAGCGGATTACCACCGGTGCCTACAGCAAAGCTACGCGCTTGCTGACCGCTCAGATAAAGACCATTCCCCCCAACCGAAATACAACTCAGTGCGGCATTACCATTGCCACTCAGAAACAAATCTCCCACTCGCCCACCCCAGCCTGAATCAGCGCCCTCCGCCATCGATGACATCCAATAACTTTGCTGATCATTATGCGAAAATAATTTAGGCGGTAAGACTGCAGTATGGTTTTGGTACTGGGCTTTCGTCGTAGGCTGAGCCAAAGGCCCCATATTAGCAACGATCCCTAAGCGCCCCGCTGCAAATAAAGTCGCCAAGCCGCTTAATTGCGGTGCCAGCGCCATTTGGCGGCCATCACTCAATAAACTTGCCAGAGGAAGAAGCCTGTCGCGAGGTGTAGCAATCGTCTGACGAATGTTTGCGTAGGCTTGATAACTTTGCAAATCATAGGGAACCACGGTGTTTTGGTGATCATTGCCACCTGCCAAAAACACACACACCAAAGCCTTATAATCACTGGGTGAGGCCGCCGCTGCGGCTTCACTCATCAAAGACAAATTAAAAGCCATCGGCGCAGCAACGCCTGTGGCCGCCAGCATACCGGCGCGACGTAAAAATTCGCGACGAGAAAGTGTATTATCCATCGGGATTCCTATTTCAAGACCAGATATTCTGGGTTGCTCAGCACCATTAACAACATCGCAATCACGCGGTTTTGTTTCAGGACATTAACTCTGACAGGGTTAGGATCGCTAATGGGCAACTTACTAATACTATTAATAATGGCCGTTTTAACGCCCGCACTTAGCTGCCCACATGCAAATAAAATATTAAACCGCTCAAGCAAAGCATCTGGTCGATCGGCAAGGGCGTTTTCATCGTCCAAAAAGAGCGATAAACCTGTCTCTTTAATATCGCTTTGACTTGTACCATTGGCATCGTTATACGTTCGCAAGGTACTGCTTCGCGAATCGATCAGCAAATTGTACAAATAGTTAATCAGCACAATGGTTGATATTTCCGACACGATCTGCATTTCTGGCGCAACCAGCCCTTGCTTTGCCAGCTCAGACCCTGGCGGTGCATAACCCGGTCTAAAGAAATTAAATACACTCGATGCCCCCAAAGGCACTTGCCCTATACGCCAGGCCGGATCATTCGTATTACCCAGCCGCCATGCGCCATCCGGGCTTTTATAATCCAGCGTGCGAATCAGCTGTGCCAGACGAATCATCGGCTCTCTGTGCTTACCCGCCGTTTGCCCAATCAGATCGGGGGCCTGCCTTGCCTCTGGGTCCAGTAAAATGGCCCTCAGCACCGCTTTTAAATCCCCGCGAACTTGCTGACCATTATTATTAAAGGCCATCGCAACACGAGCGATATACGCCGGAGAAGGATTGCTGCAAACAAAACGCTGTATAAGCTGCTTGCCAATAAATGGCCCTACATTGGGATGATTAAACAATGTATCCAGAGCAATTCCCAGCGAGGCCGGCCCTGACGATCCGGCGGGAATGGACACACCGAGAAAGTTTTTTTCCAAAGGAGAATGATACGCCGCTTGAAAAGCCATCGGCTGCCGCGTTGCTTCAATATCGGGATTAGCAGAATTAAACTGCAGCGGGGCAGACCAGCCTGTAAATACTCTCGCCAAATTGCTCACTGTATCGAGGGTATACGTCTCAATCGGCTTGCCATCTGCGCCTTTTTTCAGCGAACCATCCAGATTTAACTCATACAAGCCAATGGTGAACAGCTGCATCACTTCACGGGCAAAATTTTCATCCGGCCGGCGGCCTCTGCTGTCTTCTTTTATATTGCCCAGCATGCCCAGCATGCGCCCCATAGCAATACTCAGCGTGACATCCTCTAGCAACGTTCTAAAATTACCAAAAGCACTTTTTTGCAATAAATCCATAAAGTGGCTCATCACCAAGACCTTGATCGGCCCCGCCACATCGACCCCAGCATAGCTCACTACAAAAATCTCTGATAAAGCCAGTGTCATTCTTTGCCGCAATACATCCTGACCAACAATATCCTTGCCTGCAGCACTCTTGCCCACAAAAATACTTTGCCACATCACATTGGGCACGGCCTGCCAGTTCTGATAAGCCGGTAAATCACGCTCGCGTAATTCTTTGGCATACTCCCAGCGAGTCACAGGAGGGATCGTATCAAATTGCTGGCTAAGCCAAGCTTCGTAGCCACTTAACTTCAGCGCTTCCAGATCCGCAAACCGGCCACCAAAACCCGCTTGCGCTAAAAAGCGCGCCGCCTCAGCGTCTGTTTGCGGTTTGGCCACCACAGGTGATGTGATTGCGGCAGGCGCGCTTGGGTCGCTTTCTGAGCCACCACACGCAGCCAAAGCCAACGTGGCTGCCAGCGCCAGCCCCAGCTCTGTGCTCACCGGTTTTTCCGGTGCTTGTACTAAATCTGTATCCACGGCGTCTCTCACTTTATTAAAATATAAGACTTTTCTTATGTTAATTCGAGACTAAGAAAATGCGAGTTAAATAGTGATGAACGGAAGCCCCATAACTTTAAATATTTCCTACAAATTGCTTACCGATGTCATAGTAAAACGAAAGAATTTTTATTTTAAAATCAGTACAGGGCCTTTTTTGACACGCATTCTAATGACAGTACGATGACAAGACGATTACTTGTTACCATTAGTAAAAAAACAAAACTCCCCAGCCTAAGCAAAAAAAGCAGCACCTCAAACAAACAAGACCCCGCTTTCTTCACTCAACATGCAAGCCTGCCAACAGCTCCGCCTTTTTCAGTTACAATCGACGCTCACTTACTTACTCACAAACACTTTGGGCAGGAGTTTGCAATATGTCGATGTCTGACCGCGATGGCCTTATCTGGTATGACGGCAAATTAGTACCGTGGCGCGACGCGACCACACACGTTTTAACCCATACCTTGCATTACGGCATGGGCGTGTTTGAAGGCGTACGCGCTTACGAAACCCCAAAGGGCACGGCTATTTTTCGCCTGCACGATCACACAGAGCGTTTGTTTAACTCGGCCAAGATTTTCCAAATGAACATTCCGTTCAGCTTTGAAGAACTCTTCGAAGCACAAAAAACGGTGGTGCGAGAAAACAAGCTGGCTTCTTGCTACCTGCGCCCGCTCGCCTTTGTTGGCTCAGAAAAGCTAGGCATCGCTGCCACGGGCAACACCATTAATGTGATCGTTGCGGCTTGGCCATGGGGTGCTTATCTGGGCACCGAAGGCCTAGAAAAAGGCATCCGAGTTAAAGTATCGAGCTTTACCCGCCATCATGTGAATGTATCCATGGTGCGTGCCAAAGCCAGCGGCTATTACGTGAACTCTATTCTGGCGCACCAGGAAGCGGCCGCCGATGGCTACGATGAAGCGATGCTGCTTGATACCGAAGGCTATGTATCTGAAGGCGCTGGGGAAAATCTGTTTATCGTCAAGAAAGGTAAGCTCTATACCCCTGATGTCTCAAGCTGCTTAGATGGCATTACCCGTAATACCGTGATTACGCTGGCGAAAGAAGAAGGCATCGAAGTCATCGAAAAACGCATCACCCGCGATGAAGTCTATACCGCAGATGAAGCGTTCTTCACCGGCACTGCTGCCGAAGTCACGCCGATTCGTGAGCTGGATAATCGTCCAATTGGCATTGGTAGCCGGGGCCCGATTACCGAACGCTTACAAAAACGCTATTTTGACTGTGTGAAGGGTTTAGACCCACTACACGAAGATTGGCTAACACTGATTTAACAGATTTAATATTTAAAGCAGAGGGTGGAGTTTCTCTACCCTCTTAGTCTAGGGTGATTCAATCACCAAGTGCGAAAGAGAAAATCCATGGAACTCAAAGAAAATACCCAACGCGAGATCGAAGTACTAGCCAGTGATTTACCCCTGCATTGCCCAATGCCTAATATGCTGAGCTGGAATTCTCACCCACGTGTGTTCTTGCCTGTTGCCAAAAATGGCGAAGCGCTTTGCCCATACTGTGGTACGCACTACCGCCTGAAAGCCGGTGAAGTCGTTAAAGGGCATTAATTATTAAGGCAGGTTTACCTGCCGTTTTACCCAATGTGATGACGCGCTTTGGCGGGTTTCACCCGCCCTACTCACGGATGAATTGGCCAAGTTTGCGCCTAATATCACCGCCAGTTCGCCTCTCCTGAGCTTATGAAAAAAATTCTGATTATTGCCCCGGCATGGGTTGGTGACGCCATTATGGCCCAGCCCCTTTACCGACGCCTGCATCAACGCCATCCCGGCCTGATACTGGATGTACTCGCCCCCGCTTGGACACGCCCCTTACACGCCCGCATGCCCGAAGTGAGCGAATCATTCGATACGCCTTTTGGTCATGGAGAGCTCAAGCTTGGCACGCGCTGGTCTTTAGCGCGGCAAATGAAAAAGCGTGGCTACGATCAAGTCATCGTGCTACCGAATTCGCTTAAATCTGCGCTATTACCGCTATTTAGTGGCATCAAGACCCGCACCGGCTGGGTAGGTGAATCGCGCTACGGTTTTCTAAATGACACCCGCGTACTTGATCCGCTGGCCTTGCCGCAAATGGTCGAGCGCTTTGCGGCTCTTGCCGAAGACGCCGATCAACCCCTTGCCCGTCCGGTGCCCTTCCCTCATTTAGTGGTGAACGATCAAGACCGCGCCGCCAGCGCTGCCAAATTAGGCTTTGATACCAGCAAACCCATGATTGCACTTTGCCCCGGCGCAGAATATGGTCCGGCCAAGCGCTGGCCGGGCAACCATATGGCCTCACTTGCGCAAACGCTGCTGAACCGTGGTTTTCAGGTCTGTATTTTTGGCTCGAATAAAGATCGGGAAATCGCTGATGAGATTCTGGCTGGTGCGCCGGATGTCATTGATTACTGTGGTAAAACCTCGCTGGCAGAAGCCATCGATATGATGTCGCTTGCCCGCGCCGTAGTCAGTAATGATTCTGGCTTAATGCATGTGGCTGCGGCACTGGAGCGCCCGCTGGTCGCGATTTATGGCTCCAGCTCGCCCGAATTCACCCCACCTTTATCAGCCAACGCCAGAATTGTGACTTTAGATTTGGAATGCAGCCCCTGTTTTGAACGTATTTGCCCGCTCAAGCATATGAACTGCCTCAATCAACTCGGACCTGATAAGGTACTGGCAGCCTTGGATCAATTATTGGCTTAATTTTTCCGGTGCTTTACCAATAAATACAAGGCCTTGTTTGAAGAAGGATTATCATGAAAAAGCATTTCACTAAAGCATGTCTGTTATTCGCCATACTGATCTCATCAGCCGCCCATGCAGCCGATGTAGGGGTATCAGTACAATTTGGACAGCCTGGCTTTTATGGCAGCTTCAATATGGGCGACTTTCAGCAGCCACGGCTCATTTACCGTGAGCCAAGAATCATACAGCAGGTCACTGTTGTTCAACCCCCGATGTATTTGATCGTTCCACCGGGCCACGCTAACAACTGGTCCAAACACTGTCGCCGATACAATGCCTGTAGCCGGCCTGTCTATTTTGTGCAAGAAAGCTGGTACAACAATGAAGTCGTACCACGCTATCGCCACCATGATCGCAAAGACCGTCATCAGAAAAAGCATCATGGCCGAGGAAATGGGCATGGGCATGACCGTGATGATTAAGCCGTTTTAAACATTAAAACCATGCCTGATAAGGGCAAATAAGTACCATCAGCATGGTTTTAATGACGTCTGTTTTAGATGAGCCCTATTTTTGTGACACGATTTTAATCACTTAGCGCGATGATCTGCCCATCACCCCCTGATTTTTTAAACCGTAACTGCTCACAGCATGCCTGCCTGCTAAAAACCTTTAACACGGAACGACTTATGGAACACATCACCCTCGCCCCTATCGCCCGCGTCAACGGCACTGTTGCCCTGCCTGGCTCCAAAAGCATTTCAAACCGCACCCTTTTGCTTGCCGCATTGGCAGAAGGCACAACAACGGTGAAAGGGCTGCTGGCCGCAGACGATATCCACTATATGCTAGAGGCTCTGAAAGCATTAGGGATTAAATGGGAGCAAATCGGGGATAGCCGTGATTTTATTGTGCACGGCGCAGCAGGTGTTTTTCCGGTTAAAACAGCAGAATTATTCCTAGGCAATGCAGGCACGGCATTTCGCCCGCTAACTGCTGCACTTGCATTCAGCCAAGGCCATTACACCCTCAGCGGCGTGGCCCGTATGCACGAGCGCCCGATTGGCGATTTGGTTAATGCCCTGCGTGAAGCGGGTGCAGATATTGCCTGCACCGGTGTGGAAGGCTACCCACCGCTGACGATTAAGCCCGCAACATTCAACGGGCAAGTCATCAAAGTAAAAGGCAATGTATCCAGCCAGTTTTTAACTGCACTATTAATGGCGCTGCCGCTCACCGGCCAAGCTGTGACCATCGAAGTGATCGGCGAATTAATCTCCAAGCCTTATATCGACATCACGCTCAAACTGATGGCGAAATTTGGCGTACAGGTTGAGCAAAACGGTTGGAGCAGCTTTAGTATTGCCGCTGGCCAAACTTACCAAAGCCCTGGGATTATTGAAGTAGAAGGCGATGCTTCATCCGCATCTTACTTTTTAGCCGCAGGTGCAATGGGCGGCGGCAAGGTGCGCGTTACCGGCATGGGTAGCGATAGTATTCAAGGCGACAAACGCTTTGCCGAAGCGCTGGCCTTGATGGGCGCAGAGATCACCTGGGGCAGCAATTATATTGAGGCCTCACCACCGGTTAGCGGCCAGCTAACGGGCATTGATGCAGATATGAACCATATCCCTGATGCAGCCATGACACTCGCTGTGGCAGCGCTGTTTGCCAAAGGCCCGACCACACTCAGAAATATCGCCAGCTGGCGCGTGAAAGAAACCGACCGCCTCAGCGCCATGGCCACCGAGCTGCGTAAAGTGGGCGCAAGCGTGATTGAGGGCGAGGATTTTATTACCGTAACGCCACCTGAATCACTCATTGCAGGTGCAGCGATTGATACTTACGACGATCACCGTATGGCGATGTGCTTCTCGCTGGTGGCCGTCAAAGGGGTAGCGGTGCAAATTAACGACCCGCAATGCACGGCAAAAACATTCCCAACTTACTTTGAAGAGCTAGCCAAGATTTCTGCTTAAGCAAATCGAATATCAATCCGCTTTGCCAGAGGCAGGCGGATTGATCACTGCTTATCTATACGATCAGACTTTAGCGATATTGCCCCATAACCCGCTGCAACTCGTGCTTAGACTGCAAAGCCGTAATCGCCTGATTAAGCGCTTTCACTGTTATTTGCCCTGAACGGGACACCGCACACTGCCCCTTAAAGCTTCGAAGCACCGTATATGGATGCAAAGGTGTTGTCAGCTGCCCCTGCCTCTGCTGGTATTCAAGCTCAAACTGATTAATCACCAGATGCTGCACCCGCCCCGCAGCCAGCTTAAGCAGATTATTACGCATACTAGGCGCATCATCGCGTACGAATGTTGCCCCCAAAGCCTGATCCAGCTCCGAATACACATAGCCCAAAACCGTGCCGATCCGTACATTAGCAAAGGCATTCAAACTGGCTGGCTTGCCCGCCTGCTTATCACTGATCAGTAATTCCGCATTGGGGATAAAAGGCGTGCTCCAGTCAAAAGCACCGGGCAACCAGACAGGCAAATAATTGCACAGAATATCCGCATCGCCCTTTTCCAGAGCGTGTATCAGGCGCTTGCGCGGCAACAGAATAAAACGGGCTTGTAGCCCCATCTGCCCAGCCAAAGCGTGGCCCAGATCAAAATAAAACCCCGCAGTTAACTGATGATTTTCTAGCTTTGCCCAAGGCATGCTATCCCCATTTAAAACTAATACTCTTAATTCAGCCGCCGATACAAACGTCGGAAACAACATAGTAAGGAGTGAATAGCGGAGGGTCATAGCAAGCATCTACCGAGCCTTGGCGTAAGTATTTAATAATAAAATAAGAAGAAATTAGATTAAATAACATCACTCTACTTATATATTACTGAAAACTATCGAAAGCAGCCACACGCGCTTGCCTAGCAAGCGAAGCGTACCGGGGTAAAAATAATGGCAGCTCAGAAGCTGCCATTATTTTTTTGATCAAAATCCCCGCCGGTTTAGCGTTTCTTCTGCACGGCCTTTTTACCTTTGGGCTTAGCCAAGGGCGCTGTTTTGTTTGGCGCTTTCTTCTTGCTTGCAACCGGGGCCTGCTTTGTTTTTACTGACACTGCTTTTTTACCGGTGCGCTTAGCCGCTTGCTTTTTAGTCATACCTGACACTGCCGATTTCTGAACCGATCGTTTCTTGCCTGCCACACGCGCTTTAGACCGTGCCTGCTTCCCGCGATAAACCACGGACTTATTACTCGTCGCTACTGGTTTATTCACGACTGAAGTGCGTTGAATAACAGGCGCCGCAGATGGCACATCAAAGGGCAAAGGATCATCTTCTGCCTGAACACTAAAAGACAAAAAAACTGCACTAAGTAGCAAAGGGAAAAAACCGCGCATGAACATCTCGTCAGCCAAAGTGAATCAACAGCGGCCAGTATACCGGATTCAAACCCAGAGCTAGTGCTGCTCAGAAGTAAAAAAGGACCACAATCACGCTGAAAACAATACCACTTTTACCAGCAGCAGGCGAAGGTATTCACCTTATCAGGGCAAAAACAAAACGCTTGCACCGCACTTTTTTACACAGCCAGACCCAAGCTTAACCTTTTTTATCTACGTCTTTTAAAACAATATATTAGCGATTATTGGCATAAAATTGTGCCCGCAATCGCTATGCTATCAAAATAAAACAAAGGCAAAGTTAATCATCAAATACATGCGCGTAGTCATTGACATGGCAACTACAACTGCTACTATCCGCAAACCTTACAACGACAAATGAAGATACCACTTCATTGCAAAACAGACAGGTGAAAAGCCTGCAAACCTCTCTAAACCTGATCTGTGCTGATGCTTATCCCAAGTATCAGGCCACAGACTTTATTTTGGATGGAGCAAGAGACAATGAAAGCAAAGATCCGAATCACGGCCCTATTGGCCGCGATGCTGATGAGCGCCTCCCTGATGGCGGCCGACTGGAGCGCCAGCAGCACCTACACAGCAGGCGTCACCGCAAGCTATAAAGGCCAGACTTGGAAAGCCAAGTGGTGGACACAAGGTAATGTGCCTGGCGCAGAACAATGGGGACCTTGGGAATTAGTGAATGGCACAACACCTGTCCCTACGCCAAGCCCTGTTCCGACACCCGCTCCTACTCCCGTTCCAACAAAAGTACCCACAGCGGCCCCTACTCCCGTTCCAACAAAAGTACCCACACCGGCACCAACGCCAGTGCCAACACCGGCTCCTACTCCTTTGCCTACACCCGCGCCAACGCCAGTACCTACTGCCGTTCCAACTCCGGCTCCGGGCACAAACGCCTGCAAAGCAGCATGGATATCCAGCAGCAGCTACACAGGGGGCAGCGTTGTAAGCTATGCCAACCACAATTACACCGCAAAATGGTGGGTAAACGCAGCTGAAGAACCTGGCAAAAGCACTACATGGGCTGATAACGGCGTATGCAGCGGTGGCAGCACAGGTGGCGGTGCAACGCCAACTCCTACGCCATCCGATGGTATACCCACTCTCAGCCAAGCCTTAACCCGCGAAGCCGAGCTCACTAATAACGATTTTTTCCGCAAGGTAAAAGCATCGGTACGCACTGCCAGCAACGCCATTGTGGATGCCGTTGCCCCAGGTAAAAGCGATAACCCGCTGAATGTAAAACGGGTTGAAGCCCTCGTTTCTGAGCAAAAGTTTCAATACTATTTCTCAGTGCGTCACCCCAGCTATACCTATCAGCGCTTCTTGCAAGCCATCGCCAAATTCCCAGGCATTTGCGATGACTACAGCGATGGCCGCAATGCAGACCAAATCTGCCGCCGCTCACTCGCCACCATGTTTGCACACTTTGCCCAAGAAACCGGTGGCCACAGCGTCACCCAATACGGCATAGATGAATGGCGTCAGGCGCTAGTGCATGTGCGTGAAATGGGTTGCAACGAAACCGGCACAGGCTGCGGCTACAACACCGAATGTACCGACCCGGTATTTAACGGCGTATGGACCTGCGGTAAGAACGCTGACGGCAGCTTTAAAAAGTACTTTGGCCGTGGCGCTAAACAGCTTTCATACAACTACAACTATGGCCCGTTCTCGCAAGTGATGTTTAGTGGCGACCAAACCAAGCTATTAAATGAGCCGGATCTGATTGCAGAAAGCTGGTTGAATATGGCCTCTGCCACTTTCTTCTTTGTGTATCCACAGCCACCAAAACCATCGATGCTGCATGTGATCGATGGAACTTGGGTGCCTAATGCACAAGATAAGGCGCGTGGCTTGGGTAATGACTTCCCAACCACCATTCAAATTATTAACGCCGAATGCCAGGACGCCACCTTAAAACCAGCGGCTAAAAATCGCATCGACTACTACACCGAGTTTGCGCGTGATTTAGGCTGGGATATCAAGCAAGAATCGATGAAGTGCACCGGCATGCAGCGCTTCGAAAAAGGCAGCTCCGCCGCCTACCCTATTTTCTGGGAAAAAACCTGGAATGCAGGGCAGGATAATCAGTGCCAGCTGGTTGATTATCAAACCCCATACAACGCGCTAATCGAAGGCAATTACGTGAAGTGCGTGGAAAAAAACTGGAATGTGAAGCTGAAATAAACGCCTCCGTTTTATTCCATACACTCATTCAAGCTTAAAAATTTAAAAGCCCCTGCGTCTTATCAGCAGGGGCTTTTTTTGTCAGGCTCATTAAGGATCAGACTTAACGGACAGAGCTTGATCAAGCCTTGATCGATCAAGCAACAATCAGCAAGCCTAAAGCTTAAATTTTGCAGCCGCGAGGGTAAGCTCACGCGCAAGCTCGTCAAGGCTGCGAACCTGCTCATGGGCCGCCTGCACAGAAGCATCGGATTCTTCCACCATCTGGGCGATCCGCTCCACATTGCCTGCAATACTATTACTCACCTGACTTTGCTCCTGAGTTGCATTTGCCACATCACGGGTTTTCTCTAAAGTGGCACGTGTCACTGTATTGATCTCACGTAAAGCTGAAGCCGCTTTTTCTACCAGATCAACACCCAGTGCAACCTGAGTTTGCACGCCATCCATCGAGCCTGCAGCAATATCCGTGTCTTCCTGCACCGCACGAATCGTACGGGTAATATCTTGTGTTGCACCGCTTGTACGCTCTGCTAATTTACGCACTTCATCGGCCACCACAGCAAAACCCCGACCCTGCTCGCCAGCCCGTGCAGCCTCAATAGCGGCATTCAGGGCAAGTAAGTTGGTTTGATCGGCAATTTCTTTAATCACGGCACTCATACTATCAATTTCGCGAGAACGCTCCACCAAACCACGAATCAAACCCGCTGCAGAGCTAATGTCACCCGAAATACGGCGGATCTCATTGGCGGCATGCTGCGCCATTTTTTCCCCCTCAGTAGCCAGCTCCGCAGCCTGCTGCGAATTGACTTCCGTTTCCCTGGCACTGGATGAAATATGGCTGATACTCACCGTCATTTCTTCAATTGCCGCAGCAGTGGAAGACGTAGCCTCCGAAGTCATCTGACTACCCCGACTGATTTGCTCCGTTTCTTTATTCAATTGCTGGGATGCATTAGACAAAGTGGACGACGCCTGATTAAAACGCCGCACCATATCATGTAAACCCTGCTGCATAGAGCGCATAGAGCCCATTAAGCTATCGCTACCTGCCTGTGTTTCAATCTGCCGGGATAAATCACCATTCGCAATGCCCTGCGCAATATCCGCAGCATCTTGAGGCTCCCCACCCAGTTGCCCTAAAATACTACGCATCGTACTCAATGCCAGCATCCCCATAACGGCAAGAATCACCAAACCTGCCACCAGCATCTTTATTGCACTATTCCAAAACAAGCGATCAATATCATCTAGATAAAACCCGGTGCCGGGAATCCAGCCCCAAGGCTCAAATTGAATCACGCCGTTTAGTTTTGGATATACCGTTTTATCCTCGCTTCCTGGCCGTGCAACATAGGTTAAAGCAAACGCTTTACCGTCTTTACTTTCAGCCAGGCCATCACGAATCACCTGAACTGCAGTTCTGCCATCCGGCGATTTTGCCCCCGGATCAGGCTTACCCATACGCTTGGGATCAATGTGAAATACAAAAGTATCATCTGTCATGCTACGAATAAAGAAATAAGTACTGCCCGCTCTTTGCGCAGCCAATGCCTCTTTAGCGCGGCTTTGCGCCTCTTCACGGCTCAACTTTCCACTGGTTTCTAATCCCTGAAAATGCGTCAATTGCGCTTTCGCTAAATCCAGCAGCTGAATAATTTGCGCACGTCGCTCCTGCATCATGCTTTGACGCAGCTGGAATAAACTGCCAACGCTCACAATGATAATGCCCAAAAATGCGGCAATCACAATAATCCAAATCCGTGTTCTTAGTTTCATTTTTCGCGCATCCTTCGGTGAAAATCATGCATGCTAAAAAAAAAGCTTAAGATCAAACACAAAAAGACAATCAATATAACAATAGCCAAAATAAGACAGCGTGCTTATCTTTTTTACGCAATGCCAGAAGATCCTAATTACCTTTATAAAAAATAATTTACAACATACCCAAGATCACGCCCTCTATTTAAATTCCGCAAAAAACAACAAAAGAACGACATACGTAAATTATCTTACCAAGCACTAGTGTAATACTATCGCCTCAACACCAAGCCTTTATCAATCGATATAAAACCATTCACTTGATATTTTTAGTAAAACAAACAAACCAGCGCCATTGAAATAAACCATAGAAATCACAGCCATTTATTAAACATTAAAAAATTATATTTTAATTAATTAAAAAAACGAAAATATATTATTTTATCAATAGTAAATGCATCCAGAAAAACCCTAATAATTCATTTTTTTTAAAAAATTGAGCAAAACAAACAGAATGTCACTAATGACACAAAACAACATAGCCCCTAATCAAGCTCAGCTAAACGTCGTAATATGCGCAGGGCGAGCAAAAAAACAAACGATGTTGGTAAAAATCACACCGCTATCATGCCATCTGGCAAGAGCACAATTGAAAACCTCTCCATCTTGTTACACTGATCGGATATTGCTTTTGAGCAACGGAAAGCATAAAGAAACCTGCTATATTGCCCCGCCCCCAAAAACCATGATGCAGTACGCATGACACCGAATACGATTAATTATTTAGGAAATACCAATATGGCTCCGCAAGAAATTTCTCTGGATGTATTACTAGAAAAGTACGCCAAGGGCGAAGAAGCCTCGATTGCCGATGTGCAAGCGCGTGTCGCCAGTGCCTTGGCCAGCGTAGAGCAGCCTGATTTAAAAGCTTACTTCGAAGAGAAGTTTTTGTGGGCGCAGCAAAATGGCTTTGTACCGGCTGGCCGCATTAACTCTGCCGCGGGGATGGATTTACGCGCCACGCTGATCAACTGCTTTGTGCAGCCGGTGGGCGATTCGGTTTCGGGCAGCACCGATGGCAAGCCAAGTATTTATACCGCGCTCTCTGATGCAGCAGAAACCATGCGTCGTGGCGGTGGTGTGGGCTACGATTTCTCGACAATTCGCCCTAAAGATTCGCTGGTACGCGGCACACGTTCGCGTGCTTCTGGCCCCGTTTCATTTATGCAGGTGTTTAATGCATCGTGCTCGACTGTTGAATCGGCTGGTGCACGGCGCGGTGCGCAGATGGGCGTGTTGCGCGGCGATCATCCGGATATTCTGGAATTTATCCGCTCTAAAGATCAGGGTGGACTGACTAATTTTAATATCTCGATCGGCGTGACCGACGAGTTTATGGAAGCCGTTAACCAAGACAAAGACTTCTGCCTCGTGCACAAAGCCGAGCCTTGCGAAGAGAAGATCACAGCCGGCGCTTATCAGCGTGAAGACGGCCTGTGGGTACATCAAACCATCCGTGCACGCGAGTTGTGGGAAGAGGTGATGAAATCCACTTACGATCACGCCGAGCCGGGCATCTTATTTTTATCCCGCATGAATGCGGATAACAATCTGTATTACTGTGAAACTATCGAAGCCACCAATCCTTGCGCCGAGCAGCCTTTGCCCGATTACGGCTGCTGCTGCCTAGGCTCGATCAACCTCACCCGCTTTGTCACATCGCCTTTTAGCAAAGAGGTGGGGTTTGATTTTGAAGGTTTCCAAGCTGTGGTCAGCATCGCCATTCGCATGCTAGACAATGTATTGGAAGCCACCGCTTGGCCGCTGCCACAGCAAAAAGCCGAAGCCATGTCCAAACGCCGCATTGGTCTGGGCTATTTAGGCTTGGGTAGCACGCTGGTGATGATGGGCCTGCGCTACGATTCCGATGCTGGGCGTGCGCTTGCCCAAAAGATTTCAGAAATGATGCGCGATGCGGCTTATTTGGCATCGGTGGATTTAGCCAAAGAAAAAGGCGCATTCACGCTATTTGATAACACTCAATATCTAGCGGGTAACTTTGCCAAACGTCTGCCTAAGGCGATCCGTGCGGCGATTGCCAAGCATGGCCTGCGCAACTCGCATCTCTTATCGATTGCCCCCACCGGCACCATTACGCTGGCCTTTGCGGACAACGCCTCTAACGGTATCGAGCCTGCTTTCTCCTGGGTTTACAACCGCAAAAAACGCATGAGCGACGGCACAACGCAAACTTATGAAGTGGCCGATCACGCTTGGCGCTTGTATCGCCATATGGGCCACGATGTATCAGATGACAGCAAATTGCCTGAGCCTTTTGTCACCGCGCTGAATATGTCAGCTAGCGATCATATGAAAATGCTGGAAGTCGTGCAGCCCTTCGTTGATTCGGCAATTTCTAAAACGGTTAATGTCCCCGCCGATTATCCCTACGCTGATTTCCAAAACCTCTATATGGATGCATGGCGTGCGGGGCTAAAAGGCCTAGCCACTTACCGCCCAAACAGTATTTTAGGCAGCGTGTTGTCAGTCGCTGAAGCGCCGGTTGCTGTGGCAGAAGAAGAGCAAATCCCCGATGATGATTTGCTGCGCAAGCAGTTTGATCGCCGCCCGAATGGCGATCTGGAATCGGTGACTTCTAAAGTGGCGTATATGACGTACGAAGGTAAGAAAGTGGTTTACCTCACCGTCAGCTTTATCCATATCACCGGCATGGTGGGTGGCGAGTTGGTCACGATTGAGCGCCCATTTGAATTCTTTATGCCTGCCAGCCAAAAAAGCGAAGATCAACAGTGGATCACCGCCAGCATGCGCCTCTTATCCATGGCGGCACGCTCGGGCGGCTCGATCGCTAAATCGCTGGCCGATATGCGCGAAGTAAGCTGGGGCAAGGGCACAGTTCGTTGCGGCATGATTAATAAGGAAGACGGCTCGCAAGCGCCTTTATTCCACGAATCTGAAGTGGCCGCGATTGGCTATGCCCTGCAGCAAATCCTCACCAAACGTGGCTTCTTAGATGCGTCCGGTAACCAAGTGCCTACCAAGCTACTTGCATCACGCTTTAAAAATAAACATATGGCCTACGTAATAGACGATAGCCAGTATGAAGCCCCTCTGGCCCCAGTAAACCCAATCGCCACCGGCAAAAAATGCCCGGAATGCGGGGCTTACGCCTTACAAAAAATCGACGGCTGCAGCCGCTGCGTATCCTGCGGCTTTGTTGGAGCGTGTGGTTGATCTAGATAATCTGTAAGCATTAAAAGGCCCGCTATTTGCCAAGAAATTGGTTAAATAGTGGGCCTTTTTTTGTGCCCTATTTTTAGATTTAGGGGATGTTTGGGAGGAAAAACCCAATCATCTCAACTTAAGGAAATGTTTTTCGTAGGGCGGGTGAAACCCCATACGCGCTAACCAAATTGTTTTTTCATTAGAAAACAGCGAAAAAACACAATAACCACGCTCTTCGCATAGGGCTTAAAAATCCCCTTGAAACACGCCGGAGCGAGGAACAAGCGGGGCGGGGTTTCGGCCAGGGAGCGAGGAACGAGCCAATCCCGCCTGCCGCCGACTCGATTGTCCGCAGCGCAGGGGCTTTCGTGTTTCGTGGGGTCGCCTTCTTTGGCTTCGTTTCTTGGCGAAGCAAGAAAGGAAGGCCCCGCGGTGGCTAACCGCTCCAAAATCAACCTGCCGAAGGCACTAAAAAGATCTTTTTGACTTTGGTTAACGCGTATGGGCTGAAACCCGCGAGCGATGCTGAAAAATACGCGGGTTTCACCCGCCCTACAGAAGATGCAATACATGTCAAAAACATCGCTTTATGCCTATAAAACTACCTTTGCTCTCGATCAAACCCTCGGTCATCACGTAACTCTAAGCGCAAGCCAGCTCAAAAATTGGGGCGAGCGTAGATAAAACAGCTTCTATTGCGGCGGTGGTTTTATCGCTCAGCGCATCCAGCGATTCGGCCTCTTGTGTCAAGAAATCATGGCTTAAAACAGGCAAACCATCGCCTAGAGCCTTGCGGTCCTTTTTGTGCTTGGCTTCAATGGCGGCGGCTCTTTCTAAGCTAGCCGCTAGCTCTGGATGGCTGGCTTGGATTGCACGAAGCACAAAGAGCTGGCCGCCCTTGCCTTCACACTTATCTTGCTTTAACAACAGCGCAGCGCCGACTAGGCGATGGGCTTTATCCATGCAGGCCGTAAGGCGGCACAAAAAATATTCTTCGTGGTAACGATAAATGGCTGCAGCATTGGCCACGCTTGGCGAGATATCACGAACAAACGCCACGGCAAGACGCATGGTTTGTACGTCATGCTCTAGCTCCTTGATTTTAATCAGCAAGGCATGAGCATAAGTCTCTTTAGGGCTAGCCTTAAAACGCTGGCCTTCATCAACAGACTTCAGCATGGCTTGGTAAGAGGCCCAATAGGGGCGAAGACTTTGCAAAGCAGGGTGTTCGTTCAGCATGGGTTCTTCGAGAATGCGTAAAGCGGTGATTATCCCAGATAATGCCAAACAATAAAAAAGCCAAATGAATTAGAAAATCTAATCCATTTGGCTTGTTTGATACGCTTGGTAAGACTCAGCGTTTAAGATGACTAGCGAAGATTAAGAACCAATACGGCCGCCATCATTTTTAGTAATCACGATCGTGGCAGAGCGTGGGCGCTTACCTGCACCGTAGCCTGCATTAGCTGGCCATTGACTGGTGTATTTAGTTGGATCCGCAATATTTGCTAATGCAGTACCTTCACCCGGATGCTGGATATTGATAAAGATCGCCTTGCCATCCGGTGTTTCACACAGGCCGGTGATTTCGCAATCTTTTGGGCCAACCAAGAAACGTTTTAGCTTATCTGCTGCAGGCGCTGCACCAACCTGTGTGACCACATCCAGCTTCGTACCGTCTTTCTTAGTGTGGCTCAGTGTTTTAGCCGCGCCATCGCCTACCTTGCCCGGAATCGCTGCCAACATCATGCAGTTAGTCACATCAGTGTAAGCGCCATCATCGGTCTGAATCCAACAAATACCAGTATTTGGGCTGAATGCCAAACCATCCGGGCTAGAGAAGTCTTGATCATCAGTCAGGTTAGATAGATTAATCAGGCCCTTGTCTGCGTCGGCTTCTGCACCAAACAAGTAAACATCCCAGATAAATGCGCCTACTGTTGCGCCTTCTTTTGTGCGCAGAATATGGCCATTTGGATTGCCCGTGCCTTTAACACCATCAACGTCTGCATAAGCACGTGGGTTGGCATTATCTGGTAGCAGCTGAGATGAGCCCGTTGCATCCACATTACGATTACTGTTATTAGTCAGGGTTTGATAGAACTCACCTGTTACTGGGTTAACGCCGCCCCACTCAGGGCGATCCATCTTGGTAGCACCTACTGCATCACCAGCCAAGCGTGTGTTCACACAAATATCGGCCAAGTCAGCAAATTTATAGCCAGCAAAAGCGGCAATCTTGGCATTAGACATCGACAGCTCTACCCACTCACCCGTGCCATCAGCATTAAATTTAGCCACATATAAAGTACCTTCATCCAGATACTTATCACCTGTTGCCATGCGATCAGCTGGGTTGGCATCTGCCGCAACCCATAAGGCTTTAGACACAAACTTGTACATATATTCATTGCGCGAATCATCGCCCATATACACAGTCAGTGGCTTGCCTACAGCAGGAATACCAAATGCTGCGCTTTCATGAGCAAAACGGCCTAATGCGCTGCGTTTTTTCAATGCTTTAGTTTTGTCATAGGCGTCCATCTCAATGATGTAGCCTTGACCGTTTAATTCATTGCGATAGTCATCGCTGCCATTGGTAGATGCACCTGTCTTGCTGATATTCCAGCGTGCGTATTGATCAAGCGTACCGCCGGTCTCCCAACCATGGCGTGAAGAACTACCTGCATTACGGCCATAACGCTTGAGCGAAGTCACGCTCTTATCGTTAGCACGGGCCGTATCGTCGCTTGCAACACGGAAGAAATAGCCAGCCCAGTTTTCTTCACCAGACAGGAAAGTGCCCCAAGGCGTTTTACCCGTACCGCAGTTATTAATCGTGCCACGAGTTTTTGTAGCATCTGCCGAGTATTTGGTGATCAAGAGCGCATTGCCGCGCGCCGGGCCAGCAATCTCTACTGGGGTCAACGGCGTAACACGGCGGTTAAATGCCGAGCTTTGTACCGTGGCCCATTTTTTATCAGCCACTTTGACTTCCACAACCGACAAGCCATGGATAGCTACTTCTTTATCTACTTCAGCAGCCGGGCGTGGCAGGGTCGTTGTACCGCCATTGGCATGAATAAAGTGCGATGAAAGTTTTGAATCGGTAGTCGCTTCATGGTTCATCGCCAGCAGCGCACGATCAGCAGCAGATACAGACGGCTTGCCAGCCGCATCCAGACCAAAGTATTCCATACCATCATGGTGATCACCGGCGCGATTATCAAAATCGCCATCCGTACCATCATTTTTGTACGCTGGAGTGGCGGCAGTCAGCGGATCACCCAGAGCATAAATAATTTGTGCACTATAACCCGTCGGAATCACTACTTTATCCAGCAAGCTTTTACCCACAGCGGTAAAGCCAAGTGCTGCCAATACCGGATTCAAAGGAGTAGGCGGCGTAGTTGGTGACACAGGAGCAGTAACAACATCATCGCTATCACTCAAACTACAGCCTGTCAGCCCCAAGCCCATTCCGCCAACCACTGCAGCGCCTGACAAGCTCATTCCTAAGAACCCACGACGGCTCATCACCCTTTGCTCAAGGATAGAATCGAAAGTCGGATTACAGGAGTGGTTAGAATTTTCTTCGTTGAAATTATTAGACTTGGACATGGAATCTCGCCTGCTCGGTGAAAAAGCCCACACTCTAAAGCCCAAATATGACATTTTTACGTTAGAAATATGACAAACAAAAGAAAGGGCTTCCAGCTGTAAGGCAAGAGAGCAAAGCAGCGCCAGCAAACCTTACCTTTTCAAACCGATACAATGCCTCAAGCGCAGAAATGCTCATGGCGCTTTGCTCGCAGTAAGGCCAGCCCCTGATGCGCACAGATTTAATTAAAGAAGCGAATCGCTTTTTAAAAAATAATACAAAAAAACCACCGCCCCTTTTAGGCAAAATTTTTAGCTGCTCGTACGATATGTGATGGCATCACTTCTTCCTTACTGATTTTTCACTTCTTTCAACCAGCCAATTTCCTGCGCGGTTTTCTCGCCAATTAATGTGCGGCTTAAATCTTCTGGAATTTTTGCCAATACTTCACTCAGTGGAATTCTACCGCCCATTATTTCTGCATAGCCTTGAGGATAGCGCGGTGCTTTATCCGGCTCGGCAAAGCCATCTGGATAAAGAGGCAGATTGCTATTTAAATCGTATTTATCGGTAGCATTCAGTGTATGCAGCAGCTCGTGTCCCACAATCACTAAGTTTTGCTTGGCATATGCTTTAGCCGCAAATAAATTAATCCGCCCAATGCGGCCTTTATTCAGCGCAGTAGAATGGCTGAGTTGCGGATGCGTGGTCGGGTCGTAATACAATAAATACAGACGAATATCCGGTGGCACGCTGACTTTAGGGCTGTTATTCCAGGCAAAATATCTGAATTTCAAACTCCAAAGCATCGTATTTAAAATATGGCCATCGCTCGGCGGCACAGGGGGAATCTCTTTCACTTCTCCCCCCAATTGAAATTCAAAGGGTCGGTGTATATTCAGCTGATATTGCTTAGCCTCTGCGGCAAAATATTGCGTTAAAGGCTCAAAATCATCTTTATTTAAGCTCTGCAAATAAGCACTTACTTCAGCACTACCGCTTACATTCACCGGATATACGGCCACATATAAGTTTTTCTTCCATTCCAGCACACCTTTATCCAGCCACGTGAATTGCGCCACCTTAGCCAGAATCAGCAATAAAATCACGATTCTTATCTTCTTCCACATACAAAGCCTGTTTTTTATTAAAAAAGGAGCAAAGCAAAATAAGCTTTACATTCATATTTATTGCAGCAGCCATTCTTCAAAACGCACGGGCTGGCGTCTGGCATGCAATGATAAAACACCCTGATTAAGTCTTTTCACGGCAATAGTAAGCTAAATAGGTGGATCATTTACGATTGATCCAATAAGCAGCGGCAAAGCTGCCATATCAAGCATGGCCCCGGCTCCACTACAATCATTGCCTTTTACCTACACATCCTGATACACGCAAGATGCCAACAGGCCCCAATATGGATCAAAGCTCCTTTTTTCTAAAAACCATCGCCCTATTCACCGCCACCGCCATTGCAGAAATCATTGGCTGCTACCTGCCTTATCTATGGCTGCGTAAGGGTGGATCAGTGTTTTTATTACTGCCAGCCGCACTCAGCTTAATGATTTTTGTTTGGCTACTGACTTTGCACCCCGCAGCAAGTGGCCGTGTTTATGCCGCTTACGGTGGTGTTTATGTCTGTATGGCGGTGCTATGGCTTTGGCTGGCAGACGGCATTATGCCGGATCGCTGGGATATTATCGGCAGCCTAATTAGCTTAATTGGCATGGCGGTCATTTTGCTCGCCCCCAGAGCAAATTAAATCAAGCGCCATTCGTTTTATGCCGAATAAATATAACCTTATCCAGCACTTCCCTATTAAGCAAGATATTGAGTAATATCATCATTATAAAAGCACTCACTGCTAATATCATTCTTTGTGGAGGTTTTATCTGATGAAAAACGTTAGAATCGAGCACGATTTATTAGGCGAAAAAGAAGTTCCCTTTGATGCTTACTATGGTATTCACACCCAACGTGCCATAGAAAACTTCAAGATATCGCAAGCCAAGATCAGCGATAACCCCATTATGGTAAAAGCATTAGCCAAAACAAAAAAAGCCTGCGCCTTGGCCAATGGTGAAATTGGCACCATAGAAAAGAAAATTTCAGAGGCGATTGCTAAAGCCTGCGATGAAATCATTAACAATAACCGCTGCTTAGATCAATTCCCCAGTGATGTATTTCAAGGCGGTGCAGGCACTTCGGTGAATATGAATGCCAATGAAGTCATTGCCAATTTAGCCTTAGAATTACAAGGCCATGCTAAAGGCGAATATCAATTTATTCACCCCAACGACCACGTAAATAAATGCCAATCGACTAATGATGCCTACCCAACCGCATTCAGAGTGGCCCTGTACGAGCACCTGCTGATTTTAATGCAGCATATGGAAACACTGCAGCAAGGCTTTATTGTTAAATCGATTGAATTTAAAAATGTGCTTAAAATGGGCCGCACCCAGCTGCAAGACGCAGTGCCCATGTCTTTAGGCCAGGAATTTCACGCCTTCGCCACCTTAATCAAAGAAGATATTCGCCTCATTGGGCAAATTAAAAATCTATTGCTCGAAATTAACCTAGGCGCTACCGCCATTGGCACAGGCATTAATGCCCCCGCCGAATACCGTGCAATTGCGGTAAAAAAACTCTGCGAAATCACCGGCTATGCCTTTACTTCATCCGAAGATTTAATTGAAGCCACGTCTGATTGCGGCGCTTATGTGATGGTTTCTAGTGTATTAAAACGCACCGCCACTAAGCTATCGATGATATGCAATGATTTACGCCTATTATCATC
Organism: Janthinobacterium sp. B9-8; assembly: GCF_000969645.2. NCBI lineage: Bacteria > Pseudomonadati > Pseudomonadota > Betaproteobacteria > Burkholderiales > Oxalobacteraceae > Janthinobacterium > Janthinobacterium sp. B9-8. Next base: position 2,440,357 of record NZ_CP014222.1, read on the forward strand.
CGGCCCGCGGGCAGGCTTAAAAGAAATCAATCTGCCCGAATTACAAGCTGGCTCTAGCATTATGCCCGCCAAAGTAAACCCAGTGATGCCAGAAGTGGTGAATCAAGTTTGCTTTAAAGTAATTGGCAATGATTTGACCATTACCCTAGCGGCAGAAGCAGGGCAATTGCAACTCAATGTGATGGAGCCAGTGATTGCATCGTCCTTATTTGAATCCATTCATTTACTACAAAACGCCATGCTGGGGCTAAAAGAAAAATGCATCGATGGCATTAGCGCCAATGTAGAAACCTGCCGCCGCAATGTACTCAATAGCATCGCCATTGTGACCTACCTCGATCCCGTATTAGGCCATGCAAAATGCGATGAAATTGGCAAGATTTGCGCGCAAACAGGGCAAACCGTGATCGAAGTGTGCTTAGAGAAAAAACTACTTAGCCAAGCACAATTAAACGATATCTTCTCAAATGAAAACCTGCTTAATCCGCAGTATTTGGGTAAGCGGTATTGATCCTATTAAAGCCTTAATACCAAGGCCTAGATAAAAAACCCCAATTCTAATTAATAAGATTGGGGTTTTATTTTGAAATATGGTGCAAGCCACAGTGACCAAGCTGAAAGCAAATTAAAAGTGGGCAAAAACCACAAAACAGAACGATCGTTCTGTTTTAATTGGCGACCCAATTGATTCATGCCATACTCCATAGCACATCTTTGATTAAACATCGTGTAAGGAGCAAGTCATGCAAAACTATGTCACTTTGGGTGCCAATAATCATGAAGCATCATGCGTTTTCTACGATGCGGTATTAGCCACCATCAATTGGCGCTCCCATATGAACTTCCCCGGCTGGAAGGCATATTCGAGTGAAGGGCTGGGTGAAGGCTTGATTGTTTGGGTAGCCAAACCATTCAACTCAGAGCCTGCCACGGCGGGCAATGGGGCGATGGTCGGCTTTGCCGCTAGCTCACGCGAGCAAGTCGATGCCTTTTATGCTGCTGCTATTGCCAACGGCGGAACGGACGAAGGCGCTCCCGGACTGCGCCCTTATGGCCCCAATTGGTATGCCGCTTATGTGCGAGATTCCGTAGGCAATAAATTAGCCATTGTTTGCACAGAGGCGGTCTGAGTTTGAAACGCTTATAGCGTATTCACCTTTAGAGCGTAATCAACCTATTTTTTTAACAGACCTTATTACGCTATGACCATATTGAATTGATAGGAAAAATGTTGGGTTGGGTTGGGTGGAGGGGGTGAATTGGTTTGGCGTACTGCGCTTCGCTTCGAGTACACCTACGACGCTAATTCACCCGCAATTCCTTAGCCAAATGTGGCGCTGCGTAGACTTGGTCTAGGGTATATAAAATGGCCTGCGCATCGACCGACAGGGCTCTGGCGGTTTCGTCAGTATAGGCAAAGCGCCCGCCTAGGCCTTCTAGATTGCCGTCAAAAATCAGCCCTACCCATTCGCCCTTGCTATTGACCACCGGGGATCCGGAGTTGCCGCCGATAATATCGGCGGTACTGGCAAAATTAAGTGCGGTGCGTGGGTCGAGCTTGCTGCGTTTTTGGGCAATGGTTTCGGCCAGATCAAAGGGAGCTTTACTTGCAAAGCCATCGGCTCGAGCGAGCAGCCCGCCGAAAGTGGTTTTCCAAGGTGTGGCAATGCCGTTAGAGGTGTAAGCCGCTGCCTTACCGTAAGACAGCCTTAATGTACCTGTAGCATCAGGCGGTAAAGCCTTACCGTAAATTGCAAAGCGAGCTTGGCCTAGCTTTTCTGCCGCTTGCTTAATTGGCGTTTCTACCTGCTCTTCTTTAAATTTAAGCAACTCTCGGCGCAACGGATAAACAGCCAGTGCGGCTTTAATCAACGGGTCTTCTGAGGCTTCAATCGCTTTTACGCCACCTTCCAATAAACGCACCCGCTCTTTTCGCTCATTGATATGGCTTTTCTTAACCACCGCCTCTGCCCAAACAATCGGCGACTTTTTGCCCAAGGTGGCTTGAATAAAGGGATGATTTTCCCCCAATAAATCGAGCGCTTCATTAATCCCTGCGGCAAGGCGGATTGTTTCCAATTCTTTGTAAATCGGCACATCTGCACGTAAATTGCGCTCCAGAGCGCTAATTTTCGCATCGCGATAAGCACTTAGGCGCACGGAATCGGGCAATTGGCGCTCGAAGGCGAGCTCGACTAATTTGCCCGCCTGATCAAACAAGGTGCGATGCCCATAACCCACAGCCCAAAATTCCTTGGCTTTGGTTAAACCTTTAGCCGTTGCCGCGTCGATATCCGCCCATGGGTCTCCTGCTAAGCCTTTTTGCTGATAAGCCTGACGAAATATCGCTTCGTCAGCTTCTTTACGCGCCATCAGGAGCGGTTCTTTCAGCGCTGCATATTCACCCAGTAAGGCTTTTTGCCAGTTTTCTGTACTAGATAGCACATTCAAAGCTTGCCGCGTGGCTTCAGGGGAACGCTTAGAAAACGCATGCAAGAGCTGTTGCTGCATTTTTGCACTCGCCAGCTGAATCGGCATATTGATATCACGCAGCGCTTTAAGTTGCGCCAGCGTTTGCAAACGATCCGTGTTGCCCGGATGCCCAACCACAAACACCGCATCACCTTCGCCTACCGGCTTATCAGCCATTTTTAAGTAGTGCTTTGGGGTAACAGGCTTGTCATTTTCATACACCCGAAACAGCGCAAAATCGAGGGCAAAGCGGGGGTAGACAAAATTATCTGCGTCCCCGCCAAAAAATGCGGCCTGATATTCTGGCGCAAAAGCGAGGCGCACATCGCTCCATTCTTTAAAGCGATACAGGTGGTAGAGTGAGCCGTGATAAAGCGAAACCACTTCGCACTGCAAGGCGGTGGATTGCTTACATTTGCTTTCTAAGTCAGCGATTACCGTCTTACGCAGCGCTGTGCGCTCTACATCATCTTTGCCCACGGCTACCGCTGTGCTCACCGCCTCGCTCACATCATCGCTAGAAATCAGCACTCGCGCCATCCCGCCGGGGCACTTTAATTCATCACTGATTTTTTTCGCCACATAGCCATTTTTTTGTAAATCGCGCTCGGCGGTAGATAGCTTATCGATACAACTCATCGCCACATGATGATTAGTCAGCATTAGCCCATCTTTTGAAACAAAAGAGGCTGAGGCGCCAAAATTAACGGCAGCTTGCTGTAAATGCGCAAGTAATGCGGAGCTTAAAGTGCTGCCATAGCGTTGTTGCACCAAGGCGCTAGGCGGGTTATCAAAGGTCCACATCCCCTCATCGGCAAAAGCCGATATGGCTAATACCATCAAGCTGCTTAAATAGGCGTAGCGCTGCTTCATCTTGTATCCCCTGTTAACGGCCCTTATGCTTGGAGCCTATCGATCTACTTACAAATTATTTAAGTATTTTAAGGTGAGGGGTAGATACGAGCAAGCAAATGTCATAAAAAACTAGAAAATACTTACCTCAACTTGAATAAAACCCATGGATTGAGCTATGATCTGCCTCAGGTCTGCAGCTCACCTAGGCGTCGCCAGTTCATATGAACCACGCTAAACCTGCCATGGCGAAAAAATCATTTAATCATTGCTTGGCCCGAACCCTAGTGCCAGGCCGTAACGGCGACCAGCGGCAGTCTTTCAGACTTAGGCACGACAGGAGATTCGACCATGTCGCGCACTACTTATCCTTTTTATACTTCCGATATTTCGGCACTCGCCCGCTCGCTCAAACAGCAATGGGCGCTTGAGCCTGCCGCCCCCGGGCACTTGCAAATCCTAAATATGCTGGCGCGCGCCGCTGGCTTTAGTAATTTTCAGCATTTACGTGCGGCGGCAGAAGCGCCCGTACCCGTAAGCAATACCCACTCCCCCCTGACCAAACGCTTGCTTCGGTATTTTGATGAGCAAGGGCGTTTGATGCGCTGGCCTACGAAGTTTTCCGAGCAGTTGCCCTGCATCTGGCCGATCTGGGCCAGCTTCCCCGCCCAGCTGGAAATGAGTGAAAAAGCCGCGAATGAATGGATTAAAAGCGCAGAAGCCATCGGCGATCACGTACTGCTACGCCGCGAGCTGGTGAATTACAAACTCATTACCCGAACCCCAGATTGCCGCATTTACCAGCGGCTGGAGCAGGATATTCCGGAGGAGTTGCTAGAGTTTATGGCCGAGATTGAACGGCGTAAGGTGGCGCTCGAGGATTAGGCCTACCTTCTTCGCCTGATAGTTTATAGGCTGCACAACGATGAAGTCGTTGTGCAGCCAAAACGGTAAGCAAGAAAAACCATTGCACACCCTATAAAAACCAATCTTTTCTTTGACCTTAGATTGGCAGGATTGAATTTCAGCTACCCTACAACGCGATAAAGTAGCAAACCCAAACTACAGCTCAATCTCCAGCCAAAGCCGTTAAATCTGCGGTATTCAAGCAATTAAAATTGCCCACTGCCCAGTAATTTTGGCCTAGCCAGCCCTTCGCGTATTGATGGATATATTCAGGGGTAAAGCTAGCAAAATCAGGCGTGCTGCCTTTTACTGAGCCATCAATCAACCAATACCAGGATAAAGCTTCGGCATTTTGTATGGGCTTATTTCTTCGCTCTTGCTGTGCTTTAAGCAATATGGCACGCACATTTTTCATTTCATTAATCGTCGGCGCTTCATTACGCAAACGGGCAATTTCAGCGACAGTAATTTTGGCGGCCTGATCACATTGTTTAATGTCGGTTTGATAAGCGACGGACAGCAGCAAACCTTGCCACGCAGTCAGCTCAAAATTGCTATACACACCATATGTTTCCCCGGTGTTTTCGCGTAATGCCTGCCACAAACGCTGTTGCACAAGCTGGCTTAAGAAACGGGCGACGCCCTCGCTGCCCGAATTGGCAGGCATCGGCACATAAGCATGCCAAAAACGCATAGACAAAGGCTGAGAAATCGTTTGATGAATTTCATTTCCCCGGCCATGGGCTAACGGCTCTGGCTTAAATACCACCACATCTTTAACTGGCAAACTGGCGATGTACTGCTCAATCAAATCCTTATTACGCTTATTATTTGTCACCCCGCTCAGCACAAAACGAAACGCTCGCGGATTACCAAATAAACTATTTCTCGCCTCAACGAGCTCGCTTAATGACGCATCAAAATTGTAGATTTGCCAGTACGCAGGATAAGGCCACTGCGAGCCGTAATGCTTTTCGTTTAAGCCGGTATATAAAGAATTTGAATTGCTAACCATCAATTGATAGGCTAAATCTTGGCTTAGCTTGGCTGCTGCTTTGTCGTCTCTTGTTGCTGTCCAAGCCAGATATTGCAGCTGCAACAGGGTTTCGATATCTACCGCATCCACTTCACCCGCTAGCCCCTGCTGATCTGCATATACAAAGGGATAAAACTTTAATTCGGTCTGTGACGATAATCTTTGCCTTAGCTCGCTACCGCTAAACTCACCCAATCCGGCCTGATTTAAATACTGCACCAGCGTTAACCCCGCTGGGTACAGTTTTTTAGTCAGCGCCGCCATACCACCTGCAGCCCGGGCAGAAAAGCCAACTCGATCTCCACCGCCTTTAGGCGGCGTGATCAACACCTCAATTCCATTACTTAATTTAAATATGGTGCCCTCGGTCGTCGGCTCGCTCTGCTCTGACACAATTTTTCCAGCCAACGGCTGCTGAGCAAGAAGCGGCTTATTACTCACTTCCTGAACTAGATTTTCCAATGGCTCGGCTCGCACCGCATCAACAATGTTTTGTGCCGTCTTCTCAAAAAATACCGAATAACTATTCACTGCAGGTGGCAATAAAATCGTAGCCACTTGATCTGGCGACAATAGCAAGCGCTTTAACTCATCTTGTAAAACGTCGGAAGTGGTGGCCGCAAAAAATATTTTAAGCTGCTGAAACATTCCAAATGAATCTCTGGCTGTTTCACCAAATTGAGCGTACTTCTGCAAACGATAAATCCAATCGCTATGACTTGAGAAACTGGACTGACTTTTGCGATAAATCTCAAAGCTACGATAAAGCTCTTGCTGGCTAAAACCAAAGCGTTTAGCTCTTTCCAGCTCGCGATATAAGGCTTGCAGCGCCTCTTTCATTTGCTTATCTTTAACCGACACCGACAGGGTAAATTCAGTTTGGCGAGTAGGTAAGCTCGTACCATGCCCATTAAAATAATTGGCATCGACAAAAGGGCTGCCTTCTTTTCTAGCTTGTACACTCAGACGTTGTTGCAATAAGGTACCCAACATACCGCGTTTGAAGTTGCTAAACGCCGCATCTGCATCAGTCATCGATTCCGCGGGTAAAGCCCAGCCCCATACCGCTTGTGGGTGAGCAATTCCCGGCACATCGCGGTGGCTAAAAAAACGCAAACCACTTGCCGCTGCTGGATGGGCATAGCCTATGGGCGCAGTGCCTTTTTCTATACCAGCAAACAGTGCCTTAATTTTATCCTCTGCCTCTTGCGGCTTAATATCACCCGCAATCAGCAACGTCATCCGCTGTGCTTGGTATTCACGCTTATAAAAAGCTTTTATTTTTTCAAGAGGGATCTTTTTTACAATATCAGCATCACCAATCGCCAAACGCTTTTGATATTGCTCCGAGGGATAAATCGCTTTAAGTAGGGACTGGTAAAAATCAGAACCAAGCTGGCGAAGGCGACCTTCATCCAGCACCACTTCCCGTTCCAGCTCTAATTCGGCCGCATCCAGCTCAATGCCATTTGCCCAATCAGCAAGTAGTTGCAAAGCTTGTGGCAGCGCCTCTTGCGAAACACTGATTTGATAATTGGTCCACTCATGAAAAGTAAACGCATTCATATCGCTGCCAAGGCGCATGCCCTGGCTTTCTAAAAAAGATTTTAATTGCTGCGGCCCAAAATGCTTCGTTCGGCGAAACGCCATATGCTCGAGCAAATGCGCCACACCACGCTCATCATCCGCTTCACTCAGCGATCCTGCATTAACCAATAAGCGCAATTCCACCTTACCCGCAGGCTCGGCATTGGGCTTGATATAGTAGTTCAAACCATTGGCCAGCTGACCGTGACGAACATCGGAGGGTAAAAGAGGAAGTATTTCCAGCTTACTATCTGCCGCCTGCACATTGCCGATCAAGCCAAGTAGCAAGCAAAATATTATTTTCAAAATAACCGCCACAATCTTTCAAAGACTGCAAATATTACGGCAGGTTATGTCAATAATCAATCAGCATTAAATATTTAATATTAGCGAGTACATTGAAGCGAATCGATATGCAAACAAACATCAAAAAGCAGTCTTGATCAAACAGGCATAAAAAAACGGCAGGTTTCCCCGCCGTTTTTTAGGTGCTAAAAAAAATCAGCACTCCACAATATTCACCGGCAATTCAATCATATTAATTGCCAAGCCACCGCGGGCGGTTTCTTTGTATTTGGTGTTCATATCGCGGCCAGTATCGCGCATGGTTTTAATCACCCGATCAAGCGACACAAAGTGTTGACCGTCGCCGCGCAGCGCCATGCGGGCGGCATTAATCGCTTTGATCGATGCCATGGCGTTGCGCTCAATACATGGCACTTGCACAAGGCCACCGACCGGATCACACGTCAGGCCAAGGTTGTGCTCCATGCCAATTTCTGCGGCGTTTTCGACTTGCTCGGGCGTGCCGCCCAAGACTTCTGCAAGCGCACCTGCGGCCATCGAGCAAGCGGACCCCACTTCCCCCTGACAACCGACTTCTGCACCAGAGATAGAAGCATTCAGCTTAAACAAAATACCTATCGCGCCCGCCGTCAGGAAGAATCGCACAATGCCGTCATCAGTCGGATTCGGTGTAAAGCGGGCGTAATAATGCATCACGGCAGGGATAATCCCTGCTGCGCCATTGGTAGGCGCAGTCACCACTCGGCCACCACCCGCGTTTTCTTCGTTGACAGCCAGCGCGTATAAATTCACCCAATCGAGCACGGTAAGCGGATCACGCAGCGCGGCTTCTGGGGATGCCAACAGTTTTTGATACATATCGGCGGCGCGGCGTTTTACTTTTAAGCCGCCGGGTAAAATCCCCTCATGCTCGCACCCCCGTTTTACACAGGCTTGCATCACCGCCCAGATCTCCAGCAGGCCAGCGCGAATTTCGTCTTCGGTGCGCCAAGCCAGCTCATTTTCTAGCATGATCTGGCTAATGGTTTTGCCGTGGCGCTCGCACAGCGCAAGTAGCTCGGCACCGCTCGAAAACGGGTGCTTCAGCTCGGTCACGCCGGGAGGGTTAAAGCCCGCATCCACAGCGGCCTCATCCACCACAAAACCACCGCCTACCGAGTAATAAGCACGCTTAGAGACGCTCTCGCCAGCGGCATCAAAGGCTTCAAAAATCATGCCATTCGGGTGAAATGGCAGTGTTTTGCGCTTATGCAAAATGAGGTGTTCGGCCTCAATAAATTGAATTTCATGCTTGCCGAGCAGATTTAACTTTCGGCCTTCACGAATGGCCGCGACCATCTCATCGACCTTTTCGGTGTCCACAAGGCGAGGCGATTCGCCCTGCAAGCCGAGTAAAACCGCGATATCCGAGCCATGGCCTTTGCCCGTGGCACCTAGGGAGCCAAATAACTCGCTTTTTACTTTGGCGACTTTCTCAAGGATGCCGTCTTTCTCTAAACGACGAGCAAAGGTACGCGCAGCCCGCATCGGGCCAACGGTGTGCGAGCTGGATGGGCCTAGGCCGATCTTAAATAAATCAAATACGCTAATTGCCATTTTATGTATCTCGGGTAATGCCTGCTGCTGCGCTGAGTGCATGCTCGAGTCGCTTGCAGGCTATTGTTAAGGTCTGTTTTTTTAATAGATTGTTTTTACGGTATATCGTTCAGCTTAATCGCAAAATGAGGCGACTAAGCGTTGTTGTTTTTCACATAGTGGTAAGCAAGCTTCACGGCTTAACGGATGTAATCCATGGTTAGAGATGCAAAGCGGCTAAGTTTGAACAGGGCGAAAAAGGATGACAGTGCCCGCTCAGCGTAAGCCGAACGATGCCCCTCTGTCCTTTTGCCTGAGAGATTGCGGCACGATGCAGCACATCGGCCATGCTTCCTTCGGCGAGGCAGGCTAAACCTACCTTCTCTCCAGATTGCCAACGCCATCACAGTTCTTTTGCCTGAGAGTTTCTGGGGCGATTCCCCTTCGGCGCTGTGCTAACAGTCTCTCCTGCAATGGCTGCGGCAAGTCTTTGCGATCAAACCAAGCACGGCCGCGTGGCAGCAGCCAATCTATTGAAGCTTGCACTGGCTGTCAATTCATGATTAGCACTAGAGCTCAATAAAAAGCCCCACGCTGACAATATGCATGGGGCTTATTAATAAATACGCAGCAATACGGCTGCTTAAATCACTTAAAACATGCCATTACCATTGGCATCTTTCTCTGGCACAGCCTGAATCACATCCCAATGCTCGATAATCTTGCCATTTTTAACGCGAAAAATATCCACAATCGCCACGCCACGCTCACCGGCTTTATCTTGAGAGTGAACATGCAGCATCACCAAATCACCCTCTGCAATCACCCGCTTAATCACAGTACGGGAATTCGGTGAATTAGCTTTTATATAGCGAATAAAATCCTGCAAAGGCTGCACACCATTTGCTACTTCCGGATTATGCTGAATATAATCTTTAGCAATAAACGGTAAAACACCCTCGGCATCCAACTTATTAAATGCAATATCGTAAAACTTAAGCACCAGCGTTTTATTTTTCTCTTCCTTAGGCCCGGCCATCGCCGTTGCTGCCAGCAAACCTAATATCATCGTAATGAGTAATTTTTTCATCTTAAATATCCTTTAGCTGCGTATTTAAACAAAAAGCAAAAAATGAAGAGCACCCGCCCTGCAAACTATAGCTATTTCTTAAAAATATCACACTCTATTACCCGGCTACGTTAGCAAGAATCAACAGCTAATAACCAGCACTTATACCACCTTACTAACTAACAAATTCGCCAATTCACAGCCACACAATCTACTCTACTCAGCTAGTCGTAATGCGTACTTCAAGCCCGGTATTTTTCCATCTAGGCAAAAGCTAAGAAAAAGGCTTGATCCCGCAAGAAGCGCCGTATTACGATGCGGGGATAGAAGATGAAAGGCGGCTCCTGCTAGCCTTCACGGGAAGAGACAAAAAAAAATGAAAAATCATCGCCTATCCAGAGGTTTCACCCTACTGGAATTACTCGTTGTTTTGCTGATTATTGCCCTGCTTGCCGGTTACGTTGGCCCCAAGCTGTTTGGTGAGGTAGGCAAAGCCAAGACTAAGACTGCGGCAAGCCAGATGAAATCGATTGCCGATGCACTCGATCATTACCGCCTTGATACCGGCCACTACCCAAGTACCGAGCAAGGCATCAATGTGCTGACCAAAAAGCCAAGTGACGAGCCAAAGTGGCAAGGCCCTTATTTGATGAAAGACGTGCCAGCAGATCCTTGGGATAGGCCTTACGTTTACAACAAACCGGGCGAAAACGGCCGCGACTACGATTTGCTGACCATGGGCGCAGACGGCAAAGCCGGTGGTACGGGCGAAGACACCGACGTTAGCTACTAATCTATAAAGCCCCGCCCCCATGCGCTACACCGTTAAAGCCTTGCAGGCAGGCAAGCTGCTGCAGCTGGATCTCGACGCCGCTAATGAAAGCGAGCTAAAGGATAAGCTGACGGCGCAAGGTCAGCAGTTTTTATCTGCCAAGGCGCACAGCAGCTTTAAACTCTCCACCAAAGCATTTGACCTATCGCTGTTTACCCAAGAGCTGATCGCGCTTTTGCAAGCGGGGCTGACGCTAGTTGAAGCAGTAGAAACGCTTAAAGAAAAGAGTGCGCAAGATACCCATGGCGATGTATTAAGCCGCATGATTGAAGGCCTGTACCAAGGCTTACCATTATCTAAAGTACTGGCGCAAATGAACCAGCACTTCCCGCCTTTATATATCGCCACCGTTAGCTCGGCAGAAAAAACCGGCCACCTTGCAGATGCGCTGGGGCGTTATCACCATTACGAATCCCGGCTGGCTGCAGTTAAAAAGAAGGTTATTTCGGCGGTGATTTACCCGCTGGTAGTGATTGGTATTGGCGGCGGCATTATGCTGTTTTTGCTGTTTTATGTGATCCCAAAGTTCAGCCAGATCTATGCTTCGATGAAAAACCTGCCTTTTGCCGCGCAAGTGATGCTGTGGTGGGGGGATTTGGTGCACAAGCATGGCTTGATAATGTTTGGCGGCTTGGTGCTTAGCGTGGTGTTGGCGGTGTTTTTGCTGCGCACCGAGGCGGCAAAAAGTGCTTTGCGTGAGGCCTTTTGGCGCTTACCGCGTTTAGAGCAATACCGGCGCTTATTTTCGCTGACGCGTTTTTACCGCACCGTGGGCCTGCTGCTGGCTGGCGGAATTTCGGTGGTGCATGCGATGGAACTGGCGGCGCAGTTATTGCCACTAAAAATGCAGCTTGGCTTACAGCAAGCCTTGGTCGATGTGAAATCGGGCCAAGCCCTTTCGCAAGCCCTGCCCCGCTATCAGCTGACTACACCCGTATCAGAGCGCTTACTGCGCGTGGGGGAACAAAGCGGCGAGCTAGCCACCATGTGCGAGCGCTCGGCGCAGTTTTGCGATGAAGAGCTAGAACGCGCCATCGATATGTTTACCCGCCTTTTTGAGCCCATTTTAATGTTGATTATTGGTGTACTGATCGGTGGAATTGTTTTTCTGCTGTATATGCCGATTTTTGAGCTGGCTGGGAATATGCAATGACAGATGCCACATATATGCCAGCGATGACTGAAGCGATCACAATCTCTTCAGCCAAGCTCAGCCTCGAGCTGATCCAAACATTACGCCAGGATCAGGCCCCGCTTGCGCCGCGTTTGCAACAAGTATTGCAACTTAGCGACGCAGATTACGGCGAGCAACTTAGCCGCTTTCTTGGCCTGCCGTTTTTAAGCCTCGATGCCATCAGCGCGCTTAGCCCGCGTTACGATCTACTGCCTTACGGCGAAGCCGTGGCAAGGCAATGCCTGCTACTCGATGGCACAGATGGGCTGTGCGTAGTATTGGCTGATCCTTTCGATGCCGCGCTGCGCAACTGGCTACGCCAACGTTTGTCTGTAAGCTATCAAACTGCTTTTGCTCATCATCAGGCACTACGTACTTACTTAGAACAGTTTGAAACCTCACACCGAGCGATGGATCAGCTAGGGGTTGGCGAGCAGAGCGAAGTCAATCAGGACGGCATCGTCGAGATTTCACTGGCGACCTTAGCTGCAGATAAAAAGCCTGTGGTCAAACTGGTGAATTCCACGCTGTACGACGCGCTTAAAGCCAAGGCTTCTGATGTGCATATGGAAAGTACGCCAAATGGCTTAACCATTAAATATCGTATCGACGGCGTGCTGCTGCATATTGGCGGCGCAAATGGCTTGGAAACCGCCGAGCAAGTAATTTCGCGGATTAAGGTGCTGGCCGATCTGGATATTTCAGAGCGCCGCGTGCCGCAAGACGGGCGCTTTAAGGCAAGGATTAATGGCCGCGAAGTGGATTTTCGCGTCTCCATCATGCCGTCCATTTACGGCGAAGATGCCGTGCTGCGGGTATTAGATAAGCAAAATGGCGGCGATGCTTTTAAGCAGCTGCGTTTAGATATTCTGGGCTTTGATGATGGCACGATGGCGCGGATCAGAAGTTTGGCGCGTGAGCCTTACGGCCTGCTGCTGGTCACTGGCCCTACCGGCTCAGGTAAATCGACCACGCTTTACGCCACGCTTTCTGAGATTAATACCGGCGAAGAGAAAATTATCACCATTGAAGATCCGGTGGAATACCAGCTACCCGGTGTATTGCAAATTCCTGTGAACGATAAAAAAGGCCTGAGCTTTGCCCGCGGCCTGAGATCGGTGCTGCGCCATGATCCGGATAAGATTTTGGTAGGCGAAATTCGCGATGGCGAAACCGCCAATATTGCCGTGCAAGCCGCGCTAACCGGCCATTTGGTGCTCACTTCCGTGCACGCCAACAATGTGTTTTCGGTGCTCGACCGCTTTATTCATATGGGCGTAGAGCCGAACAGCTTTGTGGATGCGCTGATCGGCGTGGTGGCCCAGCGCCTGATTCGTAAAGTGTGTCTGCACTGCGTGGTGGATGACGAACCCGATGAAGAGCTACTCGCCACATCGGGCTTAAACAGCGAAATAGTGAAAGGCTGGCGATTCCGTAAAGGCGTTGGTTGTAAGGCTTGCCGCAATACCGGCTATCAGGGGCGTAAGGCGATTGCCGAGGTATTGCGACTCAACGACGAGCTAAAGCAAGCCATTGCCAGCCGCGCGCCAGCCGTAGAACTCAAACAACTCGCCGCACGCTTTGGATTTTTGTCGATGCGCCAGCAAGCTTTGGCCGTCGTTGCCAGTGGAGAAACCACATTACAAGAAATTAATCGCGTGACTTTTGTGGATTAAGAATCCTTAGATCTGTAGACACAGAGAACACAGAGTTTAAAAGCAGCATACGGAGAAAAGCATAAGAAGGTTTTCTCTGTGTGCTCTGTGTTCTCCCTAATCTCTGTGTCTACAGAACTTTTAAGCTTTTGAATGATTTTATTTATTGCCTAACCACTTTGCAGGAAAGCAATCGTGTCCCCTTTATGGATTGAGCATAGCGTTTGGCTGGCGAGCAAGAAGCTGACTTTGGCCAGCCAGCCGCGCTTACAAAAAGCAGATAAGCAATGGGCGTCGACCACGGTTGATGCACAATCTGCTGCGCTGGCTTTGCAGCAGCGTCTGGAGACTCGTCCTAAAAGCAGCATCAGCACCTTAAATATACTGCTCAGCGGGGATTGGGTCCGTTACGCCGTGCTGCCTTGGCAGGATGGCCTGTATCAGCCAGACGATTGGAATGCTTACGCACGGCTGGTTTTAGCTCAGCAATTTGGTGGCAGCACCGATGGCTGGCGGCTGTGTATTCATCCTGCAGGCTTTGGCGAATCACGCTTAGTAGCGGCTATGGATGAGGCGATTTATCAAGTGATGATCGAGCTGGCACGCGTCAATAAGCTGAGATTACTCGGTGTGCAGCCGCTGTTTGCTACCGTATACCAGCAGTACCGCCGCCAGCTTAAAGCTGCCGAATTTGCACTGGTGATTACCGAGGCCGATCAGCTTTGCTGTGGTTTTTGGCGGGATGCGGCATGGCAAGGCATTGTTAGCCTGCCGCTTAGTCAAGATAGCCATGCGCTACTCGATGGCGGTATGGCGGCGCTATTGCGTCAAGCGGCTATGCTAGCGCAAGTGTCTTTACCACCGCAAATTTATATCAGCTCGTCCAACCACCCACTCGCCAAACTCAGCCTACCGCAATGCGAAGTCAACTATTTAGGCGCGGTCCATCCTTTATTTGCTGGGGATTTGGCGATATGAGCATCGTACAAAGATACGCGGGTTTCACCCGCCCTACGATATTGCCCCCGCATCGCGATCAACCGGACCTCGCCGCATGAAGCCCATGCAACTCGACTTTCATCGGTCCCCCAGCTCAACGCCTTGGCTGGGTTTAGCCCTTGTCGTAGCGGCAGTGATTGCCCTGCTTTGGGTGATGACTCGCCTTGATATCAGCGATCAGGCACGCCAGCAATTGGATGCACGTGAGGATGAGATCAGTTGGCAGCGCCGTCGCCTTGATGAGGCGCAGAATAAAGAGCAAAAAGAAGCGCCGACCAATGCCAAGGTTTTGGCTGCACATCAGGCACAGCAACAGGCCATCGGGCCGGTGCTGGCTGTATTGGAGCAAACCTGGCAGCCTACTCTCGCCTATACCCGCATTGATCTGGCAAGTAACGAGCATCTGCTCAAGCTGGATTTGGAAGCAAAAACCCTTGCCGATGCGTTGGCATTGATCGATAACCTAGGCAGCACCAAGGGCATAAAAACGGTGTCTTTATCCCGGCACAATATGCGTGTGAGCGATCTATTTCGCCCTGTGCAAGTCAATCTGGATATCACTTGGGAGCCGCGGTTATGAATACGCAGCGGCTCATACAACAGGGTATTTGGTATCTGCGCCAGTGGCGGCAATATGCGGGGATTTTGGCCATTGCAGGCTTGGTTTTGCTGCTGCTGGCTGGGGCGCTTTATGTGCAAAAGCTAAAGCCCATCCAAAAAGATTTAGAACGCCGCGAGCTGAGCTTGCTGGAGGCAGCGCGCAAACTTAAACAATCATCATCCAGCGCGTCTGCCACCGCCAGCAGCGTGGCAGATCGTCTGCCACAATCGAATCAATTTACCGCGTTTTTACTCAAGCTCAATGAACTGGCCGAGCAAAAACATATTGTGCTGCAGCAAAGCGATTACAAAGCCACGCCCGAAGTGGGCGGCGAGCTATTGCGCTACGGTTTGCAATTCCCTGCCAATGGGCTTTACCTGGATATTCAGCAATTTATTACTGAATTAGAAAAAATGCCCGGCGTGCGTATTGAGACTTTAAATTTATCGCGCCCGCAAATTAGCGACGCCATGCTGAATGTGCAGATTGAAATGTCGTATTTAAGCGAGGTGCAGCCATGATCTCGCGCCCGCTACAAATTGTTTTGGCGGTCACCGTTTTACTCACGCTTTACTCTGCCTGGCAAGATAGCCAGCCCGATGACACACCTGCCCACCGCCAACAGCGTGCGGTAGCCGCCAGTGAAGCGAGTGCTAAAGCATCTGCCGTTGCAGCACAAGCATCGGCAACGTCGGCGGCCAGCAGCGTGGCGGTGAATTTATTCCCGATCCAAACTTGGCAGCCGCCCCCACCACCGCCGCCTAAACCCACGCCCACACCGAAACCTACGCCAACCCCGCCGCCAGTGGCACCGCCTTTGCCGTTTAAAATAGTGTCGACCTGGCATGAAGGTAAGATCGATTACGTGGTGCTTGAAGCAAACGGCCAGCAAATGGTGGTTTGCCAAAGCTGCAATGCCCTTGGCCGCGTGCAAAAAGGTGAAGTTTTACTAGGCTCGTGGCGAGTAGATCAAGTCACCCGCCAGCAAATTATTTTTACATTTATGCCGCTGAATCAGCAGCAGGTGCTGTCCTTAGGAGCGACGCCTTGAAAACGCGCTCTTCGTGCCAGTTCAATCAGCAACCTATTTTTCCCCTGCCGCTCAAGCAGCTGCGGATGCTTTCTATTGGAGCAACACTTTGAAGCGCGCTTTTAGCATGACTCTTATCGCGGCCAGCTTGCTGACTGGCTGTGCTGCCGACATGGCCCGCAAGCAGGGTGAAAGCCTCATTTATCAAGGCGAAGTAGAACAAGGCTTGCAGCTTTTAAAAGAAAAATCCAAGCTTTATCCCGATGATATTATGCTGCGCGCCAGCTTTCAGCGGCAATTAGACAGCACGCTTAATCTCTTGCTCAAAGAAGCCGACAATGCCCGTGCGCGTGGCGATATCGAGCTGGCCACAAATCGCTATCAACAGATGCTTTCTCACGATAAGGGCAATTACCGTGCGGCCGAAGGATTAAGGCTGGTAGAAATCGCGGCGCGTCAGGATTCCATGCTCAAATATGCGCGTGAAATCAAAGACAATAAACCCGAAGAAGCGCTGGATGTTTTAGCGCAAATGCTAATCGATAATCCGCGCAATACGCAGGCGCTCAGGCTGAGGGATGAAATAGAAAGCCGTAAAACACGCGAAGCCACGCTACGCCCCGGCTTGGCGCAATCTTTAAAAAACCCTATTTCTTTGCAATTTAAAGATCAAAGCCTCAGTAGCGTCTTTGATATTATTTCGCGCATTGGCAAAGTGAATTTTATTTTTGATCGTGATGTTGCGCCCAATTTACGCACCACCATTTATGCGCACGATAGCAGTGTTGAAGATGTGATCAATTTGATTTTGACCACCAATCAACTCGATAAAAAAATATTAAATGAAAACACTATTTTAATTTATCCAAAACGCCCGGATAAAGATCGAGATTACAAAGATTTGGTGATGCGCACCTTTTATTTATCTAATGCCGATCCTAAGCAAGTATTGGCCATGATTAAACAAATGGTTAAAACCAAAGATGTGTATATCGACGAACGTTTATCCATGCTGGTGATGCGCGATACCCCGGAAGCGATTGCCGTGGCCGAGCGCCTCATTGCCGCACAGGATTTACCGCAATCAGAAATTATTCTGGATGTAGAAATTCTGGATGTCAGCAGTACTGATTTACTCAATATGGGGATTCAATACCCGGATACGATTTCCGCCTCCCTAGCCCCCATCAACAATATTACAGCTATCCCAGCCACAGCTGGCGCAATAAGTTTAGATCGCCTGAACAGTCTGAATAAGAGCGATGTACTGGTTAATCTGGGCAACCCCGTAATTAGCGCCAATCTGTTGCACCAGAAAGGCACAACCAATATTCTGGCGAATCCCAAAATTCGCGTTAAAAACCGGGAAAAAGCCAAAGTGCAAATTGGCGAACGTGTCCCTGTAGTCACCACCACCAATAATAACGGCACCACATCTGAATCGATCACCTATCTGGATGTAGGTCTCACATTGAATGTAGAACCCACGCTCACCATTGATAACGATATCAGCGTAAAAGTATCGCTCGAGGTTTCCAATGTCACCGGCAGCATCACCACCCGCAATGGTCTGATCGCTTATAAGGTAGGCACGCGAAATGCCACCACCAATATGAGCGCCCGTGATGGAGAAACCCAGGTGCTGGCCGGTTTACTTTCGCGTACCGATCAAACCACTGGCAATGCGTTGCCGGGGCTGGGCGAGCTGCCGGGGCTGGATCGACTCTTTGGCAGCAAGAAAAACGACAATAGCAAAACCGAGCTGATCCTCCTGATTACGCCCCGTGTGGTGCGCAATCTGGCGCTACCATCACCGCATATCACCACCTTTGATAGCGGCACCGAAGGAGCCATCAGTACTAATCCACTGCGCTTGCGCACCAGCTCTAGCATTAAAATCAATAGTAATGCAACTGGCAGTGTCATGATGCCGGCACCTCAACCCATCATGCCGCAAGCCGTGGTTGAGCCCGTGCCACAAGCAACTCCTGCGCCTGTCCCAGTGCCACAACAAGCAGCAGAAGACAACACCCAGCCTGTTGCTCCGCCGCCGAGCCGTGGCAATGGGATGGGACGCCGCTAAGCATGTTCTTTAAGCAATCACGCCATCGGCTTGCTCACGGCTTTACTCTGATCGAGCTGATGGTCACCCTCACCATTCTGGCGGTACTGGCAACCGTAGCGATGCCACTCTCGCAAATTGCCGCCACCCGCCAGCGGGAAGAAGAACTGCGCCGTGCGCTATGGCAAATACGCTCGGGTATTGATGCTTACAAGCAAGCGGCAGACGAGGGACAAGTTAAAAAGAATATCGATGATAATGGCTACCCCCCCAATTTGAGCGTTTTAACCGCCGGGGTAAAAGACGCCAAAGACCCCAATGGTAAAATGATCTACTTTTTACGCCGCCTGCCCAGAGATCCTTTCTGCGATTGCCCAAGCAGTAGCGACGAAAAAACATGGGGCCTGCGCAGCTACACCAGCCCACCCGACTCCCCACAAGAAGGCCGCGATGTGTTTGATGTGTATTCCCTGAGTAGCGGGATTGGGATGAATGGTACGGCTTATAAAAAGTGGTAGATAATATTAGTCACTCTTGAAACACGGCATTTGTAGGTTGGGTGAAACCCGCCGATTTATATCATTCTATAAAGGCAGGTTTCACCCTAACCCTATCAACTTATGGGGAATTTGTAGGTTGGGTTAACAGGCTTTATCGCGTAACCCAACATTCTTTTGCGGCTAAATGTTGGGTTAGCTGGTTTATCCGCCCTTAAAATAAGCGAATAAACCAGCTAACCCAACCTACAAAAACATCAAGTCCCGCGGGTTTTGCTTAAGTTGATAGGATTGGGTTTCACCCGACCTACGAAACAACATCATCAATAGGACCACCATGGCGCATGAGTCGTCTTCAAAACAGGGCTTTACCCTGATCGAGCTGCTGGTCGTGCTTGCCATTATGGCCAGCCTGCTCACCCTTGTTGTGCCACGCTATTTTCAGCAAACCGAACGCGCCAATGAAACCGTACTTAAGCACAATTTAGTGGCCATGCGTGATGCCATCGACAAGTTTTATGCCGATACGGGCCACTATCCCGCCACCATTAACGAATTAGTCAGCAGCAAATACCTGCGTGAAATGCCGATGGACCCAATAACCGGCAAAAATGATGGCTGGCAAATGATCCCACCAGAAAACGCCAGCGGCGTATACGATGTAAAAAGCAGCGCAGAAGGAAGCGGCAATGATGGCTCGGCCTACAATAGCTGGTAAGCAACAAGCTGGCTTTGCTTACGATTCCACCATGCACAGGCAAGGCTCTAGAATTCTGACAAGCCAATCTTCACTAGGTAAACAGTCAGGGTTTGCTTACGCATGGGCGCTGATGGCCGTGTTGATCATGGGCATTTATCTCGCCCAAGTCGGTGAAGCATGGCAAAACCGTGCCCAGCGCGCCAAAGAAGAAGAACTGCTTCGCGTAGGCGCTGAAATCCGCCGGGGCATCAAGCTCTACAGCGAGCAAAATATGATGCAAGGCACGCAATACCCCAAAACACTGGAAGAACTGGTGCTTGATCCACGCACCCCTGCACCAAGACGCTTTATCCGCAAAGCCTATAAAGACCCAATGACTGGGGAAGACTGGGCCTATATCACCGCCCCCGGTGGTGGCTTTATGGGCGTGTATAGCAAGGCCGCTGGCAAGCCCTTAAAGCAACACCGCTTCCTCGGCGACTTTGCCAGCTTTGCCAATCAAAATACCTATCAAGATTGGATATTTGCCAACTGGCCAAATGGCAAGGCGCTGAAAAAATAAATCACAAAGGCAATGCAGACTATTTAACGAACAGATGCGTGAAATACAGCAAAAATTGGCCTTTCAACAATAAATCTGCCTTAAATCTAGCAAGCAGCTAACATCTGGCAAGCTGTGACTCTACAAACAGCCTGCAATCTGTATCATCACGCAAAAATATTAAATCTGATTCTATGCTACCTATTCTTTATTCCTTCCGCCGTTGCCCGTACGCCATGCGTGCCAGAATGGCCATTCAATATTCTGGTATTCAAGTTGAATTGCGCGAAATTGTGCTGCGTAATAAACCCGCAGCATTACTCCACGCCTCGCCCAAAGGCACGGTACCTGTTTTAGTATTAAATAATGGGCAAGTCATCGAGCAAAGCCGCGAAATTATGCAATGGGCATTAGAGCAACACGATCCACAGCAATGGCTTTGCAAAGAGAATGAAGCGTTAAATCAGCAGATTGCAGAACTGATCGATCATAGTGATCAGATATTTAAAATTTATCTCGATCAATATAAATATGCAGACCGCTACCCCGCTCACCCCCAAGAATATTATCGCAGCCAAGGCGAGCTCTTTTTACATGATTTAGAAACACGGCTGGCGCAGACTTCTTTTTTACTGCTTCAGCAAATATGCTTGGCGGATATTGCGATATTTCCGTTTATTCGCCAATTTGCAAGCGTTGATCCGGAATGGTTTGACACCGCCCCCTACCCAAAGCTAAAGCAATGGCTGGCTTTTTTATGTAACAGTGCTGATTACCAAAGCGTGATGCAAAAATTTTCTGTCTGGCAATCGGGTGATCTGCCTTTTATTTTTCCCTAAATCACAAATACGCAATCCAAGCTGCTGTTTTTTCGGTAACCTTGCGACTTGAATGTGCATTAGAAACTGAGTCATTGTGAGCCAATTTATACGCCTAACAATGGATGACATTGCCCGTCTGGCTAATGTATCCAAAACCACGGCTAGCCTCGTGCTAAATGGACGCTCTGCAGAATACCGCATTGCAGAATCCACCAAGGAGCGCGTGCTGGCGATTGCCCGCGAGCATCATTTTCAACCCTCGCAGTCGGCCAAAACATTAAGATCGCGCAAAAGTGGCACTTTAGGTTTACTTGTGCCCGAGCTAAGCAACTTTGCCCACGCCAGCCTCGCGCAAGCTTTAGAACCACTATGCAGAGAAGCAGGCTATCAGCTGCTTGTGATGAGTAGTAATGAACAAGCGGCGATGGAAACAGCAGGCATCGAGCATCTGCTCACCCGCCAGGTAGACGGCCTGATTGTGGTGCCTTGCAGCAGCGATGCCACGCAATATTTAAAATGGTCTCTGCGCCTGCCGCTGGTCTTTGTCGATCGCCATATCAAAGACTGCCCAATTCCCTTTGTCGTCACCGACGCCATCGACGCCGTCACGTCACTGGTGATGCAAACCATCGCCAAGGGCAGTAAAGAAGTCGTTTATTTTGGCGGACAAGCCGATTTATCCCCTAGCCAGGATCGCCTTGCGGGCTATCGTAAAGGCCTTGAATTAAGCGGTGTGGCAGAACAAGAGCACTGGGTCTGGCAAAGAGATTACCTGCGCCCATCGGGCTACAGCATGATGGCCGAATGCTATGAACGCCTTGGCCACTATCCCGACAGCCTGTTCACCGGCTCGCTCACCCTGCTGGAAGGCGCGCTGGCCTATATCAACGAAAAACAAAATGGCATGCCCAAGCACTTAATGACTTTTGACGATCATAATCTGCTCAACTGCCTGCCTTGGGGCATTCAATCCATCGTGCAAGACAGCCAGCAACTCGCCAGCGAAAGCCTTGCCCGTGTGTTAAAACTGATGCAGGGCGAAGCGGTAGATTCGATCTGGGTTCCGGCAAGCTTGCATCAGCGCTTAGACACAACACGGAGCGAGCAAGCTGCCCCGCATTGACATCACCAGCGCGGTTAACTGATCGGCCGCTACCCCTACCTTGATAAAAGCCCACTTTTCGTGGGCTTTTTTACCTGCCACGCTTCAGCACGGCTGCCGTACTATGCATAAAACACGCCTTACCCAATACGGCGCAGAAAATATTTAATCAAAAAATAAGGGAGCAAATGCCCCCTTTAGAATTAATTAGTTAATTTCTTTTGCCAAGGCATAAGCCCGCTGCACAGCTGGCCGCTCTGAAATAGTGTTAAACCAGCGCTTTAAGGCGGGGAAATCATCCAGATTTTGTCCTTGCTGAGCATGGGGGACAATCCACGGATAGCAGGCCATATCGGCGATGGAATATTCACCAGCAATAAAATCTTTATCGGCCAAATGTTTATTCAACACCGAATAAAGCCTTGTGGTTTCGGTGATATAGCGATTAATTGCGTAAGAGATTTTTTCCGGGGCGTAGAGCGAGAAATGATGGTTCTGCCCAGCCATTGGGCCTAAACCGCCCATTTGCCAGAATAACCACTGCTGCATGATTTGCTTAGCGCGAAAATCTACAGGCATAAATTGGCCGGTTTTCTCTGCTAAATAAAGCAGAATCGCGCCCGATTCAAAGAGCGCAATTTCTTCTCCGCCATCGGCCGGATCATGATCCACAATCGCAGGAATACGGTTATTCGGAGCGATGCGCAAAAAATCTGGCGCAAATTGCTCGCCCTTGTTGATATTGATAGGGTGGACACGATAATCCAAGCCCGCTTCTTCCAAAAATATCCGTACTTTATGGCCGTTAGGCGTCATCCAATAATATAGGTCGAGCATTGCATATCCTGAGGCAAGGGTTGTATGGAAAAACCAGCCAGCAGCGCGGCTGGATTCCCGCCAAAGGTAAGCGGGAGTGACGAGGGTTTATGGCAATGCCTAGTTTCCTTTCGCCAACGCCCTTAATTGCGTCACGCTTTTACCTGCATGGCCCCAGTTATCGGTATCCACCTCATCAATAATCACAAAGGTTGTCACTGGGTCTTTATTTAAAACACGCACTAACACATCGGTCACGCCTGCAATCACTTCAGCTTTTTGCTCAGCCGTCGCGCCATCGCGCGTAATTTGAATATTTACAACGGGCATAGTGATTCCTTTCAATGAATGAAGTAGCTTGTGAATAGATCAGGGCACTCAGCAAAATTGCAACGCCCAGCGCAGCCATACAGCAAAATCCACCTTGTAATCATGCCAAAGGCTTACAAGGAATACACAGGTATAATCGATTTTCACTCTATTGCCGCCTGCTCCTATGCCACGTATCCAGCAACTTCCCGATCACCTGATTAACCAAATTGCCGCAGGCGAGGTGGTTGAGCGTCCTGCTTCTGCATTAAAAGAATTACTGGAAAACAGTCTCGATGCAGGCAGCCAGAATCTCACCATCGAGCTGCTGGCAGGCGGCACCAAGCTGATTAAGGTGATCGACGATGGCTGCGGCATTGCCAAAGACGAGCTGCCCTTGGCACTGCATCGCCATGCCACCAGCAAAATTCGTGATCTGGACGATTTGCAAAAAGTGGCCACACTGGGTTTCAGGGGTGAAGGGCTGGCGAGTATTGCTTCTGTATCAAGGCTTACGCTGAGCAGCCGCGAGCAAGGATCAGATTACGCATGGCGGGTGGATGCAGATAATGGCCATGTCAGCGAGCCAGAGCCTACCTCGCTCAGCCAGGGCAGTACCATTGAGATACACGAGCTTTACTACCAAGTACCTGCGCGGCGTAAGTTTCTAAAATCCGAATCCACCGAATTCGCCCATTGCAGCGATATGGTGCAACGCCTTGCACTGGCCAACCCCGGCGTGCAATTCACGCTCAGCCATAATGGCCGCGCTCAGTTGCGGCTATTGGCGGGCGATTTGTCCAAGCGTGCTGCGGCGATTTTAGGCGATGCTTTTGTGGCGTCCGGCGTGCAGGTTGATGAAGGTTTCGGTGGGCTGCGGCTGTGGGGCATTACCGGCTCGCCCACGCTGGGAAAATCCAGCCGCGATGCGCAATATTTCTTTGTAAACGGCCGTTTTGTCAGGGATAAAGTGGTGCAGCACGCACTGCGTGAAGCCTACCGCGATGTATTACATCACGATAAACACGCGGCCTACTGCTTGTTTTTAGAGCTGGACCCTAAAGGCGTGGATGTCAATGTTCACCCTACCAAGATCGAAGTACGCTTCAGGGAATCGCAAGCGATTTACCGCTTTATGCTCACCAGCCTGAAAAAAGCGCTGGCCGGAACACGCGCAGGCACGGTACCTGCTGGGATTGATCCGGAAACCGGCGAAATCGCCGCGCCAGACTCTAGTGTCATGGCCCCAGCCCCCGCAATGACGCCTAAAAATTACGCAGAAATGGCGTATAAGCAAGGCAATTTCCAGCCGCAGCCGCGTGTGCAAGCCCCGATGGCCTTTTATGACACGATGTTTGCAGATTTAAAGCGGGCACCGGGCGAAGCAAACCCAAGTGATTCAAGCTGGACACCCGAGCCATCGCCTTCATTCAGCAGTGACACCCCTGAGCGCAAATTCGCTCCCGCTATTCCTGCTGGTGCACTAATGCCCGCCGCTGCAATATCCCCCGCTGCCACCGCGCCTTCCCGTGCCAGCGATTCGGAAACCGTGCCGCCGCTGGGTTTTGCACTCGGCCAGCTGCACGGCATCTATATCCTTGCGCAAAATGCCGAGGGGCTGATCGTGGTGGATATGCACGCCGCGCACGAGCGGGTGGTGTACGAGCAGCTTAAAAACGCGCTCGATCTGCATCAAATGCCCACCCAGCCACTGTTGATCCCGCATGTTTTTGCGGCCGATAAACACGATGTAGCCACAGTTGAAGATCACGCTGAAACGCTGGCCGCGATTGGTTTCGAAATCTCAGTGCAATCCCCTACCCAGCTTGCCATCCGCTCCCTGCCCATGCTGCTGAAAGACGCCAACCCCATCGAGCTGGCGCAAGCGGTGCTCAAAGATATTCGCATGGTGGGCGCGAGCGAAGTATTAGCAGGCAGGCAAAACGAGCTACTCGCCACCATGGCCTGCCATGGCTCGGTGCGCGCCAACCGTAGCCTCACCATCACCGAAATGAACGCGCTCTTACGCCAGATGGAAGCCACCGAACGCAGCGGCCAATGCAATCACGGCCGCCCCACCTGGTTTCGGATGACGCTGAATGAATTAGATAAAATGTTTATGCGTGGACAGTAAAGTGGGCGCAATTAGCCATACAAAACCCAAACCTTAAACCACTTCGATCCAGGAGAACACGGAGGGCCACGAAGAAAAGCATAATGAATAAGATTCTCTCCGTGCCGCTCTGAACTTTCTAGGTTCAAGATTTGGGTTTTATGCTTCACCCAAATATCCACCTAGCAGGTTGAAACCGCCAAAAAGTTTTACTTTTGTATAACTATATGTTTTACTTTAGTAAAACAAATCCACAAGGAGAAGGTGATGGGAACTGCTGCTTTACGTCGCTCCGGCGGCTCGCTGATCATGGTGATTCCTCCTGCTTATGCTGAGCAAAATCAGCTAGTGGCCGGTGATTTTGTGCGCTTCAAAATTGAAGGTCATCGCCTAACGGTAGAGCCTAAGCGCCAGCGTTTTGATGCGGCGGCACTGCTAGCCGAAACCCCTGCTGAATTTATGAGCATGCCTGAATGGGATTCGCTTCCCCTTGTAGGGCAGGAAATTTGGTAAATGTTTAATCCAGGCGACATTATCCACCTTGATTTTGATCCCGCTGCCGGTCAGGAAATGAAAGGCCCACACTTCGCCCTCGTGCTATCCCTTGGTGCTTTTAATCAATCTGGGCTGGTCGTGGTTTGTCCTGTGACACAAGGTCAGCAACTCATGGCACGAAGCGCTGGCTTTGCGGTTTCCCTAATGGGTTGCGGCACTGAAACACAGGGCGTTGTGTTAAGCCACCAAGCTAAAACACTAGACTGGCGAGCACGCAAAGCCAGCCGCAAAGAAAGTGTGCCCGATGATATTTTGCAAGACGTGCTTGATCGATATCGCTCTATTTTTCCCGAATAAACATGACCGCCAATATACCCACCTTATACAAAACCCCGTGATATCAAGGGTTCAAGATTTGGCTTGTGTAATATCGTTGTCATCTGCCCCTGTATTCAAAACGAGCCCTCATGCCCACCAGCGCTTTAATCGTTAAACTTTTTGCCGCCCCGCTGCTTATCGGCGCGGCAAGTCTTGCTGGGCGTCGCTGGGGACCGCAGATTGCGGGTTTGCTGGGCGGCTTGCCGCTGGTGGCTATTCCGATTGTGCTGGCACTGTGGCTGGAATACGGGCCTGAATATGCGATCAAAGTAGCCGGGGCTGCATCGGCGGGGCTTTGGGCCAATGTGGTGTATATGCTGGTGCTAGCCCACGCCAGCCGCTACTTTTCATGGCTGGGCACCATTCTTTGCGGCTGGGCAGCTTATTTGCTCACTGCTTTTCTCTTGGTTTGGAGCGGCCTTGCCGTGTCATTCATCGTCAGCATTAGTGTGTTGGCGGGGCTGTGGATTGCGATTTACTTTATCCCCAGACCAGAGGCCATCAATAACTCTTCGCTACCCAAGATTGAGCTGTATGCCCGCATGGTGGCGGCACTGTTGCTGGTGTTGGCGCTTTCCAGCCTCTCTTTACTCTTAGGCAGCACCATGACAGGCGTATTAGCTGGTTTTCCCGTCGCCGCCACGGTGATTCCTGCATTTACACTGGCCAATGCCGGCCGCAATGCGCTATTACTGCAATTACGCGGCTTTTTAATGGGGCTGACAGGGTTTAGCATGTTCTTCTTGGTCTGGACGCCAATGGCAAGCCATATCGGCCTGTTGGCCTTTATCCCCTCCCTGATTGCCGCACTCGCCACCGGCATTCTGGTCAGATTTTTAAGCCATCATTTTCATTGAAAACACACAAACCTAAGGTCTGTAGACACAGAGAACACGGAGAAAACCGTAGGGCGGGTGAAACCCGCGAGCAATGCTGAAAAATACGCGGGTTTCACCCGCCCTACAAAATCGGCAATACAACTTTGCTTTTCTCCGTGAAACTCCGTGCTCTCTGTGGTTCAAGATTTGGGTTTACTAAAACCCACTATTTTTAATTTTTATAAAGTTATCTCGCCATGCCGCACTCCTCTCCCGCCATTTTCTTAATGGGCCCTACCGCCAGTGGCAAGACCGCCAGCGCGATTCATTTGCTGGAAAGCGGCTTGCCGGTGGAGTTGATTTCGGTCGATTCGGCACTGGTGTTTAAAGATATGGATATCGGCAGCGCCAAGCCAAGTAGTGATGAGCTAGCCCGTGCGCCGCATCATTTGATTGATATTATTTCACCGGAAGAGGCTTATTCTGCCGCGCAATTTCGGCGTGATGCGCTGGCTTTAATGGCCGAGATTACAGCGCGTGGCAAGGTGCCGGTGCTGGTGGGTGGCACCATGCTGTATTACAACACCTTGCAACACGGCATTCATGAATTACCGCAAGCGGATGCGGCGCTGCGGGCGCAAATCCATGAAGAGGCGGCGCTGATCGGCTGGCCCGCCATGCACACCAAACTGGCCGCTATCGACCCGATCACTGCTGAACGCCTTAAATCAACGGATGCGCAGCGCATCGAGCGTGCTTTGGAAGTCTGTACGCTGATGGGCAAAAAAATGTCGGATTTACTGGCCGAGCCTGCCAGCGGCGCTCTGCCCTATCGCCTGCTTAAAATCGCCCTGCTGCCGCAAGACAGAAAATGGCTGCACGATCGCATTGCGCTGCGCTTTGATCAAATGTTGGAGTTGGGCCTGCTTGATGAAGTGGCCCGCTTGCGAGCAAAATATGATTTGTCCTTAGAGCTGCCGTCGATGCGCTGCGTGGGCTATCGGCAGGCTTGGGAATATCAGGATGGCTTGGTGGATTATCCAACCATGCGCGAAAAAGGCATCGCCGCAACCCGCCAATTGGCTAAACGGCAGCTGACCTGGATGCGGGGAATGGATGATTTGCTGGAGATTAATTGCCAAGGAAGTGATTTGGCAGAGCGGGTAAAGGCAGCCGTTGCGGCCTGGCTTTAATGTGGTGATTTATCATCGCGCCAGCACTGCATCCGTCTTTCGGCCCAGCGCTCTAATGGCCCGCCCAGATTAATCACCAGCAGCGCTAAAATCACTACAAACACGGCAATATCCACATAGCCAGCACCACAGGCCAAGCCTATTGCCGCCGTAAGCCAGATTGATGCGGCAGAAGTCAGGCCCTCCACCATATTATCGTTGCGATGCACAATCAAACCTGCTCCCAAAAAGCCGACGCCCGTAATCAAGCCTTGAGCCACACGGCTAAAGGCTTGGGCATCGTCATGGCTGATCACACCATTTAAGGCAATCATCAGCGCCGCTCCTAGGGATACCAAGGCATGGGTGCGCACACCGGCTGGCTTTTTATGCATAAAGCGATTAATGCCAATCAGCCCGCCCAAAAAAACGGCCAAAATTAAGCGCAAAAAAATATCAAAATCTAGCAGCATCCTCATAAAACCTCACCGCCGATGAACTGCAAGAAAATATCGAAATCTGAAAGCATTCTCATAAAACCTCACCATTGCTGATTGAGTAAGCCAGATATCAAGATAAAGCATAAAGTGCTTAACGCGGCATAAAGCTTGCGTCGTGCAGCAATTCACCCACACCATTAATAAAAAACTGCACACCGATACAAATCAGCATAAAACCCATAATTCTCGATATAGCACTAATTCCTTCATCCCCAAGCACCGCAAATAAACGGCTAGCGGCGCGTAAGGTTAGCCAGCAGATAAATGCTGTGGCGGCAATGCCGAGTATCAAGAGAAAATAGCCAGCCAAAACGGGAATATGTCTTTGCGAATGCAAGGTAGAAGACATTGAAATCACTACCGCAATCGAGCCCGGCCCTGCCATCGAAGGCATGGCGAGCGGCGTAAAAGCAATTTCACGTCTGGCGCCTAACTCAGGCTCATCGTCAATTTTTGGTTGAGAATCAGGAAACAGCATCCTGAACCCCAAATAAATCACCACCATCCCGCCTGCAATACGTAAGCCGGGGATAGAGATATTAAAGAAATCCATAATCAAGCCCCCTGCCATCAAGAAGGTGATTAAGATTCCTGCCATATAGTAGCAAGCCAGTTTGACCTGCTGCTTTCGCTCTGCATCAGATAAATGCACTGATATCCCAGGCAAAATAGCAGCGGTAGAAAGTGGATTAATAATCGGTAGCAAAGCCGTGACCGTAGTCAGGATGTAAGACAGGTACTCCAGTACCAAGCGAAATAGGGTCATCTTGTCCACGCAAAAAAGGGAAGCGTACACTCTAAAAGTGCCCTTCCCTTTTATTTAGATCAAGAATAGAGAAAGTTTACGCCGCCGTATTAAACGCCTCTAGCTTGGCTTCGACTACGGAAAAATTCCACACTGGGTAAGCAGGCAAGCCATTTACATAAGGAGGAATCGCCTCGCCCATAATCAAAGGTGCAAAATAGGTGCGCGCTGCTGGCGTGATATGAAAGCCATCGGCGCGGATATATTCAGCAGGCAGGTGTTTCTCGTGATTCGCCACTTCTTCCAGCTTCACCGAGCCAATCGTCCAAGCATAAGGCGCGTCACTGGTGCGAACGATGGTAGGCATCACGCCACGCTCACCGGCCAGTGCAAACTTCACGGCGGCAGTGCCCACGGCCATGGCTTGATCCACATCAGTTTGCGAGGCCATATGGCGCGCTGCACGTTGCAGATAATCAGATACGGCCCAATGGCATTTATGACCTTGGGCGGTTTTGATCAGCTGCGCCAAGTAAGGCGCTACACCGCCCAGCTGCGCATGACCAAAGGCATCGGTGCCACCCGCTTCGGCAACGAACTTGCCTTCAGCATTTTTAATCCCTTCCGCAGCCACAATCACGCAATAGCCTTCACGGGCAATGGTTTCTTCAACAGCCGCAAGGAAAGTAGCCGCGTTAAATGTGACTTCCGGCAGCAAAATCAGGTGCGGTGGCAAGTTGCCTTCGCCCGATGCTAGGCCGCTACTTGCGGCAATCCAGCCGGTGTGACGGCCCATGACTTCCATAATAAATACTTTGGTACTGGAGCCGCACATCGACGCCACATCCATACCCGCTTCGCGGATGGATGTGCCCACATATTTAGCCACCGAGCCAAAGCCGGGCGAGCAATCCGAATGCGGCAAATCGTTATCAATGGTTTTAGGCACATGAATTGCGGTGAGATCATAGCCAAGGTATTCGGCATGCGCGGCAATTTTTAAGCAGGTATCAGCAGAATCGCCACCACCGTTATAAAACAGATAGCCAATATCGTGCGCGGCAAAAATTTCAAACAAACGAGTCAGCTCACGGCCAAAGCGCAGCTTATGGCGGCAAGAGCCAAATGCACCGCCAGGGGATGCGGCCAGCGCGGCCAAATCGGCTTCACTCATGCAGGCGGTATCAATCAGCTCTTCGGCCAACACACCTAATACCCCGTTTTTGGCAGCAAATACGCGGCCAATCTGATCCGGATGAGCGCGGGCGGCTGCAATCACCGCAGCAGCGGATGCATTAATCACAGGGGTTACACCACCCGATTGGGCGTAAAGCGCGTTTCTGGCCATGAGCGTTTCCAAAAGATAAATTCTAGGCGCGTATTTTGCGCGTTGCAGCATGTTTAGTCATCGGGGCTTTTTGCATTAGGGTTTTTCAGCATGGCAAAAATGCAAGATAACTTACACCAACTGCCTTACTAAAATACCGAAGAGCTGCTACACGCAACGAGATGCCAAAAACTCCTCATCTTTTCTCTTCTGATAAATCTATACTGCAGATCAGCGCCTTTTTAATGGGGGCCGTATGTTTAATGAAAGTAATTACACGATATTAGTTGTTGATGATCTATCTGAAAATTTACTAGTAATTAGTAATTTGCTGTCTCCACACTACCGTGTGCTTGCTGCACCATCGGGAGAGAGGTGTCTGCGCATCCTTGCCACCCAAGCTTTACCCAGCTTAATTTTGCTGGATGTCATGATGCCGGGCATTGATGGCTATAGCGTACTCAAGCAGCTACAGGCCATGCCAGAAACACGGGATATTCCCGTTATTTTGCTTACAGCTCTGGCTGATACAGGCAGCGAGGAGCTGGGCTTGCAGCTGGGTGCCGTCGACTACATCATTAAGCCGATTAAACCCAGCATTGTATTGGCAAGAGTGCGCACCCAGCTGGAAGCCAAACAGGCACGCAGCTGGCTTAAAAATCAAAATGCGGCGCTGGAAGCAGAGATTTCACGCCGTATGGCTGAAAATGAGATTACCCAGCAAGTGAGCATCCGCGCGCTCGCCCATCTTGCCGAAACCCGCGATCCTGAAACAGGCAACCATATTCTTCGCACACAAAGCTATGTGTACTTATTAGCGCTCAAGCTGCAAGAACACCCGCGCTTTGCCGAAACCTTAACCCCACGCTATATCAATGTACTCAGCCGATCTGCCCCGCTGCACGATATTGGCAAGGTAGGGATTCCTGATTATATTTTGCTCAAGCCCGGCAGCCTAAGCGCAGAAGAATGGCTGATCATGAAAACCCACGCCCAACTGGGCAGCGAGGCCATTGAACAAGCCGAACGCGATATCGAGCAACCCGTCGCGTTTCTCACTTTAGCGAAAGAAATTGCCCACTGGCATCATGAAAAATGGAATGGCAGCGGCTACCCGGATGGATTAGCGGGCGATGATATTCCGCTCTCCGCACGGCTGATGGCGCTGGCAGATGTATTTGATGCGCTGATTTGCCGCAGGGTTTACAAGCAAGCGCTACCTTATGAGGAAGCTAGACTGATGATTAAATCGGGGAGTGGCAAGCATTTTGATCCTGATATTGTGCAGGCTTTTCTCGATCACTTTCCAGAATTCACCGCCATTGCAGAACGTTATACAGACTGTGTCTAGGATACAGCGATGCAAAAAGAATTTAATCAAACCTTATCTCACATTCTCAAGATTGCACTCACTTATGCTGCAATCGCAGGGCTGGGTGTAGTACTCAGCAGCAAAATAATAGAGATGCTGTATGCCCCGACACATTCCTTTGAAGGGCTGACAACGCTCAAAGACTGGCTGCTGATCGTTTACAGCGTATTACTGCTCTATGTGATGTGGAAGCGCCTGCCCGAAAGTGAAAACGGGCTCAATCCAAAACAACATACCAGCTATGGCAACAAACTAGGGATCTCATTTTCTCTGTTAGCGCTGGTGATTCTATTGCTCAGCGGCGCGGGCATTGCCTATCGGGTCAGCCAGATAGAAAAAATAAACGAAGCCAGAATACAAATCGTCACCGATGTAAAACTCAGGCAAATAACGGATTGGCTAAAAGAGCGGGAAGGTGATGCAGAGCTACTCAAAACTAGCCAAATCTACGCCACGCTCTATCAAAACTGGCATCAGACAGATGATCTAAGCAGCAAATTAAAGCTGCTTACCCGGCTGGAGCAATTTGGCAAAATCAAAGGATTCAGTGCCGCCAGCCTGCTAGATTCCGAAGGGAAACTGCTCTGGAGCTCATCGCTGCCCGTATTACAGAATTTGCCCAACTATCACGCTACGCTGCACACCGCGGCTCAATCAAAAAAAGTGCAGAGAATCGGCCCCTACCCCGACGCTAAAGGCCAGCCCAGCTTAGATTTTATTGCCCCGCTTACCGCCATAGCCGGGCCAACGCCCTTTATTGTTTTGCATAACCATACCGATCACTGGCTCTCTGCCATACTGCAAACACAGCCCCTCCCCGGGCCACGCAGTGAATCTTTATTATTTAATAAAGAAGACAATCAACTGGTTTTATTAAACGGCCCTCATTTTGGCCAAAAAATACCTGCCATCCTCCCCTTGCAAAGCACCCAGCGTTTACCAGATAACCTGCCTCTGAGCAAAACGCTTAGTGGCAAGATCATCCGCCCTGGCAAAACCATGGGCATCCTTCGTGCAGTGCCCAATAGCAACTGGGTTTTACTCACCCAAATAGATCAATCCGCGCTTTACAGTGAGATCATCAAAGATTCTCTGTGGATTAGCTTGGCCGCACTATTAGCACTGCTCATGATGCGTACCGGCTATGTGATCTTGAAGCAGCAAGAACAATTAGTTTTAGCCACCAATATGCGCCAATTACAAACCGAGCATTTGCAGTCTGTAAAACTACTCTCCACCATTGCAGACAGCTCTGAAGACGCCATTTTTGCCAAAGACCTTGAAGGCCGCTACATCCTGTTTAATCGCGCGGCCTGCCGTTTTGTAAACCGGCAAAGCCAAGATATTCTAGGACTGGATGACAGAGCGATTTTTCCGCCGGATCAGGCGGAAATGCTGATGGATCTTGGCAAGCAAGTCATTCTCCGCAATACCGTCATCACGCAGGAAGAAGTGCTTGATATGCCGAATGGCCAGCGCATTTTTCTGGGCACTAAAGGGCCACTTTGCGATGAAAAAGGCAATACCATCGGTATTTTTGGTATTTCACGTGATATCACCGAACGCAAGCAAGCCGAAATGGTACTCAAAGAAAACGAAGAACGCTTTCGCGCTTTGGTAGAGCAATCACTGGCCGGCATTTATATTATTCAGAAGCACCGCCTAAGCTATGTTAACCCCGGATTTGCCAGGATATTTGGTCACGAAGACGCTCAGGCCCTGATCGCCATGGGACAGATTGAAGAGCTGGTCAGCCATAAAGACAAAGAACGAGTCCGTGGCCTTATTTTGCAGGCTGAAAATGGTGAGCTCAGTGATGTTCATTTCACTTTCACTGGACTTCAACGCAGCGGCACGCAAATTGAAGTGGAATTTTATGGCCGCAAGGTCGATGACAAAGGCCATCCGGCACTCATTGGCTTATTACTGGATATCACCGAGCGCAAAGCGGTGGAACACACGCTCACCCTCCAGTCAGAAGAATTGCTTCAGCGCAATGCCGAGCTGGAGCGCTTTAACCAAGCCATGGTAGACCGGGAGCTGGAAATGATTGAGCTCAAGCGGCAGATCAAGGAATTAAGTCTTTATCAGACTGCAAATAACAGCCCCGATCCTCTTCTGGCCAGAAAATCATGAAAGGCCTGAATCATTACAGCGCCCGTGCTCTGTACTCAAAGCGCCACCTGCTGCTGATCTACCTGCTTGCCATTATTTTGCCTTTGCTCATGCTGTGGGTAAGGAGTGAAATTACAGTTACTTTTGGCGAACAGCCCTTACTCATTCTTTTTATCTTGCCCATTATCATCAGCGCCTATCTGGGTGGATTTATACCCGGCCTGCTTAGCACCTTGATTGCAGCGGCCTGTACTGCTTACTTTCTCCCCCCCATCGACAGCTTTGCCATCAGCACGCCACACGATCTGATGCAATGGGGAATGCTGCTTATCAATGGCCTTTTATTAAGCTTTTTTAGTGAATTTCTGCATCGCTCCCGCCGCAATGAAACTGAACGCTGGCGGGAAATGAGCGCCATTCAAGATCAATTACTCCAAAGCGAGCTGCGCTTTCAAGCCACTTTTGAACAAGCAGCAATGGGCATTGCACTGGTTTCCCCCAATGGGCAATGGCTGCGGGTTAACCGCAGATTGTGCCAAATCACAGGCTATAGCCAGGACGAGCTTTTATCGCTGACATTTCAAGATATTACCCACCCAGCCGACCTACAGGATGACCAGCATTTTGTTGAACAAATGCTGGCAGGCCAGCTAGAAACATATGCCATGCAAAAACGCTATCTATGTAAAGGAGGAGAAATCACTTGGGTAAACCTAACCGTTGCCCTTGCCTGGAAAAAAAATGGCGAGCCCGATTACTTTATTTCGGTCATTGAAGATATCCAGGCACGTAAACAAGCCGAAGCCGCACTCAAAGAAAGCGAATTCATCTTAAAAGAAGCACAGCGGCTGGCCAGAGTTGGCAGCTGGAGCTGGGATATTGCTAGCAATACACACCTTTGGTCAGAAGAGGTTTATCACATATATGGCCGGGACCTCGCCTTACCCCCCGCGGTATTCCCCGAAGTACAACATTACTTCAGCGCCAAGAGCTGGATAGAGCTGGTTAAAGCGGTTGAGATCTGCCTTGCAGATGGTACGGCTTATTCTTGTGATGCGGAGGTGATTCGCCACGATGGAAATCATCGCTGGATCACCGCGCGGGGCAAAGTAAAGCGTGATCAAAGCGGAAAAATCATCGAGCTACACGGCACGATACAAGATATTACCGAGCGTAAACGCGCCGAAATAGCCCTGATCAATAGCCAGAACGAGGCTTTAGAAAAGCAAGGTCGGGCCAGGCTGGCAGCACTTAATCTGATGGAAGACGCCATGTCTGCCCGCTCGCATGCCGAAATAAGCAATGCCGCACTCAGAGAAAGCGAGCAGCGTTTACTCATGGCGCAAGAAGGCGCACATGTAGGGATCTGGGATTGGGATTTATCAAACCATCAAATCTACTGGTCGCCAGAATGCGCCAGACTCTATGACGTGGCGGCCAATACTCCGATCACAATCGCGCTCTGGCGAAGCAAAATTTATCCTGTTGACTTGGCACGCATTGACGCCCGGCTTAAAAATCGCCCAGCCAATGAAGAAGCTTTTGAAGTGGAGTTTCGTATCCGCCAAAACTCTGGCGAAATCCGCTGGCTGGTTAGCAAGGGGCGAGCCCAGTACACCCCTTACGGTAAAGCCATCCGTATCTCCGGCATTGCCTTAGATATCACTAAAAACAAACAGAACGAAGAGCAATTACGTAAATTATTTCTGGCCGTGGAGCAAAGCCCGGAAAACATCATCATTACCGATGCTGATCTCTGTATTGATTATGTAAATACCTCTTTTGTGCAAACATCCGGCTATGACAGAGACGAAGTCATCGGCCAGCCCGCGCATATTCTGCAATCGGGTCATACCCCGGAAGCCACCTATGCCGCGCTGAATAAAGCACTGCTGCTGGGCGTGCACTGGCAGGGTGAATTTATTAACCGCCGCAAAAATGGGGACGTCTATACCGTACTGGCCTCGGTTTCCCCTATTCGTCAGGACGATGGAAAAATCACCCATTACTTAGGAATACAAGAAGATATTACCGAGAAAAAACGCCTGAGCGTCGAGCTGGACCGGCATCGCTTTCATCTTGAAGAGCTGGTTTCAGAGCGAACCATCCAGCTTGCCGAAGCACGTGAAAAAGCCGAATCAGCCAATCATGCCAAAAGTGCTTTTCTGGCCAATATGAGCCATGAAATCCGCACGCCCATGAATGCCATTCTTGGCCTAACTCATTTACTCAGACGAGACGGCGTTACCCCGCATCAGGCCGAGCGGCTCAGTAAAATTAATAATGCCGCCCAGCACCTGATGTCGGTGATCAACGATATTCTTGATTTATCTAAAATTGAAGCGGGCAGGCTAGAGCTGGAGCAAAGCGACTTCTCGCTTATCGCCCTCTTTGATAATGTGTGCACACTAATCAACGATGCAGCGCTTGATAAAGGGCTAAATATCGAAACCGATACCGGCCGGGTGCCTGCATGGTTACATGGCGACGCAACCCGGCTACGCCAAGCGCTGCTTAATTACGCCAGCAATGCCATTAAATTTACCGAGCAAGGCCATATCATCCTGCGTGCTCGGGTAGAAAACGAGCAAGAAAACAGCCTGCTACTTCGCTTTGAAGTAGAGGACACCGGCATTGGCGTTAATGCAGAGCAAGCCAGCAGACTATTCCAAAACTTTGAACAAGCCGATGTATCCACCACACGCAAATACGGCGGTACCGGCCTGGGCTTAGCAATTACCCGGCGTCTGGCAGAAAGAATGTGCGGGGAAGCAGGCGTAAGACCGGCTGCGGGCCAAGGCAGTATCTTCTGGTTTACCGCCGTGCTGACAAGGGGCATCAGCCCGCAGATCGCCCCCGTCGAGCTTGCCTCCGGGCAGATGGAGTCCGAATTACGCAACCATGCTGGCGCGCAATTATTATTGGTTGAAGACAATGACATCAACCTGGAAGTCATCCTTGATCTGCTCAATGAAAGCGGCCTGATCCTTGATACCGCGGTAAACGGGCAAGAAGCACTAGAAAAAGCCAAAGTAAATCACTACGATCTGATTTTGATGGATATTCAAATGCCGGTCATGGATGGCCTTGAAGCCACCATCGCGATTCGCGCTCTGCCTAATGGAAAAAACATCCCGATCATCGCCCTTACCGCCAGCGCCTTTGATGAAAACAAACAAGCTTGCGAAGCAGCGGGTGCCAATGGCTTTATCAGCAAGCCCGTCAACCCGGAAGCCTTATTTGAAGTACTGCTCAAATGGCTGCCCCAATGCCAGATAACAGGCTCAGTGCCTGCGCCTGATGCCAGCCGGGCAAAACGGGCCAGCGAGCATATTTTTTACGAGCGCGAGCTGGCCGAACTAGCATCTCATCCGGGGCTTAATATTACAGAAGCACTAGAAAGGCTAAAAGGAAACGCTGCGAAATACCTCGATTTACTACGCCGCTTTCTAGAATCGCACGCTGGCGATATGACCTTACTTGAGGAGCATCTGCTCAAACAAAATAACAGCGAAGTCTTGCTGATCACACACACACTAAAAGGCGCAGCAGCTGTTTTAAGTATAGAGAGCGTGGCCAGTCTAGCCGAGCAGTTAGAATTCGCCTTACACAACAAAGCCCCCGCAGCAGAGCGAGATCGACTACTCCACGCCATCAATCATGAGCTCACCCAGCTAGACAGCGTGCTGAATCCACCGCCAGTAGAACAAACCTACCCGCTGCCCCAGCTGCTCACCAAGCTGGAAAACCTGCTCAGCCAGAACGACACCGCAGCCATTCCGCTTTTTGAGCGACACGCCGAACAATTTTTTAAAGCACTCGGCACCGGCGTTCAAGCGCTTGCCCGGCAAATTGGCCAGTTTAATTTTGAAACCGCCCTGGACACCTTACACAGCCTCATCGCTGCCGCACACCTTCAAGATGACTAAGCAGCCACTCTTTATTTAAACAAGATGAGGCGAAACCAGATAAGCCTGCTCGGCACGCAAACTGTAGTGTTATGTACGCAGTCGATCGCACACCTGATTCAAAACACGCCCCCCAAACATTGAGTCAATCTGGTGTAATATAGCGAAAAAATATGTCAGGTGGCGCCCAGCAAAGCACTTCACGGAGCTTCGTTTTTATACAGCACAGATGGTGGCTGTTCTGCCGTTTCAGGGTGTCTACAACTTGCTAAACCACACACTAGGCGTCCATGCTCATTCCCGCTCTCAAGTCGCAGCGCTTGGATCTCATTCCGCCCGATCACCACTGTGATTCGGCGTATCAGCGCTTCTACACCGATGCCGAGGCATCAGCAGCTTACGGCGGCCCTCTTTCGCCAGCTGTCGCATGGTCTCGCCTGGCGTATGACATCGGTGCCTGGCATCTGCAAGGGTTTGGCGTTTGGGCTCTTCGCCGCCGCGAAGACGCAGCGATCCTT
The DNA here is from genome assembly GCF_000969645.2 of Janthinobacterium sp. B9-8. Taxonomy (NCBI): domain Bacteria; kingdom Pseudomonadati; phylum Pseudomonadota; class Betaproteobacteria; order Burkholderiales; family Oxalobacteraceae; genus Janthinobacterium; species Janthinobacterium sp. B9-8. Next base: position 2,478,760 of record NZ_CP014222.1, read on the forward strand.
GGTGTTTGCGGATTTTGGCAAGGGCGCGGCTGGCCGCGCGAGCTCACTTGGTGGCTTCTTCCCGAAGCACGCGGCCAAGGCTACGCCCTTGAAGCGTCGCTGGCCGTAATCAGGCATACCTACGCCGAGTTCGGTTGGGAGGCAGTTCAAACTTACTGTGCCGATACCAATGAACCGGCAAAGGCCCTCATCCTCCTTCTGGGCGGAGTACCAGTGGCGAGGCAAGCGTTTCCTGATGGCAACGATCGCAATATCTATCAAATTCCGTTGCCAGCGGCCTAAGCCCTCTGCCGAAAGGACGTCTTGCGCTAGAGCACATATTGGAAAAACGTATGGCAAGCAACGCACAAATGACAGGAATGCGTGACGTTTATTTGGTTGCAGCAGAGTTGTCTAGACTCGGCTTCATAGTCTCACCGACATCAAGAAGTGCTGCCGGTGCGGATCTACTTGTAACAGATCAGAAATACCAAAATGCATTCTCTGTACAAGTCAAGACCAACGCCAAGACTTTCCACTTCTGGTTAATAGGAAAGAAGGCACAAGAGACTGTATCTGAAAGCCATATATATGTCTTAGTCAACATCCGCCAGAAAAAGGGAGGAGAAGAAATTGAGTACTACGTCGTACCAAGCAAGATATTAGTAAAGAATGCAATCCATGATGGAAATTGGCCAAACATGCCTATGTCAGCCGTTAAAAATCTTCAAAACAAGTGGGATGTCTTTGGCGCCCCCATTTGAAGCACTCTAACCCAGCAATCCACACAGACGCTACGCGATAAAGCCTCGCGGAGCCCAGTGACCTCTACGTTATACGGATTCATCACATGGCTAGCGCAACAATTAAAATATTTCTTGCTCATGGTGACCCAAAACGGTTACGAACCGCAGAGCTGTCAAACTGGACAGGCAAGGCGGTTGCAGGCCCTCGAACAGAATTCGACAGCATTCTCGCTCGCGAAGAGGCGACGAATGCAGGTGTGTACTTTTTGACGGGAATGGATACCGAAACGGGAAAGCAAGCTCTATATATTGGAGAGGCTGAGTCAATTAAGAGTCGCCTCAAAAGCCACCTTGAAAAGGACTTTTGGAATCAAGTTGTTTTCTTTACAAGCAAAGACGAGAACCTGACCAAAGCACATATCCGATTTTTGGAAGGCCGCCTCATAGACGAAGCAAAACAATCTGGACGAGCCGTTCTGAAGAATGCACAATCTAGCGGCGCGAAGCTCCCTGAGTCTGACAGAGAGGATATGGAGGTGTTCTTAGAAAAAATGCAGCAACTTCTCCCAGCACTTGGCGTAGAGGCTCTAGTTCCCACTGTCGCAATAAACCCTCCCCCTGGTTCGTATGAAATGCTCTTCTGTGAGCTCAAGGGGCTGAAAGCATCAGGATACTTAACCCCAAACGGAATTGTTGTGGTTTCTGGCTCCAATGCGGTATTGCAGGAGCGCGATTCGGCCAAAAAATATCCGTGGGTCATAGCGCTACGACAAAAACTAAAAGATGATGCCACCCTCATTTCTGATGGAGAGAGATTACTTTTCACAAAAGATACGGAATTCGCGAGCCCAAGCGCTGCGGCCGTAGTTATCCACGGAGGAACAACCAATGGGCTGACTGCATGGAAAAACGCACAAGGAAAATCGCTCAAGGAAACCGAATCCATATAATAAACCGTTCCAACGGATCGTCAAAAAACGGCTCTTTTTCCTGTTCGCGGAACTCCAACATTAGGTCTCTCCAGCCCCTATGACTACCACCACCGATCAAGCGAAAATATTGGCTTTTACCGTTTATGAACTACGTCTGCTTTTAGCCAAGCATTTAGGTAGCAATGCTGTTGGTGAGCCATCGGTTCGCGCAGCAGCACATCTTGCCTATGCACTACACAATCAAGCGTTAGCTGTACTTGAGAATCGACAGTTCAACCCAACAGAGGCCATCGAAGCAATCAAAATAGTTGACCTAATGTTCGGAGAGAATTTTGTACAACAGTTTTCAGAGCTTTCAAACCGCGAGATCTAACATGGTGCTCAGCCTCGCTCCCTTCGGTTGCTACGCGATAGTTAGCTCTACGTTAGGCTTCACAAAGGGCCACCAATGAGCATCCGCGTTCTCCCATCTTCGGATCGATATGCAGTCTGCCCATATGAGGGCTCGGTTCTGTCGTTCTTCGAAGGCACCTTCGAGGCCGCCTACGTATTGCTGCATCCGTTCTTGCGCCCACACTCGATATCGATCCATCAGTTTCAGTCGGAGACGTACCCAAGCAGAGAGCAAATCTGTAAATCCTGTGATGCGGTCACTTGGGCTGACCTCCAGCGCCTTAGCGGTTTGAAATCAATCAACGAGGTAGACATCGCGCTTCGCACGCGAATTGGAGGGCTAAAGTCAAACTTTACAAGGCTGGAACTGGCAAAAACCCTGAAAACGGCCCTCGAAACAGAGGGAATTGTAGAGCCGGATGAGGGCTCATTCTCCGAGCTAACCCACAACAAAGTACTGACATTTATACAGAGCCAAGGCTATGAATGGGTTTGGATTGGCGATGAATTCTGTACTGAGCGAAAACTACATTGGATTGAAGACTTGAAGGCTCCGGACTCAGAGGCCACTCAACAACAACACTGCAATGTTTTTACTCCTGACAAGAAGCTGCTATGGACAACCCATTGGGATAGTCACTTCTCATTCTTTTGTGGTTCGCACCACACCGTTAAAGCACTCGCACACGACGCAAACTTTGAAGGTTTTGAATGCAGCCAATCTACTGAGGTCTATTGGAGTGTACGGTAATGCCTAACCCGGCAGCCCTATAGACCGGGTTAGGTTTATCAACCCGCGCTGAATTATATTGCCAAACACAAAGCACCGACTTACTTGCTTACCGCTCAGCTTAATGCCCAGCCTTAATCGTGGATTACGCCTGCGGCTAACCGCTCTACAGAACTCCAACATTGGCACCTCTAGGTTAAATTAATGAGCTACGAAGAAGAAACCGAGGACGTACCGTTCACAGCCGAAATAGAAGCTGAATTTCGGCAGATTGCTCGTGGCCGAGCTCCTGTCAAGCTGGCACAGCTAGCAGAAGCCCAAGGCGACACCGACGCATTTGCTCACCTGCCCTCTGCAGCAGCAGCGGCGTTCCATCTTGAGCAGTTTGCCGATGCCAAACAATTTGCCGAACGTGCGCTAGCCTTGGCACCAGCGTTCAAAGAGAACTGGAACTACGGCAACGCCATTCACTGCGGCCACAGTGCTTGGCCTTCTCGCTCTCAATGCTCAAAACGATACCACCGCAATCAACGAGCTATACGAATCCGGCAAAACACTAGGTTCGCCGCAACTCAATACTTTTGGGCCGACGATGCAGCTTGCTAAGGCGCTTCTAAGAATCGGCCATATTGAGCCAGTATTGACGTACCTGAACCAATGCCGGGCGTTCTGGGAAATGGGAGACACTTGGCTCGACCTCTGGGAACGCAAAATCCGAGAAGGCCATGTCCCTAATTTCTTTCAGCACAATTATGTGTAAACGAACACCCAATGTGGCACACAACCTCGCGCTTCCTTCGGTCGTTGAGTAATCCCCCGTCCCCCTTACAATTAAACAGAAAAAAACATCAGGCAATATATTTAATATGAATGTAAAATCCGACACCATAGCTACCTTAAACATCTATAAACATATTTAAAAGGTAAAAAAATGGATTTTGAATCCACCTCAGCCACTAACATTTTGGCATTTGGCTCTTTAATTACATCAACTATAGTAGCCATTTTATTTTTCATAGATAGACGCAATACAAAATACAATATCGCTAATGAATACTTAAATCAGCTTCTAACTTGGCACACTGCTGTTATTGATGTACTTATTACATTACGATATACCTCAGAGCAAATAGAAAACAAACAAGAGCTGCTGCTTAAATTGTCTTCTTTAATTGAGCAGGGTAGATTTTTTTCCCAAATATTATCCGAAATGATTTTGGAAAAGATAACCCATCTGCATATCGTGGATATCGAAATCTTGCCCTAGATTTTCTTGTAGCGTCATATAATATCTACCAAAAACCCAACTCTAAACAATATGAAAAGCAAGCCGTTTTACTGCAAAAACTATTCACATCAATTGTCTTCGAAATCACCCGCCCAAGAGAGCGACTTAAAACTATTAAAAGCCTTACTGATCAGTATTTTGTAAACAATATTTCAATAGAAGATCTAGAAGACCAGAATCACATAAATGTGATACGCAACTTTATGAATAGACCATAATAAATTTTTGATACATTTCAAAAACTGGTGCCCCCTCCCCAAAAAATACATCACAAAAATATGGGATCAGCCCTGCCATTTGGCACAAGTAACAAACCCAATTCTATCAACTTATGCAAGCTTAGCAGACTAAGTGTTTTTCGTAGGTTGGGTTAACAGCTTTATCGTGTAACCAACATTCTTTTAAGCCTAAATGTTGGATTACACGAGTTTACCCGCCCCCAAATAGACGAATAAACCAGCTAACCCAAACTACAAAATCATCATTTCCAACAGATCTTTCTTTTAACGAATTGAATAGGCATTACGTAAAATAACTTTATTTAAAGCGCTAAAAAAAAATGCCCCAACCCAAAAATGAATTACACCCCAAAAGTTGGACACCCGTCCATATTTTTAGCGCTTAATCCCGCTGACTGCCTAAATCCAGCATCACCAAGGAAATAAACATACTTGTATTCCTATAAATTTATACGCAAACCAAATCATAAAGAAAAATAGGATACCAATATAGGTTGCGTAGAGAACAACAATAACAACCCGTACATTTCTCATCAAATGCAAGACCTGCCCTCATCACCTTTTACACCCGGTAATAAGCAATCGCCGCATCCAGCTCACTGCTTAGCTGCCGCAAACGCGCACCTTCATTGGCGGTATTTTGAGCAACAGAGCTGCTTTCCTCCGACATCTGCGCCACTCGTTCCACCTGCTGCGCCATCATATGGCTAGCCGAACTTTGTTCGCGCATGGAGTCACTGATTTCACTGACCTGCACCACCACCTGATCGGCGTTCTGACGAATACTGGCAATCGCCGTGCTCGCTGCTTGAGCGCATTGCACACCATGTTCAACTTGTTTAACCGCATGTTGCATACTCAAAACAGTGGCATTCGCTTCACTTTGAATCGCACTCACCGTAGAGATGATTTCTCGCGTTGAAAGACTGGTTCGCTCGGCAAGCTTACGGACTTCATCTGCTACCACAGCAAAACCACGGCCTAGCTCCCCCGCCCTCGCCGCTTCAATCGCGGCATTGAGTGCTAATAAATTAGTTTGATCAGCGATATCTTTAATCACATTCACAACGCTATTAATGCTGGCTGTGCGCTCTTTCAGCGATTCAATTTGCTCTGCTGAAACACGCACATCCGCAGCTATTTGTTGAATACTCTGAATGGTGCTTTCAATCACATCACCACCACTTGCGGCCATCTTGCCTGCTTCACGCGCTGTGCGATCACATTCATTAGTCCGATCTGCAACCAGGCCAATACTAACGGTCACCTCCTCTACCCCTGCAGCCATGCTTGATGCCGCACCACTCACATGCTGCGATGCACTAGATAGCTCATGGCTACTTAAAGACAGCTCACTCGCCGTGCCTGTTACATCACGGCCAATTCGATGTAACTGCTGCAAGCTGCCTTGCAGTGTATCGAGCAAGCCATTTAAAGCATTCAGCGATTCAGCAATTTCATCATTTCCTATCACTTTCATACGCTGGGTGAAATCGTAATTTGTCCCTAAATTAACTAAAAAAAGGCGTAAATCCTGTAATGGCTTTTTAATGCCTTGGGTAATCCAAACACCCAAAACAAAAGCCAAAAGCAATAAGGCCCCACCCACAGTTAATGACGTAGTAATTGCATTGGATATCTGGGCTTTTACATCACTACTGGCCTCTTTGGAATAATCACGGTTATGTGCTTTTGCAATATCTAAGGCAGTAAAAAACTTTTCAGCTTGTGGGGTAACGCTTTTAGAAATATAACTGCGCGCGTCCTCTGGGGGCAGGGTCAGTGAAAAGCGTGCGCCTTCTGCAATCAGTGGCTTTAAAATGGCAAACTCTGCCACGGCCGTGGCTAGATTCTTACGATCAATATCATCATCAGCAAATTTTTCATAGCTTTGTAAAAGACGATCAACGTCTACCAGTAAGCTTTGCATTTTATTGATGTGCATCTGTTTCTGCTGAGGATCCGCTTCAATAATGTGGCTTAATTCCAAACGACGAGCCCCCATAAAGGCAAGCTCGGCATCATTAAGCGTCTCTAAGGAGGGCATTACATTTGCCACCACCTCTTCAACCAGCACATTAATTGCACTCAGCTTTAAAAAGCCAACCATAATCAACAGCAATATAGATATTGCTGTAGTTGCCACTAATAAAGTGAGCCGGTGAGTAATTTTCAAGGTTATTTCCAAAAGTAAATGATTAAAAAACACCTCACAATCTAATCTTAGCTTTTTAGACTTTCCCTGCAAGATATTTAATTACACAATGCGTGCTACGGTGCGGGCCTTTCTTAAAAATTCTATCCACCTTATTGAGGAACAGGATGGTGGGCCAGTAAAAACATTCTATTTCAAAGGTACTAAAAAAAAACGCCCCAATCAAAGATCGGGGCATTTTTGGAGCTATTTTTAGCGCTTAATCCCGCTGGCTGTCTAAATCCATCGTAGCCAAAGTTACAAATTTGCTTTTATTCTTATAGCGATAAGCAAACCAGATTGCGAAGAATAAAGGGATACCGATATAGGTTGCGGTAACACTAGCCCAATCTATTTTACCGGCCATAAAGGCCTGGTAATTCTGGCCCAGCATAATCACCATACAGAGTGCAAAAGCAAAGAGCGGCCCGATCGGATAAAAGCGGGAACGATAAGGTAACGCGCTTAAATCGCGGCCTTGGGCGATATAGCCTTTGCGAAAGCGATAATGGCAAATGGCAATGCCTAGCCAGGCAATAAAGCCCGTCATACCCGAGGTATTTAATAGCCACAGATACACTGTTTTATCGCCAAAAATAGAAGCAAAGAAGCACAGCATACCCACTACTGTCGTAGCGTAAAGTGCGTTTCTTGGCACGCCATTATTTGATAATCTGGCAAATATCTTAGGCGCTTTGCCTTCGGTGGCTAAGGAATACAGCATGCGCGTAGAGGCATACATGCCTGAATTACCTGCCGATAAAATGGCGGTTAAGATCACGGTATTCATTAAGCTGGCGGCAAAGGCAATACCAGCGTTTTTAAATACCAGAGTAAATGGGCTAACGCCAATATCAGAGACATCGCCCTTTAATAGATTAGGATCGGTATAGGGAATCAACAGACCAATAATCAAAATGGCAAATACATAAAACAGCAGAATGCGCCAGAAGACCTGCTTAATAGCACGGGGGATATCTTTTTCCGGGTTGGCTGATTCACCAGCAGCAATACCGATTAACTCCGTGCCCTGAAAAGAGAACCCGGCAATCATCGCCACCCCGAGCATGGCGGGGAATCCCCCTACAAAAGGCCCGTCGCCCATGGTGAAGTTTTCCAGCCCCACCGCGTGGGTGCCTTTCATAATGCCAAATACCATCAAGAGGCCGGTGCCGATAAATACAATCACCGTCACTACTTTAATAAGAGAGAACCAGTATTCCGCTTCGCCAAAGCCTTTTACCGAGATAAAATTCAGCGCAAACATAATCCCTAAAAATAAGGCACTCCACATCATGCCGGAGCTATCGGGAAACCAGAATTTCATCACCATGCTGGCCGCAGCCAGCTCTACGGCAATCGTTACCGCCCAGTTGTACCAGTAGTTCCAGCCCAATGCGAAGCCAAAGCCCGGCTCAACAAATTTAGCGCCATAAGTAGAAAAAGAACCAGAGACCGGCATATAGGCGGCCATTTCGGCAAGGCTGGTCATTAAAAAGTAGACCATCAGCCCAATCACAGCGTAAGCAAGTAAAGCGCCGCCCGGCCCGGCTTGCGCAACGGTTGCACCAGAAGCCACAAATAGCCCAGTACCAATCGATCCGCCAATGGCGATCATGGTGAGATGGCGGGCGCGTAAATTACGCTTTAGCCCATGGGCCTGACCTGTATCTTCTCCAATCATTACTTATTCCTTTTCTAGCATTAAAGCACTTTAAAACATTGCAAAATACAACAGAAAATACCGCCCAATAGGCAGCGGCGCGTGATACTAGCACCAGAAAAGCATTTCTTACACAGATAAATAGCTGATCGGGAATAACACCGTTTTGCGGAAAGTTCACCATTTCTTGCAGCAAAAATTTCCATCGCGGGTTAAAGTCCGGTTTTTTTCCCCACCGAATCCACTTATGAATGCCGTCTTAATTGCCGTCACGCTGATGCTGGCACTCTCTCTTAGCCGCGTTAATGTGGTGATCAGCATTTTAGTGAGCGCAATGGCTGGTGGCCTGTTTGGCGGGCTGAATATTGCAGCAACGCTTGCCGCGTTTAATTCTGGCCTAGGTGGTGGCGCAGGCATTGCGCTGTCTTATGCCCTCTTGGGTGCATTTGCACTGGCACTGGCCGAATCGGGCCTACCGCACGCCATGGCCGATGGCCTTGCTAAACTGGCGCAGCAAAGCAGCACTGGCACCAAAGTAAAATGGGGAATTATTCTGGCGCTGCTCTGCCTTGCCATTGCCTCGCAAAATATTCTGCCTATTCATATTGCCTTTATTCCGCTGGTGGTTCCACCGCTGCTCTACACCTTGGCCAAGCTGAAAGTCGACCGGCGTTTGTTGGCCTGTATTCTGACTTTTGGTTTAGTCACGCCCTATATGGTTTTTCCTGTGGGCTTTGGCGAAATTTTTCTACAACAGATTTTGCTCGGCAATATTGCAAAATCGGGCTTAGATGCCAGCCATGTGGATGTAATGCGCGTGATGGCATTGCCTGCGCTAGGCATGGTGACGGGTTTGCTGATCGCCGTGTTTATCAGCTACCGCAAACCGCGCCAGTACAATATTGATGCCATTGCGGCTGTCGAGCGCGAAGACGTCCACTACAGCCGCCGTAGCCTTTTTGTGGCAGGCCTTGCGATGGTGGGCACATTTATCACCCAGCTTTATGCCGATTCCATGCTGTTTGGTGCGCTAGTCGGTTTTGTGATTTGTGTATTGGGTGGTGCCGTGCCACTCAATAAAGCCGATGGTGTGTTTGCTGAAGGCATGAAAATGATGGCGGGGATTGGCCTGATTATGATTGCGGCCTCCGGCTTTGCCGAAGTACTCAAAGCCACAGGGGACGTCACCAGTCTGGTTAAGCACTCCATGCAATATATCGGCGGTAATAAGCCGCTCGCGGTGTTCTTAATGCTGCTAGTTGGCTTGGTTGTGACGCTGGGTATTGGTTCTTCTTTCTCTACCGTACCCATCCTCGCCACCATTTATGTACCGCTCTCCATCCAGCTTGGGCTTAGCCCTGAAGCCATTGTCTGCCTGATTGGTACGGCAGGTGCGCTGGGGGATGCAGGCTCTCCGGCTGCAGATTCCACTCTGGGACCAACGGCAGGTTTAAATATCGACGGCCAGCACGATCATATGTGGGATACCGTGGTGCCAACTTTCCTGCACTTTAATTTGCCGGTGCTCGCTTTTGGCTGGGTCGCAGTGATGATCCTTTAAATATTCACATGCAAGACGGGCACAAAAATATTGCTGATTATGCCTCTTGCTCAATGAGCCCTGTGTAAATGGATTGCTTGATAGCCAGGCTTGGTTGTTGAATTTGTAGGGCAGGTGAAACCTGCGAGCAATACTGAATAAATACACGGGTTTCACCTCACCCCTATCACCTTAAGCGAAACCCACCAGAGGGATGCTCCCGTAGGCTGGGTTAGCGGGTTTGTTCGCCGATTTTAGGCGGACAAAACTGCGTAACCCAACATCTTTTCGTAAAAGAATGTTGGGTTACGCGGTACATCCGAGCTTAGTAAACCCCACACGCAGACTGCGAACCCAAGCTACGAATTCACCTTAAGTTGATAGGATTAGATTTCACTGCCCTGCGATATTTATAATGAGATTGAGCAGCGGCATAATCAGGTCAATAACTAGCTGCTAAACATTCATTTACCCCTCTGCAAGAGGTAAATAAATAAAGCACATAATGGCATTGTTCTCTCAAAGCACCGCATATTAAATTCTTAAATAGCCACTATGTTATTGATTATATAAGGCATACCCAATTATAAGCACCTCAATTAAGTAGTAAAACTACTTTTTTTACGGATTAAAACCACTTAAATCAGTCGATAAATAATTAGTCTATAAGCCAAGAAAAACCGACAATCTGGCTCTCATAAAAATACTGAAGCCATTATTTAAATACCATTGATTAACATCAATAAGCCTCAGAAATAAGCCCACGTTCGTCGGCAAGTCACAAACACTAATTCACTGTATTTAAAGGATTATTTTTTATTTAGTCCTTCGATGTAATTACTTCACCTTATGCCTGATCGATAACTGATAATAGAGAATCGCCCCTTTTAAAAAATCGACCACGAGTCTATCGGTTCATTTAGCAAACAAAATCCCGTACAATCTGAATCAGACAGACTTGATTTAAAACAATCCAGACTTTAAATCAATCGATTACAAATACACCAGAGCTAAAAAAAAAACCATATAACTTTTAAAACACACACAATAATCAAACAACAGGATTCCCACCATGAATAACGTTCGTCATGAAGAAGCCAAGCTTTCTGCGGCTCATCTGCAAAAAGCGTTTACTCATACCATCCCGGAAACAGCAGTGATTCTGGGCTCCGGTCTGGGCGACTTCACCAAAATCGTTAAGGTATTAGAAAGTATTTCTTACGGCGACATCCCACATTTCCCGCAATCTTCCGTAGCGGGCCATAAGGGCAAGCTGACCATTGCTGAAGTGGCAGACGGTAAAAACGTACTGATTATGGAAGGCCGCTTTCATTACTACGAAGGCTACACCCCACAAGAAGTCACTTTCCCGATCGCTGTGTTTAAAGAACTGGGCATCAAACAGCTTATCGTCAGCAATGCGGCAGGCGGTTGCAACCCTAGCTTTACCGCAGGTGACATCATGATCATCGACGATCATATCAACCTGACCGGCAATCACCCACTGATCGGCAAAAACGACGATGCATGCGGCCCACGTTTCTTAGATCAAACTGCACCTTACTCGCCACGCCTGATTGCACTGGCTGAATCGCTTGCGGCTGAATCTGGCGTTGCGCCTAAGAAAGGCACGTATGTGAAGATGACTGGCCCCACTTACGAAACACGCGCTGAAATTAAAATGGTTCAATCCTACGGCGCGGATTCAGTAGGAATGTCAACCGTATACGAAGTGATTATGGCTAATTACTTTGGTATGGAAGTGCTGGGCATTTCTTGCATTACCAATATGGCGACCGGCCTAGCTAAAACGCATCACAACCACGCTGCCGTGGTGGATGTGGCCAATAGCGTATCCGAGAAGTTTTCTAAGTGGGTTAAAAACATTGTGGTGGCTCTGTAATCATGGACGTTCAAAAAGACTCTAAACGCAGATTAAATCTGATCGCTTATGTATGTTATTTCTTTACAGGCGCTTTAATCACCACACTGGGCTTGGTGCTTGGCCCGGTATCCGCCGCGTTTAATAAAGACCCTGGCTTTATCGGCCAGATGTTTACCCTGCTGAACTTTGGCTTGTTTGTGCCGATTCTGGTGGGCGGTGTGCTGATGCAGAAATACAGCATCAAATCACTGTTGGCGATTGCTTCTGCCGTGACCATCGCACTGACCGTGGTACTGACCGTTGTGCCATCGATCACGCTGTTTGGTTTTACAGTACTGATGATTGGTGCTGCAGCCGGTATCACCATGGCCGTGGGTAGTTATTTAGTGGTGCGGATTAATCCGGATCCTAAAGATCGCTCATCCAGCCTGATTTTCACCGACTTTTTCTTCAGCTTTGCAGGTGTGGTATTGCCGGTGATTCTGGGCTATCTGTTTAAGCACAACGCCAGCTGGCTGGTGATGTACTTCCTGATGTCGGCTATTTCTCTGCTTCTGATTGTGTTGATCGCTAAGGCGAAATTCCCAACCGTAGAGCGTGAAGTGAAATCGGAAGATGGCACTGCAGTTAAAGAGCCTTGGGGCAAAGCCATTTACTACGTATGTTTCGCCGCCTTTGCGTTTATTTACGCCGAGCTGGTATTCACCATGTGGCTGCCCACTTATCTACAAGATGCTGTAAAACTGCCCGTAGATACCGCTGCGCTTTACGTCACGCTGTACTGGGGCTCTAAGGCTACTGGCCTGTGGCTGAATCATTACACTGTGCGCTATGTGCAACTGCGTACCTTCCTGATTGCTTCGGCCATCGTGGGCACAGCCAGCATTGCAACGATTGCTAACGTGCCACAAGCCACCGTAATCGGTGTTGCACTGGTTTGCTTTGGCTTCTTTAACTCAGGTATTTACTCTGGCCTGATCAGTTACGGCAGCTTGCAAGTTAAAGTGTCTCCACCAAGCCTGATCTCAACGATCCTGACTTGCGGTTCAGTTGGTACACTGATTTTTGCTTCTGTTTCAGCGTATATCTTCTCGAACTACGGCCTGCACTGGGCGCTAAATTCTTCCGTGATCGTGTATGTATTTGCACTGATCGGGATTATTCTGGCAGGCTCATGCAGTAAAGCAGAAGAACTACACGGCAAGCTGGGCCTCTAAGCTCCGCCCTGCCCCATAAAAAACGCCCCTTGGAAGAAATCCTGGGGCGTTTTTTTATAACTGATTATTTAATCAAATAAATCACAGTTGCGATGTAATCCCCCCGTCTAAGCGCGCAAAGTATTCATTAATGCAATCAGCTGCGCCGGATCAAATGGTTTTTGCAAGAAGTGCTCTACGCGGGCGATATTGATGGCTTCGCGCAGAACAGCTAAATCGGTGCTGGCGGTAATCAGAATACGCACGGCGGTAGGCTGAAGCGTTTTGGCTTTTGCCAAAAAGGAAATTCCATCTTCGCCGGGTAATTGGTAATCACAAATAATGGCAGAAAACTGATACTGAGCAAGGCACTCTAATGCCGCTTCGGCGCAATCTAAATAGTGCACATTTAAGGGTAAAGTAGTCAGAATCACCTGAATGACATCCAGAATAATCGGGTTATCATCAATCACCAACACGCGCAGCGGAGAAACAATGGCTTGTAGTTTTTTGGTATCCAGCACACACATTTGCCGCAACATCACCACCAGCTCCTTGCTGGGCAAGGCTTTTGAAATCCAGTACCCCTGAATCAGATGTGCGCCCAGTTCGAATAAAATTCTGGCTTCTTCTTCGGTTTCTACACCCTCAGCCAGAGCCTGCATCGATAAGCTGCGGGCCAGTTGAATAATCGTGGCAACAATGGCTTTATCATGAGGACTCTGGCTTAAGCCGCGCACAAAAGACTGATCAATTTTAAGCCGCTCAGCCGGAAAGCGCTTTAAATAACCCAGGTTAGAATAGCCCACGCCAAAATCATCAATCGCCAGCGCCACCCCAAGCGCTTTAATACGGCCAATGATATCCAAGGCCATTTCCGGATCGCTGATGGATAAACTTTCGGTGATTTCCAGCTCCAGACACTCAGGTGGAATACCATGGCTGGCAAGCGTGCTTGCCACTCTGATCACAATATCGTCGTTAACCAAATCTAAGGGTGATACATTCACCGCCACCCTTACCCAGCCCAACCCCTCCTGATGCCAACGCAAAATTTGCTGGCAGGCCGCTACCATAACCCATGCGCCAATATCGCGGATCAAGCCTACTTCTTCAGCGAGGGCAATAAATGCGCCGGGAAACAGCAGGCCGTAATCGGGCGATTGCCAGCGTACCAAGGCTTCAACACTGACCAGCATGCCGGTGCTTAAATCCACCTGTGGCTGATAGTGCAAAACCAGCTCGTCATTACAAATCGCATAGCGCAAGCGGCTTTCTAAAAGCAGACGCGAATCCAGTGCCTCCTGCATATGCTCGGTAAAATAACAAACTGCACTGCCGCCGCTTTCTTTTGCGTGATACATGGCAATGTCAGCGCGCTTTAAGAGCATTTCTGCATCACAACCATGTTCCGGATATTGTGCAGCGCCAATACTGCTGCCCAACACCTGATCAATACGATCCAGCCGGATGGGCTGCAGCATCACATCCAGCAAGACCTGCGCCATTTGCCTGCGCTCCAGCACACTGCGGGTGGGTACCGCCACCACAAACTCATCTCCACCCAGCCTTGCCGCTACACCACCAGCCAAAGGAAGCGCCTGCAAGCGCCTTGCTACTTCACACAGCACCACATCGCCAGCGGCATGGCCCATGCTGTCATTAATAAATTTGAATTTATCCAGATCAATAAAAAACACGCTCAGACCCGCGCCATGCATTCTGGCCGAGGCAATATACTGGCCGAGTCTTTCTAAGAAGCGCTGGCGATTAGGCAAACCAGTCAGCCCATCGTGAGTGGCCTGATAGCGAAGCTGCTGATGCAGACGGCGTTGTTCAGACACATCATGCAAGATGATAATCCGCGCCGGGCTGCCCAAAAAAGCGCTACTGCCAATAATAATGTGTACCGCCGAAAACTCGCCATTGGCCCTGCGCATCAAAATAGCGGCGTCTTCCTGTAGCCCCTCGCTCATCGGATCAATGGCATCATCCACCACCATGCTGAGCCAATTGCGGCCAATCAGATCTGACTCCTGCGCAAAGCCTAATAACTCTACGGCGGCCGGATTAGCCAGTGCAACTTCCCCGCTATTTTGTGCCAATAGCACGGCGCAGGGCATTCTGGAGAGCACATCAAAAAACTCCTGCTCTTCTGCCGTTCGCAGCTTTTCATACGCCAGCCTTAAAGCCTCTGTACGTTCCTCAACTAAACTTTCAGCGTATTGCCGCGCTTTTTTCTCTCGCTCGATTGCGCGGCGTAATACGCCTTCAAGCTCCTCACTCATGGCTAAGCCTCATACACAATAAACTCCGCCACTTGCATTTCGCCCTCATCAGCAAAATCTGTGCGGCTTACTTTGGCTTTTCCGCCATAGTGCGTCACACAGCCCGCAATCATGCCCTCGGCTAAATCTGCCAGATGGCGACGGGAACGATAACGCAATCGCAAAGAACCATCTGCACGCCGCTCTGTTTCCAGCTTGGGCAGGTCTGCATCAGGGTAAATTCTGCGTACTTCCACATGAATCTGCCCTTCAATACTTTCTAAAAAAGTATAAACATCGGGCATAGCCCGTAATAATTCCGATCGCTGCGCCACAAGTTTGCCAAATAAATGCTGACCAAACCCTCGCACCAAATCTGGCACAGGCGTACCACAGCGCGCTGACAAAGCCACTACCATCGCTATCAGCTCTTGAAAATCATAATAGCCGGCAGCCGTATAGGCCCCGCCCGAAGCGGGATTAGCCACCGTGATCATTTCATCAACCGCAACAATGCCCTGCTCGGATTCAACAAAATTAATAAACTCATTAAATACAAGACCTTTCATGATAGCTCCCCACTGCTGAATATAATCATATTCACAACTCAGCATGGATGAGAAGCAAGATAAGTTCAAACCTTACCTTTAACTATCAAGCACTTACTCCTTACACGAGTCAGCTTAAAGAATATCTCCCCATCAATGCAGGGGCGACGGGCAGCAGCACCTTGGAAAACACAGATGTGTTTTCCAGATAACAAGGCTTGAGCCGCAATAAAAGGAGAAATTAAACGATGGGCTTGCCGCGCTTATCAAAATAAGCAGGCTTAAAACGAATAAACAACAAGGAACCAAGACCAGAGAGCACGCAAGCAATAATGGTGTTTTCTACCCGCGCCCGCACCAAAGTATGATGCTCGCCACCAAAATCTAGCAGCACCATCACCAGTGCCGTAATAGGGATCACCGCCAGCCAGTAATTGCGCTCTAAGCAGATTGGCGTCACCGCGGCTAATACCACCACCATCGCCGCCAGTTGCCATTCGGCTTGGAAAAAATGCAAAACGGCCCAGCCCAATAAAGCACCAATCATTGAGCCAATTAAACGCTGCACCATGCGATCAATCGTGAGCTTATTATCGTAAACCGTCACCAGCACCACGGTCAGCGGCACCCAATAGGCACGCTCTAGCCCAAGGCCATAGCCAATTAAATAAGCCAAAACTACTTTGGCGGCAAAGTAAAAAGCAAAAATAGAATTATTATGATTGCGCCGCAAAATACGACTCATGGCTTCATACAGCATCGGGCCATTTTTAGGCTCTGGCGCACGAAATAGGCAGCGATCTAATAAAACTGCGAGGATACCTGAAGCACCACCCAGCAATAAATAGGTGCCCGCTAAGGGAGAAAGTAAGGGGGCGCTATCACCAAACAAGAAAGCAATCAGCCAGTATTTACTCATCATTTCTACTGAGTTACCCGCGCCTTGCAGCCAACCAGTAAAAATCGCAAACGCCAGCAAAAAGGCCAGCGGTGCGCCTTGCACATAATGCCCTGCTACTCCGGCTATCCCCGCAAGCAGCATGCCAACGGTCATGTACACCATTACCGTGATCCGTTCCGAGGTATTGCCACCATTATCAACAAACATGGTGTAAAACCCAGCCACCGCACCATACACCGCCGGTAAAAACTCGCCGCGTACCAGCGCAATCGCAAGCGGCAAACCAACCGCAATCATCACCCGCAACACCCGTCTCCACGGAATGCCCTGCTGCGGTTTAATCGCCAGCATCTGAACCAGCTGTGTCTGCATATAAAGCCCTTTAAATAAGGGGGAGAATTTTACTGCTTAAGGCGATTCAGGCTGTACGAGCGATTGCCGTAAAAAATAACAACTAATCGCTGCCGTGAGGCTTAAATTCAATCGATACCGAGTTAATGCAATAACGCTCACCCGTAGGCATAGGGCCATCTGGGAAAACATGGCCCAAATGCGCATCACAACTGCTGCAGCGCACTTCCACCCGTATCATGCCGTGGCTACCATCCCTGATCCGCTGAATATTGGCCCCTGCCGCCTCAGCCCAAAAGCTTGGCCAACCGCAACCTGCATCAAATTTGCGCTCTGATTCAAATAGCATCGCACCGCAGCAAATGCAGTGATACTTGCCGCTGCCTGTTTGGCGATAATGCTCACCCGAAAACGGCCGCTCGGTGCCGCCTTCTCTGGCTACTCGATACTGCTCGGCACTGAGCTGCTCACGCCACTCTGCATCGCTTTTCTTTATTTTTTCGCCCATCTTAAAACTCCACTACGTCTGGCTAGGTAGAAATTACATCTAAAAAATTCTGTAGACACAGAGATCGGTGAGAACACTGAACACACAGAGAAAAAATTCGTAGTGTGGGTGAAACCCGCGAGAGATGCTGAAAAATACGCGGGTTGCACCCGCCCTACAAAGTCATTCCTCATCATTCGATGGATTTAATCCTCTGGATACGTCAGATCCAACCACTCGTGTATTTCTTTGGCGACTTCCATTTTGTGAAAATCAGCCGTCATTGCATCGCCGCAAGCCCCTACCTACTTCATCAATCTTGCGGATACGTTAGCTCCAGCCACTCGTGTATTTCTTTGGCGACTTCCGTTTTGTGGAAATCAGCCATCATGGCGTGTCCGCAATCTTCAATAATAATGGCCTTGGTGTGCCAAGCACTGGCGCAAGCGTGGCTATCGCTCGGCGGAATCAGCTGATCGGCCCCTGCCCCCAGCACTAGGCAAGGTAATTTAGGGCAATTAAACCCGGCAAAGGGATGCGGGATCGCCATTTCGGTCAGGGCGCGCATTGATTCTGGCTGTGCCCGCGCCGCAAAATAATCCACCATCGCCCGATCTGTTTTAGATGAAAACAATAGCTCGCGCACAAAGCTTGGGTTGCCTGCTGCGGCAGCCCCCTGCCATTGAAACTGGCCTAAATCCCAGAGCAAATTAGGCTGCGAAGTCACCAGATGAGCAAACGAAGCCGCTACGCCATAGGGGGCCACGCTGGCCAGAAGCACCAGCCCAGCCACCTTGGCCTGCTTTGCCACACGCTGCGCCACAAGGCCACCCATCGAATGCCCGATTAAAATCGGTGGCTCAGGCAACGTAGCCATCATGTCCAAGATATCTTTTACATAATCATCAATACCAAAATGATCAAGCTTTTCTCTACCCATGCTGCCTGCATGACCACGTAAGCTGGGCACATATACATCCCAGCCTGCTTCTGTAAAATAAGGCAGGAAATACCCTTCCCAGCACCAAGAGCCTGCGTAAGCGCCATGAATCATGAGTAAAGGTGGAGCGTTCTTTCGCTTATTTGCTGCGTCAGCCTTTAAAATCTCAAGTGTGTAAACGCTCATATATACTTTTTTCCCAGCCCGCTTAAACTAAATACGCAGCTCATCATTATTTAAGGATCCACAATGCCCTACATCTCACGAGATTCAAACGGCCACATTAGCGCTGTTTTTCGCGACACCCATGCAACCGCCAGCGAGTTTATTTCGCTGAATGCGCCAGAACTGGTGAGTTTTATAGGTGCTCCTGCTAACACAGAATTATTTCATTCATTAGATAGCGATTTAATTCGTGTTATTGAAGACGTCATCGACGCACTTATTCGTAAAAACTTAATTTTACTGACAGATCTTCCGCCAGAAGCACAGACCAAGATTTTGGCCAGACGTAATCTAAGACAAAGTCTGCCACAGAGTACCAGCATCCTCTCACCCAACGATGGTTTAATTTAATCAAGCTGCAAATGCTGATCAGCAGGTGCCGCTGGTCTGGGCAAGATGTTTAAATTTAGCGCCCTGCGGGCTTGAACGGTAGCCGGCTGGCCCCATTTATCAAAACATCCTTGTTCACTTAATAAGCAGAGCACTTCAATGGCAAAAGAAACACTGGGCTTCCAAACCGAAGTTAAACAGCTCTTACAGCTGATGATCCACTCTCTCTACTCTAATAAAGAGATTTTCCTGCGCGAGCTGATCTCTAACGCATCCGATGCTTGCGACAAGCTGCGTTTTGAAGCACTGAATGATGCAAGCTTGTATGGGGATGATAGCGAGTTAAAGATCAGCCTTTCCTTTGACAAAGAAGCACGTACGCTGACGTTAAACGACAACGGTATCGGCATGAGCCGTGACGAAGTGGTTAAAAACATCGGCACGATTGCCCGCTCTGGCACCAAAGAATTCTTTGGCAAGCTCTCTGGTGATGCACAGAAAGATGCCAATCTGATTGGCCAGTTTGGTGTGGGCTTCTACTCAGCCTTTATCGTCGCCGATAAAGTCACGCTGACCTCACGCCGCGCGGGTGAAGCCACCGCTACCCAATGGGAATCTGCGGGCGATGGCGAATTTACGCTGGAAGAAGTGGCTAAAGAAGGCCGTGGTACAGAGATCGTGCTGCACCTGAAAGAAGGCGAAGATGAATATCTTTCGGACTGGAGCTTACGCTCGATTATCCGCAAGTATTCCGACCACATCACCCTGCCGATCTTTATGCCTAAAACAGCCGGCTACGATGATGAAGGCAATGTCACCCCGGCAGAGGGCGTTGAAGCGGTTAACCAAGCTTCCGCACTATGGGCGCGCGCCAAGTCAGAAATCAGCGACGAGCAATACACCGAATTCTACAAACATGTGTCGCACGACTTTGAAGCGCCACTGGCTTGGAGCCATGCCCGCGTAGAAGGCAAGCAAGAATATACCGAGCTCTTGTATATCCCAAAACGCGCGCCGTTTGATATGCACGACCGTGAACGCCGCCATGGCATCAAGCTCTATGTGCGCCGCGTATTTATTATGGAAGACGCAGAAAAACTGCTGCCACAATACCTGCGCTTTGTTCGTGGCCTGATCGACAGCAGCAACTTACCGCTGAATGTGAGTCGTGAAATTCTGCAACATAGCAAAGACATCGAACAGATTAAGCAAGGTTGCGTGAAGAAAGTACTGGGCTTGCTTGAATCTATGGCTAATTCTGACGATGCAGCCGAGCAAGCCAAGTATGTGACTTTTTGGGAGCAATTTGGCCGCGTCATGAAAGAAGGCGTTGCCGAAGACTTCGCCAATAAAGATCGCATCGCAGCCTTACTGCGCTTTGCCTCATCACACAGCGATAGCACCGAGCAAAATGTCAGCTTAGCCGCCTATGTTGGCCGCATGAAAGAAGGTCAGGACAAGATCTACTTTATTACAGCGGACAGCTTCGCTGCAGCTAAAAACAGCCCGCACCTTGAAGTCTTCCGCAAGAAAGGCATCGAAGTGCTGCTGATGAGCGAGCGCGTTGACGAATGGATGATCTCTGGCTTAACCGAATTTGACGGCAAAAAGCTGCAATCCGTCACCAAAGGTGAGCTGGACCTTTCTCAATTCGAAAACGAAGAAGAGAAACAACAACAGGAAGCTGCCGCCAGCGAGCTAAAAGACGTACTGGATAAAGTCAAAGCGGTACTGGGCGACAAAGTAAAAGACGTACGCGTCACCAACCGCCTGACCGACAGCCCAGCTTGCATCGTGGTAGAAAATCAGGATATGAGCGCCAACCTTGAGCGTCTGTTGAAATCTGCCGGTCAGGATGTCAAAGGCAGCAAGCCTATTCTGGAAATCAACCCAGAACATATGCTGGTGAAAAAGCTGAAAGCTGAGCTGGAAGGCGAACGCTTTAGCGACTGGACCGAACTTCTGTTCGATCAGGCACAACTAGCAGAAGGCGCACAGCTGGACGACCCGGCCACTTTTGTTAAGCGCTTAAATAGCTTGATGATGTCGGTAGCGGCTTAAACCAGCTTTAAATAACCGTTTGCGAAAACCTAAATCTTGAACCACGGAGAACACAGAGTTTCACGGAGAAAAGCCAGAAAAATGATTTTCGATTCTTCCCTGTTGTTGCTCAGTAGCCGTGTTCACGCATCCGAGTTATTTTAAAAAACTAAGGCCAGCTTTATGCTGGCCTTAGTATTGCCCCCCCATCACCCACTAAGCCTAAGCCCTTATTAATCACATTCAAGCAATGCTTTCCCCCTTTCATCCCAATATCGCGTAGGCTGGCTGCGCCAAATGGCATAACGCAGGAATAAATATCATGGCTAAGGGTCAGGCGCGCAGCAATCGCGAAACTAAAAAACCAAAGAAAGATAAAGTAGCCACCACGCCCGTGACTACTTTTGGCAATGCAGCCGCACAAGCTAACGCGCAAATTAACGAAGCAAAAAAGAAATAAACCACGGCGTATGCATGCCATGGGATGAACCACCCAGAATATGTCCCGTATTTATTTTGCACCCCATGCAAAATAAATAATATGCACACAAAAAATGGCCGCTCTCTTATAGACCGGCCATTTTCATATCAAACTCAAGCTCATTTAAAATAACTCAATATCCCCTGATTCCAGCCCGCTGTTTTCCTCGCTCTGCACAGGCACCATACTGGCCGCCAAGGAAAGTGCCTGGCGGATATCCATGCCATTTAAAATATCGTCGAATAGTTTTTTCTCTTGCTCCATCGAATACTGCGAGCGGATCCGATCTTGCAGCGCCATCCATTCCGACGGCACATAAAGACGGTTGCGATCAGAAACCAGCTCAGCCAACCCACTGATCGTGCCGCAAACATGGTCTAAGCGTTGTGATAATCGATCATAAAACTGAAAGGAAATCACCGCCTGCATATTGCGCTGGCCAATTTCTGCAATCTTGCCATCTAAATCAAGCTGCGCTGGTAAGGAAGACGCTTGGGCCAACAGATCATTGCGCAAGGCTTCAATACGATCATGGGTATCGGCAAAAGAAAACGCGAGAGCATTGAGCGATGCATTGCTCTCTGCCACCGCGTGTTTGACTTGGGCAACCGCAATACCTAGCATCAACATGGTTTCGCGCACCTGGCTCCAGTCTAAATCTGGATTACGTGCGGCAGAACCACCAGCAGGAAGTTCAATCATATTAAGTACCAAAGAATGGCATAACACTCAATTTATAGATTTAAACTCCCCAGCTTGCTCAAACAATCTTAAGCAAGCTTATTAATGGCCCTTAGAAAGGCAGCAACTCTTGTAAGGCCTCTATCAGGGCAGCGCTTTCTTTATCCGTGCCTATGCTAATGCGTAAAAACTGATCAATACGATGCTGCTTAAAGTGCCGCACAATAATCGAGCGTTCACGCAATGCCGCAGCCAATTGCGCCGCATCATAATCGGCATGGCGGACAAAAATAAAATTAGCGGCCGAGGGCAAGACTTCAAAACCCATCCGCGCCATGGCTTGGCTTAGATGCTCACGCGTCGCAATAATGGCTTGGCACGTTTGCTGAAAATACGCCTCATCCGCAAAAGAAGCCGCAGCCCCAGCCAAAGCCACTTTATCCAGAGGGTAGGAATTAAAGCTATTTTTAACCCGCTCTAAGGCTTCTATTAAATCTGCGTGACCCGCTGCAAAGCCCACCCTTAAACCCGCCAAAGAACGCGATTTAGACAGCGTTTGCACCACAAGTAGATTGGGGTAGCGATTCACAAGGGAGATGGCGCTAACCCCGCCAAAATCGATATACGCCTCATCCACCAGCACCACTTGCTGAGGGTGGCGCTGTAATAAAGCTTCTACTGTATCAATAGGTAGTAATTTGGCAGTCGGGGCATTGGGGTTGGGGAAAATAATCGCGCTACAGGGCTGATCGTAATCATCAATATTGATGCCAAAATCAACATCAAGCAGCACTTGGCGATACTCAATGCCATATAGGCCGCAATACACTGGGTAAAAGCTATAGCTGATATCAGGAAATAGTAGCGGCGCATCGTGCTTTAGCAGTGCGGCAAAGGCATGAGCCAAAACCTCATCCGAGCCATTACCCAAAAACACCTGTGATTTTTCCAGACCATGATAATCGGCAATCGTCGCTTTTAAATGATCGCCATTTGGATCGGGGTAAAGCCTGAGCGTATCGGCCAGCTCGCCCTGCATGGCTTGCAATACTTTAGGCGATGGGCCGTAGGGATTTTCATTGGTGTTGAGCTTGATGAGGTTTGTCAGCTTGGGCTGCTCTCCCGGCACATAGGGCGTAAGCGTAGTGACCAGCGGGCTCCAGAATGGGCTCATATCTCGGACTCGTAAGGGATCAAGACCCTATCTTATCAGGCCCACTCTACCCAGACCCGCGCCAATGCAAAAAAGCCTGATTCTTTTGTAAGAATCAGGCTTTTTAATATTTTACTCTTTTAGATGGTGCCGACAGAGAGACTCGAACTCTCACAACCGAAGTCACTACCCCCTCAAGATAGCGTGTCTACCAATTTCACCATGTCGGCATTCAAATACTTGCTTCAGCAGAAGCAGAGAGGGACGCATAATAGTATAAAAAACTAAGCACGTCTACACCTAACTTGAAAAATGCTAAAAAAAATACACCCGCAGATTAAAACCTGTGTAATCCGCAGATCAAACCATTTAATTATTTACCCTGAGCTGCTTGTCATTAGAATAGCAGCAGGTATAAGTAGTCCGCCTTATTTCTAGCAAGCTAAAGCCGCTACTAGGGCGCAACGACCTTATCCCATTTTAATAAAAAGAGGAGCCATTTATATGAGTCAAACATACACCCTGATCGCCCAAGCCTGCAGCCAGCTACCCGAAGGCCTGCGCCAAAACGACGGTATCCGCCAAGCCATTGCGAGCATTAAAGAGCGCTACCCAGAATGGCTGCAGATCAGCGCCCACGATATTCAAGAATTAAGCCAAATATCAAAAACCCTAGCCCGCGCCCTGAGCAGCAACAACACCGGCCACATTACCCTACAATTTGCCCCACTATGCGAGGTATCTAGCGAGCTATTTAAAGAAGTAAAAGATATCCGCAAAGAAATCAAAGGCATCATCAGCGATAACGAACAAGCCCTGCTAGACGATAATGTGGGCGCACTGGCCTATGTGCCTGAATTTCGCCGCTGCATGGGCCCCGCGCTGGCCCGCTCGATTGTATTAAGAAACTTCGCCAATATGGTCGACGCCGTACTCCTAGCGCAAATTCAGTATTCTGATGAAAATGTGGAAATCGAATTATTAATTGAAGCGGCGTAATTTACACCTACACGCAAAACGCCACCTTGATGAGGTGGCGTTTTTTATTGGCTGCTAACGTTACATAGTAAAACCCAAATCTTGAACCACGGAGGCCACAGAGAACACAGAGTTTCACGAAGGAAAACAGGGCTTGAATATCAATTAGCCGCCAAGGAGCACATTGCTCCCTCACAACTGATTACTTCCCCCCACTATGCGTCAGCATATAGTCCGACACCGTGTAGTAATCCCTTAATTGCTGCTTCATTCTGTCGGCAATCTCTGGATGCTCGCTGGCTTTATCTACCGATGGCGTATTGGATTTCATATCAAACAGGCCGCCGCTTTTTTGGCTGACTTGCATAATGTAATACCAGTCTTTATCCAAGATACCAATCTCGCCGCCTTCATCGGGGTAAATCGTAAAGGCAAAGCGAGAAGCATCAAAACGTGGATCAAGCAAATCGCGGCCCATGCCTTTATTTATATATGACAAATTAAACAGCCCTGCGATAGTTGGCAGGATATCGATTTGCGAAGCGGTTTTGTCGTAGCGAGCCGGCTTCAATAGCTTAGGTGCGTAAAGTACAAAGGGCGTATGCACCGAAGAAAGCTTTAAATCCTGAAACGCACGCGGCACATTGGGGCCTACATCGTGGCCCATGGCGCGAATGCCGTGATCGCCAAAGAACACAAATACCGTATTATCGAAATAAGCCTCTTTCCTTGCCGCTTCCATGAATTTTTCTATGCAGTAATCCATGTAGCGGAATGAGTTATATTCATCCACCGCAGCAAAACCATTGGCATGCAACTCGGCAAGGCTCGGGTTTTTTAATTTAAAATCTGTATCTTCCGCCGGAATGGTATAAGGGCGATGATTACCTGATGTTTGAATCACGCTAAAGAATGGGCCTTTCTTTTCCCTGAATACCTTATTGGCCTCTAGGAATAGATTTTTATCCGAAATACCCCATACATCATTGCGTGGCGAGCTATAGCTTCCTTCCTCGTGAATCTTTAAACCCTCAATATTTTTAGTCAGTACCCCGCGTACATTGGCCCAAGTGGTACTACCGCCAATAAAGTAATCTTTCTCATAGCCTTTAAAGGCATTAATTAATACATTTTGATTTACAGCAGCCGGATTGCGGCTGGATGTATCTCTTAAATCTACATCAGGAACACCGGATAAGCCCGCAAAGATACCGCGTGCCGTGCCAAAGTGTGGAGTGTAAAGATTATCAAACCAGATACTTTCTTTGGCCATTTGGGTAAAGAAAGGCGTGGTTTCTAAGGGGTTACCGTAAAGGCTGGTTTTGTAGCCTGAGAACGATTCCAAATAAACCATCACCACATTGGGCTGGCCTTTAAAAGCATTGGCCTTAGGCTTGATATGGCGCTCAAAATTCAGCGTTTTAGCATCGGGATGATCCACGCCCAAATACGCGGCAATTGCAGGATAAGCCGCCCGCACATCGTCAATCGAATAGGTGTCTTTGGTATACGACATGGTGTCGAAAAAATTTAAAGCAGGGTTCAGCGCCACAGCGGCAGCAAAACTATTGGTGCTGTAATAAGCATCGCTCCAGCGCAGCGGGTATTGCGAAAACTTGCCGTGAATTCCCAGCAAAGCAGCCAGTACGGACACCAGCACAAGTAAGGACGTTTTCCACTTACCTGCTTCCCAGCCCGCAAAGCACGAAACCCAGCGCATCAAGCCCGCCACACCCCATGTCAGCAAAGCTACAGACAAAGCCCAGACCAGCGTTAGCTTGCCCACAGGATAAGTCGACCAAACCATCCCGGCTGATTCATCCAAGTTATATAAGAAATTCAGTACGCTGGCAGAAAGCTTAACGCCCAGATAGGAGTAATGGGCAAAGTCGACCATATGGCTAAAAATCAGCACAGCAAACACCAGCGCAAACCATACTAGCCATAGCCGTCTGGCCAACCCTTCTTTAAAAGGAGTGGTCAGCTTAAAGCCCCCCAGTAGCAACATCGGTGCAAGACTTAACAGGCCCAGGCGCAAATCAAAACGCGCCCCCAGCAATAAAGATTCCGCCAATAAATGGCCGGGCAAAGGATCGGCCTTATTGCCAAAAGCAGTAGCAAAGCCAAGCCGGATCAAGATGCCCAAGGCAATAAAGACCAGTATATAGACGGCGGTAAAGCGGAATAAGCGAGGGATGCGCATGGGCTGTGTAGGGTTCATTTTCTAGAAGCGCAATTCTACCTGATGTTTTGAATGTGCCCACCCCATATTGCAATCAAGTTGCATTAACTACAATCGACCACGCTTGCCCACAATGCCTGCTAAGCCCTGCCCGATAACAACACACCCGTCCAAACTAAAGCCGCCCTACACCTCATCCAATCGGCTGGAGCACCTTTAAAAGCAAGAGATTTGCTACTTTGGCTGGCCGTAAATCAAGCTTGCTCATCGCAATAGTAACAAGAAGTCATTACATCTTTTCGCCATAGAGGGCACATTGTGAAGCCGTCTCTACCTGCTAAATTTACCTAAAAAAAGTGAAAAATAGGCAAATCCGATCATTTTGCCAGCGGCCAGACTTTGAGCTATCAGCCTAAACAGATAGGGAGTTAGAATGGCGGCACAAATTTTAGCTCACCGGAATATTCAATGATCAAGCGTAGCCTTGAAAGTGTCGTCACCACCTGGCTGGCTGGCCTATTGGCCCTGCTGCCCCTTTTACTCACCATGGCTTTGCTAGCGTGGGTGGTCAAGATGCTGAATAATTTTCTTGGGCCACAAAGCATGGTTGGGCAACTATTTGCCCTAATGGGCCAGCCCATCGTTGATCACCCTATTCTGGGTTATTTAATCGGCTGGGCCATGCTGATTGGCGGGATTTACCCGCTAGGGATTATTGTACAATCCAAGCTAAAGAGACATCTTGCCTATTTGCTTGATAAAACAGTCAGACGAATTCCGGTGATTGGTGCTTTGTATAATACGGCAGATCGGTTTGTTGGCTTACTCGATCAAAAAGAAGACGCAGATATTGGCTCGATGAGCCCGGTGTGGTGTTTATTTGGCGGCGATGGCGTTGCGGTCTTGGCCCTGATGCCCAACCCTGAGCCCATCGAAATCGAAGGCCGCATCTATCAAGCCGTTTTAGTGCCCACGGCTCCTGTGCCAATTGGTGGAGGGTTGCTCTACATCCCCAAGGAATGGATACGCCCAGCCAATATCGGTGTAGATAAGCTCACCAGTATCTATATGTCGATGGGCATTACCCCACCGCCATCGCTCAAAAAATCCGCACAATCTGCCCCAATGGTTTATCCCGATCCTAAGCAGCTGGTTGATTAAACGAATATGACGAAGTAAAACCCAGATCTCGAAACACAGAAAACAAGGAGAAAATCAGTTTGGAGCTTACGTTTTACGCATACCGAACGGCATCCCCATACGCAGTAAGATAAAGGGACGATTGTGCTCACGCGCGAATAGCCCCCAACTTACCATCTTTCTTTGATCTGACACAAACCCTGCAATAAGCAAAATGATTAAGCTCAAATTTTGACCTGCAGGCAGATCCGCCATGACTACTACCGCATTCTTTATTCCAGCAGTAAATCTAATGGGCGCTGGCTGTCTTAAAGACGCAGCAAACACCATTCAATCCTACGGCTTTAAAAAAGCGCTGATTGTGACCGATACCGTGCTCAATAAAATTGGCATGGTGGCAAAAGTGTCCGAGCTGCTAGGCCAGCATGGCGTGGTATCGGTGGTATTTGACGGTGCTCAGCCCAATCCCACCATTGGTAATGTTGAAGCAGGCTTAAAGTTACTCAAAGAAAACGACTGTGATTTTGTGATTTCCCTAGGTGGCGGCTCACCCCACGATTGCGCCAAAGGCATTGCACTTTGTGCCAGCAACGGCGGAAAAATCGCCGATTACGAAGGCCTCGATCAATCTAAAAAGCCGCAGTTACCGCTCGTTTCAATCAACACAACAGCGGGTACGGCCAGTGAAATGACCCGCTTCTGCATTATTACTGACGAATCACGTCATGTAAAAATGGCGATTGTAGATAAGCACACCACACCTATTCTTTCGGTAAATGATCCTGAACTGATGCTCGGCATGCCAGCCAGCCTGACCGCCGCCACCGGCATGGATGCACTCACTCACGCCATTGAAGCCTATGTTTCCACCATCGCCACGCCGGTTACCGATGCCTGTGCACTCAAAGCGGTGACTTTAATCAGCGACAATCTGCGTCACGTGGTCTCTGACGGGCAAAACCTACAAGCACGCGAGCAAATGGCTTACGCGCAATTCCTAGCGGGCATGGCCTTTAATAACGCCTCGCTTGGTTATGTACACGCCATGGCCCATCAATTAGGCGGCTTTTACGATCTACCACACGGCGTATGCAATGCGGTGCTATTGCCACACGTGCAAAAATTCAACTCCCGCATCGCCGCCAAACGCCTCGGCGAAGTCGCCCACGCCATGGGTTGCGATGTGCGCTTCTTATCAGACGAAGCCGCCGCCGAAGCCTGCCTTGCCAGCATCCGCCAGCTTGCAGCCGATGTAGGCATCCCCGTTGGCCTGACTGAGCTAGGCGTAAAAGAAACCGACTTCCCAACCCTCACCGCGAATGCACTGAAAGACGCCTGCGGCTTTACCAATCCGATCCAAGCCACGGCAGAAGAAATTACTGCGATTTATAAAGCCGCAATGTAAAACGCAAGCGAAATCAATTCGCCTTAAAACAATAGATAACGCCGCATGCAAAGACAATTTGCTTGCGGCGTTTTTAATTTTTTACAGGTGCAGCACAGCAAAACCCAAATCTTGAAACACAGAGAACATGGAGTTTCACGGAGAAAACAAGGCTTGAATTAAGTTATTCTGCAGGTTTTAAGTAGTTTAAAACCCAGCAATTTGATTCGTATCGCAGCTGGTAGCAAGGGGCTGAAATCTCCCCTTGAAACACGCCGGGGTGAGGAACAAGCGGAGCGGGGTTTCGGCCAGAGGCCAGCGAGGCACGAGCGAGTCTCGCCTGCCGCCATCGCTCAAAAAATCCGCACAATCCGCCCCAATGGTTTATCCCTAAGCAGCTTGTGATTAAACAATTTTCCCGTCCTCTTTTGCCAATACCAAGCGCTGAAATTAAATAGCGCTGACTTTGCAATTAACAATTGCTTCAGTCAGCGCTATTTACATCATGCAAAATAGATCTTCGCCATCCATTATTCATAACTAAACAGTATGGGTATTCCTATCCGCAGGCCGATATATGCATAAAGCTTGCAGGCAAACATTTAATGATCGGAAATAACGCACTGACCCCTGCTCGCTGGCATTGAGCCAGTATTGCATTGAGCTTCCCCAGACACTTGAATTGAGCTTTGCAAAGAAATTCAAGTCATCGCCAAACATGGTCAGTACATTTGCAGCACGATCATCTTCCGAGGTAGCTGAATCAGCAATTTCAGCATCCATCTTTGGATACTGCGTTTCAGCTTGCTGGATAAACTCTTTAAACGCGGTAGGTTCTGGGGAAGGCGTTGAGGCCATCCGCGTAGGATCAACACTGCTATTAAAATTTTGCTGTGCCCGTGGTGTTTCACCAAGATTTATCTTCTTTTCGTCGCTCATTATGACCTCTGAGTGGATAAGGCACATCGCAATCGTTGCTGTGCCAACACAACGATTATGGCAAGCGTCTTGGGTGAGTTCTGTACGCTAGCTCTCATAAGCGATAGATACCCCCAACAATTTCTTATACTTCCTCCCCCAAAAGTCATTTTTACAAAAATTCCATTTCTCGATCCCTCTCAAATTGTTGTCATAAAAACACCTACGCAGTATCAGCCCACGTTCTACAATCCTTTTTACTGACTATGTTCGCAAGCAAACAGAAGGCCCCTTCATGGCAGCCCACCATAAAAAAGCCGCTGATCATGCGAAACAAGCCAGTAAAATTTATACAAGCATGCAAGACAATGATGAATCTGATGATAAAAGCTAATTTATCCCTTAAACCGGATATACAGCATTAATCCGACGCTCACTACTTTACAAACCCTTCTATTTAGTAAAGGTTTGAACTGATTTCCAATTATTCCCCAAGCGCTGAATGAATAGTTCATGGTAATGAAAAAAATCATTGAGCAAGTCAAATTGGGCATTTAAAAAATACTAATCTAATTTCGTTTTAAGTGAGCTTTCGGCAAAACTATTAAGTGTAATGATCTAATTCCAACACACACCTTTATAGATGCGTCATCCAGCTAAACGAGAAACAAAAACACCAACCGTAGTTTTTGAGCGTGACTTCCTAGCCACCCTCAATGGTAATGGGTTTGTGCTTACGGGAAGAGTGTGTTCTGGCAATAGACGATTAAATTCTTTTTTAACCACTTGATAACACTCGCAGGAACGTTTTTCTACGCCTTTGCGATCTAACACGATGATATGCCCGCGGCTGTATTGAATTAACCCAAGCTTTTGCAAATTGCCGGCCGCTTCGGTAATGCTTTCTCGACGAACTCCCACCATATTGGCAATTAACTCATGTGTCATCGTGATTTTATTTCCAGATAATCGATCTAAAGTAAGCAGCAACCAGCGGCAAAGTTGCTGATCTAAAGAGTGATATCGATTGCACACTGCCGTTTGTGCCATTTGCATAATCAGTGCTTGGGCATAATGCAGTAATAAATGCTGCATTGGCCCGGCTAAGCAAAATTCACTTTTAAGTAGATTCGCGCGCAATCGATGTGCCTGCCCCGCACTTTGTACAACGGCACGACTTGGCGTACTGCCCCCTCCCATGAACAAGGAAACGCCGACCAAACCTTCGTTACCAACCCCCGCAATTTCGGCAGAAGAACCATTTTCCATAATGTATAGCAATGAAACGATTGCTGTAGTTGGAAAATAAACATGCTGCATATTGCAGCCAGGCTCGTACAAAACATTACCTAAGGGCATGCTGACTAGCTCGAGATGCGGAAGCAGCCGGGCATAGACGTCTGCAGGTAAATTGGCAATAAGATTATTTTGGCATGTGGTATGAAGACTGGACATCATATATTACCTCCTGTTCCTATAGCTGTTTCGACAAATAACGACTAAGCAAATTTAACGTCAGTTATACGTCAAACTTAAAGGCGCATTATGTGCGTAACCGAACATAGAGAATAAAAACAACACAAATTTATTTTTAATATTCTTACATGAAAATAACTATATAAAAAACAATAAAGATTATTTTTTCATAATTAACAGAAGCAATTTATTATTTATGGAGGCTCTGAACAAATGCCTGTACCAGAATAATAAAAATTTAAACAGTAGATCGCACATAAAAAAATCAGGCCTGCCATAAGATATGGACAAACCTGATTATGCCTCTTGTTAAAACTATTTATAAATATCATAGAGCAAGTTAAAAATGCGTATTTATTCAGCATTGCTCACGGATTTCACCCCAATCCTATCAACTTACGAAAATATCATTTACCGTTGGTTTTGAATTGAGCGACGGGTTTAACGAATGTACTTCGTGCTAGAAATAATGAGCATTGCCATAGGCTAATTACGTATTAAAAATTAAATGAAAACTAAAGTTTAAAAAAATAATTGTGATTCTTCAGGTTTACCAATTGAGAACATGATGATTTATTTTTAATTACCGTAGTTATGATTTTCTCAGAGCTTACGTAAGGTCTGTTGACATTTAATTCGCAATTGCGCTGGGCCGGAAAACGGCTAGGCACAAGGAATGCGACAAAGGTAATAACAAGTAATTACCGAGAAGCATAACGCAGTGACTAGCCGTTTTCCGGCCCATAGGAAAAGCACCAACCATCATCAAATAAGGGGTGGATCCAACTCACGAGCGGGATGACGATGCTTACCTACCGCAACAAAGAAGGCTGCCACACTCTCATCAAGCGCATCCACACTGGCTGCCTGCAAAACGCCTGGATCAGTTTTACCTGATGGTAGTGTGATCGTGATACCGGCTTTTTCGAGCAAGGCTTTCGATGCACCAAGGGCAAGAATAGTCTTGCCATGGCGATACTGATTGGTGACGAACTCCAATGTCTGTCCATATCGAGCCAACAACGCAACGCCCTTCGCACCATCAGGTAAGACCAGCGCGTCAAACAATACCGATGATGAATTCTCCAGCGTAGCCGTTGCAAGCAGTAATGTGCCATCAGCAGTTTGCACAGCACCCAGCCGGGGGGCAATCATGCAGGCTACGGCACCTTCGGCAGTGAGCGCGGCTTGTATGCTCATAACAGAAGCCCCATCAACACCATCAGCAACGAGAATGGCAACCTTGCGCGTGCGAATATCACCCGCGCCAGGTAGCGCAGTCAGTGAAAGAGCGGGCGATATCGTCACTTCCGGGGTAATCACTTTTGCCAGTGCCTTAGGCATATTTTCAGGCACGCTGACACCCAGCCCAACTGCGATTTTTGTGGCCATATCGACAGACACATTCATCAACGAGGCCAGCATGCGCTCGCGAATGGCTGGCACGGTGAGCTTGCTTAGTTCGAAGCGAAAGCCACCGATGATGTGCGCCTTTTCAACCTCAGTCTGACTCTCATAGAACAAAGTCGCTTGGGTGTAATGGTCGGCAAACTTTTCTGGCTTGCCGCGCAACTTATCGCTTTCGAGCGGCTGCGGGAAGGATACAAAACCCGCCGCACCCGCTTGAAATGGGCAACCGCCGCCTAGCGAGTTGGGCTCGTAGGCAACTCGGCCGCGGGGTATGGCTTGGCGATGCAAACCATCGCGCTGGTTATTGTGGGCAGGTACCAGCGGTGCATTGATAGGAATCTCATGAAAATTTGCCCCGCCTAGCCGGGTAATCTGGGTATCGAGATAGGAATGAATACGACCAGCCAGCAGCGGATCATTGCTGAAATCAATCCCGGGCACCACATGCGCCGTGCAGAAGGCGACTTGCTCGGTCTCGGCGAAAAAATTATCAGGATTACGATTAAGCACCATGCGGCCAACCGGCGTCACCGGCACTAGTTCTTCGGGGATCAGCTTGGTGGCGTCAAGCACATCGAAGCTGAAACTTTCGGCTTGGGCTTCAGTGAAAATCTGAAGACCAAGCTCCCATTCCGGGTACTCGCCCGATTCAATTGCATCCCAGAGATCGCGGCGATGAAAATCGGAATCAGCTCCGGCGATCTTGACCGCCTCGTCCCAAACAAGCGAATGGGTGCCAAGTTTGGGTTTCCAGTGAAATTTAACGAAGTGAGAATCTCCATTAGCATTGATCAGCCGGAAAGTGTGTACACCGAAGCCCTGCATCATGCGCAGGCTTCGAGGAATACCGCGATCAGACATCACCCACATCAGCGTATGCGTGGTCTCCGGCATCAGTGAGGCAAAATCCCAGAAGGTATCGTGAGCAGAGGCAGCTTGCGGGATACCGTTATGTGGTTCGGGTTTCACGGCGTGGATCAGATCCGGGAACTTCATCGCGTCCTGAATGAAGAAAACCGGGATGTTATTACCCACTAGATCCCAATTGCCCTCATCGGTATAGAACTTGACCGCGAAACCACGCACATCGCGCGCCGTATCAACTGAGCCTCGCTCGCCAGCGACGGTGGAAAAACGAACGAAGACGGGGGTAACCTTGCCAGCGGCCGCAAAGGGCGCTGCACGCGTGAATTCAGTTAGCGCCTCATAGGCTTCGAAATAGCCGTGCGCGGCCGAACCGCGGGCATGTACGATCCGCTCCGGAATGCGTTCGTGGTCGAAATGAGTAATCTTCTCGCGCAAGATAAAGTCTTCAAGCAGAGTCGGTCCGCGCAGCCCCACTTTCAGCGAATTCTGGTTGTCACCGACTGCAACGCCTTGATTTGTCGTCAATACCTGATCAGTGGCGTCGGTGCGTGCTAAATCGAGCGAGACGGCTCCGCCGCCAGTCTTCGCCGAAAAATTGGATTCACTCAGGGTACTGCAGGATGTCAGCTCAGACGTTGATTCGAGTGTCTGCCCAACGGGCGGCAAGATGGCATTGTCACGCCCGAATTCCTTGGGTTTGTTAGCGTTGAAGGGCATTAACCTAGCGAGTTCCTCGATGGCAGCGGCTTGCTGTGCAACCGTATTGCGGGGGCTGACATCCGTGGCGGTGACATGCTCGTTGTTGGCAGCGATAGGTTTGACAGTCGTCTTTTTCATTAAGGCCTCCTGAGTGATTAATCATCGAAGCAAGCAAGTGAATGGGCTGGACGGTCATTGCGTTTTTCTTGTGGCAAATCTAGCGCAATCCTGAAACGGATAATGAGCAACGCTCCAACTTGATGCCCTTTGTTTTGACAAGGCATTGGGAAGCCCAACAGCACCGGGTGGGTGCTGTTGGGCAAAGTTTTGTGGTACGAAACTGCAAATCAGTTCGGTACACGTGCTTCTGACGTAGATTTAATGTCTTCAGCCTCTGCCCCTTCGTAAATCTCCTTGACTCTTTTTACTTGCTCGCCGTCGTCGGTGTGCACCGAAATAAGCACATTTCCACTCTGGATTTTCCCGTCGTACAACTTAGCTTCATATTCTGGAATGCCCATTCCAACCAGACCACCAATAATTCCACCTGCAGCACCCCCTACAGCGGCTCCCCCCAAAGCAGCCATAATGGGGCCCGCAGCGATAAACGGGCCAACACCTGGAATAGCCAAGCTGCCAATGCCGGCTAACCAACCCAGAACAGCTCCGACACCCATGCCTGCAACGCCACCGGTCGCCGTGCCTTCGGGTAATTTGGTGTTTTGCTCATGGGCAAAATCCCGAGTGCCCAATTTATCAGGCATAAGCACAGAGATATCACTGCTTAGGAATCCGGCACCTCGCAAACTACCCACAATGGCTTCGGCCTTAGCCCGATCTTGGGCAATACAATAAACTGCGTTTTTCATGTGTGTCTCCTAAGGGTTATTTGGTTTTGACATCTAACTGGTTTAAAACGCTAGTCACACCAGCAACCTGCTTCGCGAGGTCCCCGAGCTTGTTCTTTTCGCTTTCGTTGTCGACTGGCCCACGCAATGTCACGACGCCATCCCGAGCGAGAATTTTTACATTCTGGCCAGAAGTCGACAGCGTGTTGTCATCCACGACGGTACGCCTGACGGCTGCCAGCAGCTTGCGATCTTCCTTACGATTTGATTGCATCTGCGGCGTCAAGGTGGCACCGCTCTTATCCCGAACATTCATTTCGGTATTGTCTACACCCCACGCTGAGGCCTTCTCAACGGAGATTGAAGACGCTGTTCTCGTTGTGGATTGTTCAGCCCAAGCAGAAACACTGAGAACACTGAGTACAAGGGTGAAGCTGATTAATTTCGCTAAGTTATCCATTTAGTTTTCCCCAAGGGTAAGCAGTTACCGAAATAAAAGTACCGCAGGAAATAGGGCGCCTCTGTGCGGTACTCCCCATCCATGCCTGTGTGGTTTGCTTTTGCCCAGACACACATGCGCCGTGTTAAATCAGAACAGCTACCGATAATTAACTACAAGGTGTAGTAAGAATGGATGCTCTTTCGCCATGAGTCATCAGCCATATTCGGCCAACTATCAGCATCAAACCCTGGGGCTTTTTTAAGCATTTCTTCTTCTACATCTAATAAGAGACGCTTGTTTTCTGTGTCAACCGTAAATGCACTCCATGGGATTGCAAACAGCTTTTCACCTAAACTAAAAAGCCCACCAAATGACAAGACGGCGTAGCAAATACTCCCATCTTGAATGTCGATCATGATTTCCTTAATACTTCCAAGCTTATTGCCATTTTGATTGTAAACATCGTCACCACTGAGCGTGCTGGCGCTTAATACTCTTGATTTAAATCGGCCTAATGTCACCAAATCTGCATTGATAGTTTCGTTATTCATTTCGTGCTCCTGCGAATACAGTGAAAAAAAACAAAGATTTGATTACTACATTGGGATCAGAAAAAGTCCTAAGATATTTATTTGCTTTTACTGTCTTTACTAGCATCCTTAGGCTTTTGTTTTTTATCACTATTGGCAGCTTTGGTTTTGCCCTCAGCGTTTTGAGTCTTTCCCTTTTGATCTAAATCCTTGTTAGCAACAACCTTACCGCTAACTTCTTTACCTTTAGCTTCTTCGACGTGATTTTTGGTTTGATCTTTGTTCATGGTGAACTCCAGAATTGTCATTAATCGGTGTGTATATGAGCACATGTCTGTTCTTGCTAGAGCTCACCATTCAAATAGTAGAGATGATGTTAAAAGCGATCTGTACGCTGGCGCGCATAAGGTATTCATGAGGCTCTCACGAGCACAATGAAGAGTTGAAGTGTTGTCATCGACGATTATTTACCCCAGCAGATCACTTGCTAAATGAACGGGGGTCACGGGATTCAGACTATTGAGAGAAATGAACTATGAAAAAACACTCGAATTTCCCTATGATTTGATATTTATGCTCTGGTAAGTTTTAAACTAAAGCATCTTTATAAACAGAAAAATACTGAACTAAGCCAAGCAAGCTCATTTGATACGGCGTAATGCGCGTCGCTTTTATCGCTATCCAAAACCATCATGCTGTATGGCAGCCTTTCATCCCTTGCGGCCCCCAGCTCCCCCACTCCCAAGCCTGCTATAATCCACCGTTTTACGCGATGGCCTTACCATGACTGCTCCTGCCAAAATTGAATCCTTAGACTTTGAAGGCCACGGCATTGCGCGCGTAGAAGGGAAGACGATTTTTATTGATGGCGCCCTGCCACGAGAAACCGTCAGCTATAAAAGCTATCGCATTAAGCCGCGTTTTGAAAACGCCGAAGCCACCCAAATCCATACGGCCAGCCATATGCGCGTTAATCCGCCCTGTCCGCACTTTGGTGTGTGTGGCGGTTGCAGCATGCAGCATATGGAATTTACCGGCCAGGTAGCGGCCAAGCAGCGAGTGCTGGAAGACAACCTGAAACGCATTGGCAATGTAAAAGCCGAAATGATGTTGCCGGCGATTTATGGCCCGGAATGGGGCTATCGCCAGCGGGCGCGTTTGTCGGTGTCATTTGATGCGAAGCAAAATGAAGTGCGGCTGGGCTTTTTTGAGCGGCGCTCCAAAGTGATTGCGGCGCTAAATGAATGCCGTGTTTTACCGCCGCATATTTCCAAGCAAATCTTGCCGCTGCGTGCACTGATTAAAAGCTTATCGATTAAAGATCGCATCCTGCATATCGAGCTGGCCGTCGGGGAGCATGTGGATATTCTGGTGCTGCGCACGCCAGTCGCCCCCAATAAAGCCGATCAGGCTTTGATTAAAAAATATGCAGATCAGTGGAAAATACAATTCTGGCTGCAGGCAAAATCCGTTGAAGCGGCCGCGCCGTTTTACCCGCTCGACGCGCCACAGCTCAGCTACAGTATTCCCGAGTTTGGCATTGTGATGCGCTATAAGCCCACCGAATTCACCCAGGTAAACCACCGCATCAACCGCACGCTGGTGGCGCGAGCCATGAGTTTGCTTGATCCACAAGCTGGAGAAGCGATTGCCGACTTTTTCTGTGGCGTGGGCAATTTCACCCTACCCATTGCAAAAAGCGGCGCCAAAACACTGGGAATGGAAGGCTTGCAACAGCTGGTCGATCGCGCCAATGAAAGCGCCAGCGATAATGGCCTGAGCGACAACACCCATTTTAAAGTGGCGAATTTATTTGACATGACGACAAGCTGGCTGAAAAAGCTTGGTCATTTCGACAAGATGCTGATCGATCCGCCAAGAGATGGCGCGCACGAGCTGTGTAAATCCATCAGCGCCCAAAACGGCCCACGCCGCATCGTCTACGTATCCTGTAACCCATCCACCCTCGCCCGCGATGCCGATGTGCTGGTGCACGACAAGGGCTACACGCTCAAAGCAGCGGGGATTGTGAATATGTTCCCGCATACGGCGCATGTGGAGAGTATTGCGTGGTTTGAGAAACACTAAATCATTAGAACGAAATCAATAAAAAATGCGAAGCAAATCTTCGCGTTTTTTATTAGCATATCCACGGCAAATACTACCGAATGCCACTTAATACCTCGCCTCTATCGTACCCACTCAACTAAGCTTTAAGCGGTTTAAATCTATGCTGAGCATCTTGCCAGCTGCACTCTATGGATATCAAATATGCGTAAATTATTGCTTAGCTCCGTTCTTGCTCTTGGTTTATCAGCCTGTGCCAGCGTGATGCCCTCTTCACCCGCCTCCCCAAGTGCTGCCGCCAGCTTTGATGGCGAGTGGAATATCGTCAAAGTGAACGATAAAGCCGTAAGTAGCGATAGCAAGGCGATGCTGGCTTTTGACGCAAAAACCATGCGCATTACCGGCTTTGATGGCTGCAACCGGGTGATGGGCAGCTTAAAAGATGAAAATCAGCAGCTTAAAGGCATGCTGGCCTCCACCATGATGGCCTGCATGGGAGACGACAATAGCGCCATCAGCCGTGCTGTTGGCCAGACCTTTGCTGAAGGCGCTAAAATAAAAGTGCTGGAAGCCGGTAAGCTGATCGAGCTAAAAAGCAAAGATAGCTCGCTGACTTTGGGTAAAAAGCTTTAAAAGGAATAAAGTGATTTTCGTAGGAGTGGCTTTAGCCGCGAAAGTACTGCGTATAAAGACATTCACGGCTAAAGCCGCTCCTACGCTGCAGCATCGAAGGTGCGCATTCGTTTTTCTTTCGCACCGCTCGCACCTACTACATCCCACCCAGCAAAAACCGCCGCTGCGCTTCGATAAAATCGTCCAGATGTGAGGCAAATGGCACATGGGCTGCGCCGCTGTGAACAATCAGCTCGGCCTGTGGCAAGGCCTTGGCCAACCATTCTCCTGCCCCCAATGGGGTGAGCGTGTCGCGGTTGCCAAATTGTAATAATACGGGGCAGGTCAGCTGATGCATTTGCTGGCGTAAATCGGTATCGCGCAAAATCGCTAGGCCTTCCTGCAGTGCAGCAAGGCTAGGCTCGCCATGTAGGAATAATTCCTGACTCAACGTTTTAGCCAAGGCCCGCGCCTCTGCGCCGCCTTGTACTTGCAGGCTGATAAAGCGCTTGAGCGTGCCTTGCCAATCTGCGGCGAGGCTTGCGGCAAACTGGCTCATGGTGGCTGGGGCCATAGCAGGCTGCCAGTCTTCTCTCTGCATAAAACACGGCGTGGAGGCTATCAGGCTGAGTGAGCGGATCTTATCCGGTGCCGCCATTGCCCAGCGGCTGGCCACCGCGCCGCCCAAAGACCAGCCCACCACTTGCACCGGTCTTGGAAAAGCCGCATCCAGCTCGGCCACCATATGCTCCAGCGATAAAGGTGCAGTACTTGTGCTTTTGCCATGGCCAGGTAAATCCACCAGATGCAGGCAAAAATCATTGCTCAATGCTTCTGCCACTGCGCGCCAAACCGTGCTATTCATCGCCCAGCCATGTAGCAAAACCACATCCGGCCCACGGCCTATTGATTCAATATGTAAGAAATCACTCGCCATTCATTTAAACCCTGAAAACATCAATGCCCATTTTAAAACACAAAAAACCAAGCTTAGAAAGACTTTGAGTGATTTAATTTCCTCTTCCGCAGGCGCGCCCTCACCTCAAAGTGTTACAAAATCACCGCCCCCAATGCTTCAATATCCCCTGCCATAATTTCTGGCAAATGCTGGCTAATGATATCTACCGGCCAATTCCACCAAGCGATTTCTTCTAGCCTTGCCACTTGATCTAAGGTAAAGCGGTGCTTAATCAGCTTGGCAGGATTACCGCCCACAACGGTATAAGCGGGCACATCACGGGTAACAACGGATCGGGATGAAATCACAGCGCCGTTGCCGATTTTCACCCCTGGCATAATTAAAGCGTCGTAGCCTATCCACACATCGTTGCCGATCTGGGTGTCACCTTTGTAGGGAAAATCGGAAAGTGGTGGCGCAGATTTTTCCCAGCCATTGCCAAAAATTTGAAAAGGATAGGAGGAGATGCCAGAGAGCTTGTGGTTGGCGCCATTCATAATAAATTTCACGCCCCGGGCAAGGGCACAGAATTTACCAATGATGAGTTTGTCGCCAATAAAGGGGTAGTGATAGAGCACATTACGTTCAAAGTTTTCCGAATCTTCCGGGTCATCGTAATAGCTGTAATCCCCGACCACAATATGAGGATTGTTGATGGTGTTTTTAATAAAACAAATCTGGGGAAATCCATCCATTGGGTGTTTATTATCAGGGCTCGGGCCGTGCATAAAGACTCCTTGGGCAGTTTTTAAAACGTGGGATAAAGATGACGCCTATAGAAGAGAAATTCAAGGCCTGATCGTTTAGCACAAGCTAACTATCTTGCTTAGTTTGGGGCATAAGCAACCTGTATTTATGCCAAAAGAATATTGTTTATTTAATTGGCATTTGTTATTAATACCCATCAAGCTATTTAAGCGTATTAGATTATTCTAACAACATAAGAAAAGAGGATAATTGCAGCGAATTCTCTTTACTTTCAGGTACATGATGCAATCGATCAGAAGTAAAATTACGTTATTAATCGCTTTATCCATGCTGTTTGCCACCATCAGCATCACGATTATTACTTGCCTCAATATCCGCAACCATACCTACGCCGAAGCCGAGCGGGAGATTGATTCGGTCGCCGCCGCACAGACAGCATTTATCAGCAATTGGCTGGATGCACGCAAGCAGGTGGTTAAATCAGCGCTACGCCATAGCGGCGAAGAAAACATCAGCCTTTATCTGCAACAGCTGGCCGATGCGGGCGGCTATAGCCTGATGTTTGAAGGCGATGGCAGCACAAAGGCCATGATGTATTCGGTGCCAGGCCAAAGCAAACCCAGCCCGGATTATGATCCGGCAGCCCGCCCCTGGTTTATTCAAGCCAAGTCCAGTAATGATGTCATCGTATCCGAGCCTTATCGTGATGCAGATCCAGCAATTAAAGAGCTGGTGCTTACTTTGGCGCAAAAAGTAAACAATCAGGAGAAAGTGCTGGGCGGCGATATTATGATTGGCGATTTGGTTAAATCCACGCTTGCCATCAAATTAGCCGGTAAAGGCCATGTATTTTTAATGACCAAGGAAGGCAAAATCATCGCCTATCCTAAGTCAGGCTTTGAGCTAAAACCGATTAGCGAGCTTATCCCTCGCTTGGAATCCAGCCAGTTTTCTGCACTGCAAAACAAATCAGAAGTTTTTGCCATTGGCGACGATGATTACATCGTTCAGCTATCGCCCATAGCAGGCAGCGACTGGCTGCTGGGTGTGGCCTTGGATAAATCTGAAATTGATGCCCCGCTCAATCACCTCATTATGGTGATTATTGTGGCTGTAATTTTAGTGCTGATCGTAGTGATTCTATTTTGCACCGCCTATCTACGCCGCCTGTTGGCTGGCTTATTACAGATTCGCGATGCCATGCTGGATATCTCGCAAGGTGAAGCCGATCTGACCCGCCGTATCCCAAGCAAAGGCAATGATGAAGTAGCAGAAACCGCACAAGCATTTAATCGCTTTGTTGATCGCTTAAACGCACTCTTCCTCGAATTACGTCGCGAAGCGATTACGCTTACTGGCGGCGTGAGTGAAGTGAGTGGTTCGGTGCTTAAACTGGCCAATGATTCACATAATCTGGCCGATATCTCCAGCTCGA
Organism: Janthinobacterium sp. B9-8; assembly: GCF_000969645.2. Taxonomy (NCBI): domain Bacteria; kingdom Pseudomonadati; phylum Pseudomonadota; class Betaproteobacteria; order Burkholderiales; family Oxalobacteraceae; genus Janthinobacterium; species Janthinobacterium sp. B9-8. The sequence goes on from NZ_CP014222.1 coordinate 2,520,603, forward strand.
ATGCAGCAGCGATTGAAGAAGTCAGTGTCAGCATCTCGCATATTGCCGAAGCCGCGCGTGAAACCGATGCTTTAGTCAGAGAAGCCGCAGGTGCATCGCATCATGGCAGCGAAAATGTGCTGAAAATCAGCGAAGAAATGGCGCATACCCGCCAATCTGTCGGCGATTTATCAACGCTACTGGCCTCACTAGAGCATCGTTCGCAAGACATTACCAAAATCACCAATGTCATTCGCGAGATTGCCGATCAAACTAATTTGCTGGCACTCAATGCCGCAATTGAAGCCGCCCGTGCGGGTGAGCAAGGCCGTGGCTTTGCCGTGGTGGCTGATGAAGTACGCAAGCTAGCTGAGCGCACTGGTAAGGCAACCATGGAAATCAGCC